>CAYVWX010000080.1:0-12343 GCA_964455635.1 uncultured Lentimicrobiaceae bacterium | reverse complement strand
CAAGTCGTCACACAGAAGCATGATTAAAAAGCTCCGGAGGAGCGGAATATTTATAGCCTCGGGTGTTAACCCGGGGTAAAAAAACGTAAGGCTCGTTTTGGCGTGATTTTCGATGGCGAAGCCGAAAATCATGACAAAACATAAAACACAGTATATTAATATTATATAAATTTATAAACACATGAAATCTATTTTAAAGTTAGGAATATTGGCGCTCTCTCTCATTTGGTTTTCTGCCGTGCAGGCACAATCAAAAAAACAGGCTGAAAAATTATTGGAAAGTGTGATTAATAAAATTGCCTCATACAATAATTTTGAAGCAAACCTGTCATATACCATGGTGAATACCGAAATGAATATCAACGAAAAGAAAACCGGTAAAATTTATGTTTCCGGCGACAAATACCGTATTGAAATGTCAGGGCAGGTTATTATTTCAGATGGAAAAACCTTGTGGACCTACCTTGAAGATTCGCAGGAGGTAATGGTGAGCAATGTGGAAGATAACGACGAAAGTATTTCGCCTACAAAAATTCTTACCAGCTACAACAAAGATTATGACGCCCGTTTTGATAAAGAGGCAACTTATAAAAACAGCAATTTAAAACTCATTGTTTTAAAACCGTCAAAAGGAAAAAACTTTGAAAAGATGAGTGTGCTGGTAAATAAGAAAAAAATGACATTGGAAAACTTTTCGGTTTACGATAAAAACGGAAATGTTTTTACCTATCACATTATCGATTTAAAACCCAATGTTACATTGGCCGACGATACCTTTACTTTCGACCCGAAGAAGTATCCCGATGTTGAGGTGGTTGATATGCGGTAGCATGATAATTGCTATTGCTTTTTATGTGAACAATTTTAGCATGTTTGTGTTGTTTTCAGGCAACGAAAAGCTTTCTGTTTCTGTCAATAGTTTGTCGTTCAAGTTTGAAAACATATTTTAATTTAATTCCTTATCAAATGAAAATTTTTCCATCCGCCGTAAAAAGAAGAAGTTATGGTTTTTTTGTGTTATTAACTTTCGCCCTGTCGGGAGTAACTTCGGTTTTTGCTCAACAGATACCGGCTAAGCGCCTTCACGAAAAAATTGATGATGCTTACCACGCCGTATCTCGCGAAAACATGCAGCGGTCACCGGGATATCGCTTTGATACAACCACCTATTTTACACGGCAGGTAAACATTGATGCCGATGGAAATAACATTGTCGGTGATGCTGCCAACGAGCCTTCCATTGCCGTTGACCCTACTAATCCGGACAGAATTGTCATCGGGTGGCGGCAGTTTGACAATGTGAACAATAATTTTCGTCAGGCAGGATATGGATATTCGGATGACGGTGGCGAAACATGGACTTTCCCCGGTGTAATTGATCCGGGAGTTTTTCGCTCGGACCCTGTACTGGATTTTGATAAAAATGGAAACTTCTATTACAACAGTCTTACTGTTGATAATTCCGACAATATGTGGTGCGATGTTTATCGTATTAATGATGGCGGATTTGAGTGGGATACAGGTGTTTATGCTCAGGGTGGCGATAAACAATGGATGCGTATCGATCGTACCGACGGCTTAGGCTCGGGTAATATTTATGCCGAGTGGAACCAGTCCTATTCTATTTGTAACACCGGTAGTTTTACACGCTCAACCAACGGTGGCGAAAGTTATGAGGATTGTGTGCCGGTGGATGATGACCCTTATTGGGGAACCTTGGCGGTGGGCCCCGACGGCGAACTTTACGAGGTAGGGGTAGCATGGGGATATAATGATGGTGTAATCATTGATAAATCTACCAACGCAAAATTACCCGGCTCCGATATTAAATGGGATATGACTACCTGGGTTAAACTCGACGGACAGCTGTCGGGATGGACTAACATCAATCCTTCGGGATTGTTAGGGCAGGCCTGGGTTGATGTGGATAAATCGGATGGCCCCGGACGGGGTTATGTTTATGTAATGGCTACGGTTCAACGGATTTCGTTATATGATCCCGGTGATGTTATGTTTGCCCGGAGTGCCGATGGCGGTCTTACCTGGGACGACCCCGTTAGAATTAACGACGACTTGAGTTTTATCAATACGCAATGGATGGGAACCATGTCGGTTGCCCCCGACGGACGTATTGATGTGGTGTGGCTCGACACACGAAATGCTCCTGCAGGGCACCCCGATTATTCGGCGCTCTATTACTCCTTCTCTGTCGATCACGGTGTAACCTGGTCCGTAAATAAAAAAATATCAGATGTGTTTAACCCACATGTGGGATATCCTAACCAAAATAAAATGGGCGACTATTTCGATATGGTTTCCGATGAAAACGGAGCCCATCTGGCTTGGGCCAACACCCTTAACGGCGAAGAAGATGTTTGCTATACGCATATTACACCTTCGGTGGTGCTCGGGGTAAACAACCATCGAAAAATTAAAAACAGTTATAACCTGCGTAATTATCCCAATCCGTTTAACGGTTTTACAACCTTACAATATTACCTGCCCCAAACTAAAAAGGTGCAGCTTAGCCTGTACGATGCATATGGCAGACGCATAAAAGTGCTGGTGAACCGAAAACAACAAAAAGGCGCTCAAAAAATAGAGGTTCCCGTTTATGGATTGCAGGAAGGTATTTATTATGCCCGCTTACAGGTTGGTTCCGATGTTGAAACAACAAAATTGGTGGTTATAAAGTAAGCGGAGATTTAAAATTTCGATTAACTTAGCAAAAATTTTTTTAATATGTCGGCTAAGCGAAAACAAACAAAAAAAAAGAAATCTTCCCTTAACTTTTCTATTGTACTAATTATCATTGTTTTGGTTGCTATTTTGTCGTATGCAATCACCTATCTGTTTATTAACAACACACCTAAAGAAGATGTTGTGGTTTCGCACAGGAATCAAAAAACGGAAATGCCGGCCGGTAAAGGAACGGCTGCTGTAAAATCTCCCCTCGAAGGCAGCTGGTACAGCACTTACGATGGTACAATGTTGACCATTACAGGTACTACTTTTAAAATGGAATTTGCCGGTGTTGATCAAAACAAAATTATTAAAGGAACACTGCTTATAAAAGGTGCGGAAGTGATTTTAATGAACGACTCTTCATCAAAAACCTGTGTTGACAAACCCGGGAAATATTCGTGGGGGGTAAAAAACAACGACAACCTGTTTTTTACTAAAATAAACGATCCGTGTTCGGGCAGGGTTGCCCGGATGACCGGTGGCTGGGAGCGTTTTTAATGTCCGGGGTGTGTGTTGTTGAGCCAATTTTATAAACAAAACAGGATAACGACGAAATGAAAAAAGGTTTCATGGCAGCTGCTTCGGCAGGTATAATTTTTTTAATAATTGTTGCCCTTTTTATTAACAATACAAAAAACCGTCGGTTAAATCCCTGGCGACTCCTGCCCAATACGCCGGCGCTGGTAATTGAAACCCGACATCCAGGTAAACTTTTTGAAAAATTAAAATATGGTAACGATATCTGGAACAGCCTTACCCGGATTGAAAGTTTTAAAACCATCGAAAAGCAAACCGAATTCCTCGATTCGCTGTTAAAACCGAACAGTACCTATCATTCGGCATTGTTTTCAAAACCATTGCTCATCGCATTTTATGGCGACAGCCTTCATGGACACGCACTTTTTGTGTCGTCGGCAGGTTTAATGCCGGATATTGAAGACCTTAAACTTTTTCTGTTGCGAAAAGCAGGAACTGCCCTGAACTTTATTTCAAAGCAGGAGGCGGGGTTTGAAGTGCTTAAAATGATTAACGGACAAAATAATTTCAATCTTGTTTTGGGCTTTGCCGGCGATATGATAGTTATATCCAAATCGGAATCGTTGGTTTTAAAAGCACTGGAATCGTTTAAAAAGGGTAACGATGCTCATTTTAGCAACAGCGGCCTTTTTGCCAAAATAAAAAAAACCGCCGGTAAACATGTTAATACCCATTTGTATTTGAACGGCCCCAAACTCAGTGTGATACTAAAACAGTTTGCAGGCCGTAACCGCCAAACAGCGCTTTCCGACGTGTTATCTCCCGTAACATGGAGTGTAACCGATCTTTTTTTAAGGAAAAAAGAAATGGTGTTAAACGGCCTTGCCATTGGCAATGTCAACAGCCCGGCTTATCAGCGTTATCTTAACCAAAAACCTCAGGAACAGGATTATATTGGTGTTTTGCCTTACAACACAACGCTGTTTGTTTTTAAGGGTTACAGCCGTTTTGAAAAAGAGAGTGGAAATTCGCAGGAAAATTTTTCAGGAATTGATATAAATGCCTTTTCAAAGCTTGTGGGCAATCAAACCGTATTTGTTTCAACGGCACGGAAAACAAGCGAGTTCGACGATAAATGTTTTGCCGTAATTCGTTTTAACGATCCTGTGCAGGCAAAAAAAATACTGTTGAATGCTGCGGCTAAAAGGGGTAAGGCTAAGGTTAAATCATACAATCAATATACAGTTAACAAGCTTGAAAACGGTCATTTTACAGATTTGCTTTTGGGTGATGTTTTTACAGGTATTCAAAAAAATTATTATCTATTTATTGACGATTATGCCATCTTCGGAAACAACCCGGATCAACTTATTAACTGGATACGGCTCTATCAAACGGGAAAAACACTCGACCTTAATAAAAATTTTAAAGTCTTTGCCAACAAGCTTACCCGATTATCAAATGTCACGGTATTTTTAAAAATAAGCCGGTTAACAGGTTTGGTATCAAAGTATTTTAACAACAATATGGCCGGTAAATTAAAACACAATTCGGCAGCAATAAAAGATTTTTCGGGTATGATGTTTCAAATGAGCAGCCAGCCACCGTTTGTTTATACCGGTTTTTATTTAAAGCAAAGCACTCTGCAGCATACCGATCGTCCTGCCTTGTGGCGTGTAAAACTCGACGACGATGTGGTGGGAAAACCTTATCCCGTTAAAGACCATTCAACAGGAAAACAAAATATTATTGTCTTCGATAAAAGCAACCATGTTTATCTTGTGCGGTACGACGGCGTAATATTATGGAAAGAACACCTTTCGGGATTGCCTGTCAGCGATGTTTATCAGGTTGATTATTTTAAAAACGGAAAAATTCAATACCTGTTTAATACGGCCGATTTTATCTATCTTTTCGATAAAAACGGAAAAAAAGTAAAACAATATCCCATTAAAATTAACCCTTCGGCCACAAACGGTGTCAGCGTGTTTGACTACAACCATAAAAAAGATTACCGTATGTTGCTGGCGCAGTCTGATAAAAGGATTTACAATTACGATATCAAAGGCCGTAAGGTAAAAGGGTGGAAAAGTTTTAAAATGGCCGATATTGTGATAAAACCGGTTGAGCATTTGGTGGCTAACCACAAAGATTACCTTATTATAACCGATATCAACAATCATGTAAAAATTGTAAACCGCAAAGGAAAGGAACGGATTAGAATAAAAGGCAAACTAAACAAAGCCCCCAACAGTAACTTTTATGTTAACAAAACAAACAGTAAAGGTATCTTTATAACTACCACTACTACAGGTAGATTGGTGTATATATCGGCTTCGGGAAAGTTAAGATACACCGATTTTGGTAGTTTTTCAGCCCAACACTTTTTTTTGTACAACGACTTTAACAACGACGGTATTTACGATTTTATTTATGTAGATGAAAACAAACTTACCGTTTTTAACAGGTTTAAAAAAGTACTTTTCAGCTATACATTTCATGCCGACATTGATATTAAGCCCGTTTTTTTCAGATTGAGCAAAAATAAAAAAGTTTTGGGTGTTGTTTCGGGCCCTGAACACAGTATTTATCTATTCGATAAAAATGGCATTATCAGCGTCAGCAAAGAGCTTGTGGGTGAAACACCGTTTACCGTTACCGGATTAAAAAACAGTCGTGAAATAAATTTGATTACCGGCTCCGGAAGCCTGCTGTTAAATTACAAGTTAAAGTAATCTGCAACATTATCACATTTTTGTTGCCCTCAAAAACTCCCGTTTTCCGGGAGGGCCGGGTAGTTTTTTAATGGAAAATCCGGCTGCTTTTAGTGCTCTTTTAACGGTTCCTTTGCACGAATAGGTAGTAAGTATTCCATCTTTTTTTGTAGCCTTATAAATTTTATCAAAGCACGAAACATGCCACATTTCGGGTTGTACCTCCGGCGAAAAAGCATCAAAATAAATAAGGTCGAAAAATTGTTCGGGAAGCATTATGTTTTGCAATGTGTCAGAAACAACGGTTAGCTTAAAAAAGGGTGTTATTGCTACGGGTTTGTCTTTTGTCCGGTGCATGGCGGCAAATATCTCGGGCTCAATGTTTAACAATTCGGTATAATTTAATCTCGTTACAATATTACGGTCAACCGGAAAAGCTTCAACGGCCCAATAATTTACCGTAAAGTTATTTTTTAGGGCATATTCAAAGGTAAGTAAGGCATTAAGGCCGGTGCCAAAACCCACTTCAAAAATATTTATCGTACTTTTTACATCAGTTAACGGTTTTAATCCTGCCTCAATAAAAATATGCTTCGATTCGCCAATGGCCCCGTAAGTGCTGTGATAATGTTCGGAAAAGCGGCTGCTGTATATTGTGTGCGAACCGTCGTTGCTTAAAACAACAGGGTTGTCTTCTCTGATATTTTTTTTCATGCTGTTGGCAATTTAATACAAACGTACATATTTTTCGGAGATGGAAAAAAATAAGATAGCGCTTATGGCAGGTTGTTATCTGCGCCAACTCCTAATGCTCAATACTCAACCCCTAACTCATAACTCTTAACTCCCAACTCCCAACTCCCAACTCTCCCAACTCTCCCAACTCTCCCAACTCTCCCAACTCTCCCAACTCTCCCAACGTCTATGTTAAGAGTTCTAAATAATGAAGGATTATATGCTTAAAATAATTACTTTTGCCCATTACACTGAAAAAAAATTTATGGTAAAAAAAATTCGGGATGACGCTGCTTTTATTCTTGAAAACGTGGTGAATGCCATGCAGGAAAAAAAAGCAAAAAACATTGTAAGTCTTGACTTGAATAACATTCCCAATGCGGTTACACACTATTTTGTTATATGTAATGCCCCCTCTAAAACGCAGGTTGACGCTATTTACGAGAATGTTTTGGAGCAGGTGAAGAAAAATTGTGGTGTCAGTCCGGTTCATCGTGAGGGTGTTAGCAACTCCGAATGGATATTGCTTGATTACTTTGATGTGGTGGTACATGTTTTTCAGGACGATACACGACTTTTTTACAAGTTGGAAGATTTATGGGCCGATGCCCCTCGAATCGATTATAAAAGTGATAATTAATAAAGAAGATACTTTAAAAAATGGCAGAAAATAAAAAAGATGATAAAAAAACCCCTCCGGTATTGCCTTTTGGCCCGCAGGAAAAAAAAGGTAAAAAGCCAAAATTTAACTTTTACTGGATTTACGGAGTGTTGCTGCTTATCTTTATCGGGATGCAGTTTTTTTATTCCGACAGCATAACCAAAAAAACCGACTGGGGCGCCTTACAAACCATGTTAAAAGAGGGTGACGTTAAAAAAATTGTATTGGTAAACAAAGAGTTTGCCGAAATATATATTAAGCCCGAAAAGTTAAAAGAGGATAAATACAAAGATGTTAATAAGAAATCGAATTTTGGAGCTGATAAACCACAATTTACCTATACCGTAATTTCGCCTGATAAGTTCGACGAAAAGGTGGCAAAAGTTCAAAAGGGGATGAAAAATCCCGTGTATGTGCAAAGTGAAATCAGATACGACTGGACATCCGATGTGCTGAACATCGGCTTTTATATACTGTTGCTTTTTGGAGCCTGGTATTTTATTATGCGTATGATGAGCCGTGGCGGCGGTGGTGCCGGCGGGCAGATATTTAACATTGGAAAATCAAAAGCCCAGGTTTACGATAAAAATACCTCTGTAAACATATCATTCAAAGATGTTGCAGGGCTTGAAGAGGCAAAGGTTGAAGTAAAAGAGGTGGTTGACTTTTTAAAAAGCCCTGAAAAATATACCCGTTTGGGTGGTAAAATTCCCAAAGGTATTTTGTTGGTAGGCCCTCCCGGAACGGGTAAAACACTGCTTGCCAAATCGGTTGCCGGCGAAGCACATGTCCCTTTCTTTTCTATTTCAGGTTCCGATTTTGTTGAAATGTTTGTGGGCGTGGGTGCTTCCAGAGTACGCGATCTTTTTAAGCAGGCTAAAGATAAAGCACCTTCCATTATTTTTATCGATGAAATTGATGCCATCGGACGTGCCAGAGGGAAAAGTCCTATGACAGGTTCCAATGACGAACGCGAAAATACCTTAAACCAGTTGCTTACCGAAATGGACGGCTTTACACCCAATTCCGGTGTGATTATCATTGCCGCCACCAACCGTGCCGATATTTTAGATAAAGCACTTATGAGGGCCGGAAGGTTCGACCGTCAGATTCATGTTGAATTACCCGACCTGAACGAACGAAAAGAGATTTTTAAAGTGCATATGCGTCCTTTAAAACTTAACAAATCGGTTGACGAAAACTTCTTAGCCAAGCAAACTCCCGGATTTTCGGGTGCCGACATAGCCAATGTTTGTAACGAATCGGCTTTAATAGCAGCCCGAAACGAGCATAAAGATATTACGCGTCAAGATTTTATGGACGCCATCGACCGCATTATTGGCGGATTGGAAAAGAAAAATAAAATTATCTCACCCAACGAAAAAAAGGTGGTTGCCCACCACGAAGCAGGCCATGCCACCACAAGCTGGCTGCTGCAATATGCGCATCCTCTGGTAAAAGTTACCATTGTTCCCCGTGGTAAATCGTTGGGCGCTGCATGGTATTTGCCCGAAGAACGGCAGATAACCACCTATGCTCAGATGTTCGACGAAATTACGGCTACCTTAGGTGGCCGGGCCGCCGAACAGGTAATCTTTAACGAAATATCAACCGGTGCCCTTAACGATTTGGAAAAAGCAACCAAACAAGCTTACGCCATGGTTGTTTATTACGGTCTGAGTAAAAAAATCGGAAATATCAGCTATTTCGATTCTACGGGTCAACAGGAATACTCCTTTAGCAAACCCTTTAGCGAAAAAACCAACGAGGTTATCGATTCCGAAATTAAAAAAATTCTGGAAGAAGCCTATCAGCGTGCAGTTAAAATTCTTAGCGAACATAAAGAAGGGTTAAAGCAACTTGCAGCTAAATTACTTGAAAAAGAGGTTATCTTTGGCGAAGATCTTGAACAGATATTTGGAAAACGCCCCTGGGGTAATGCAATGGAGATAATGGAAGCCGAAGAAGTAAACGGCAATAAAAAGGAGGTAAAAACAAAAGCAACGAAAGCAGTAAAAAAAACCGTTAAGAAAATTAGTTCCGGCGAAAATGATTCAAAATCAGATAGTAGTAGTAAAGCTGAAAAAAATGAAAAAGGTAGCAAAGTAGTTGATAAAAGTACTTCTTCCCGAAAGGATAAAAAGTCTTTAAAATAAATTCTGTTATGTCGATTAAAGAAACCACTACCAAAGAAAAAATTCTTACCAGCATCCGTAATGCTTTAATCACCAAAGGAGAAAACCCTTTTGACAGGGTTAATTTTGATGAATCGGTTTATGATGACCTGAAAGATGAAAAGGAGGTGGTTTTTGCGTCAAAACTTCTCGATAACAACGGTAAATTTGTTTATTGTGAGGACACCGAAACAGCTGTTTCAATTTTAAAATCGCTGATAGCCGAAAAAAAATGGCCATCGGTTTTTACCCCCGACGATAAACTGATTGGTATGTTAAAACCGGCCGGAATAGATGTTGTTTCCGATGAAAATCTTTTTTTGGAGGTAAAAGCCGGCATTACGCGGTGCGAGTTTTTAATTGCCCGCTTTGGCAGTGTAATGGTGTCGTCGGCAATAAGTGCCGGACGGCGTATGTTTGTTTTTCCCGAAACTCATATTGTAATTGCTTATGCATCGCAGGTGGTAACGGAGCTTAAGGAAGCATTGGTTGCCATGAAAGAAAAATATTCCGGAGGGTTTCCCTCGCAGGTTACCGTTATAACCGGCCCCAGCCGGACAGCCGATATTGAAAAAACGTTAGTCATGGGTGCCCATGGTCCTAAAGAACTGTATGTTTTTATGATAGACGATTTGTAATCCAACTATGTAGCCCATGAAAGAACTCATTACGCGAACTCTTACAGGCATTGTTTTTTTGGTGCTTATCTTAGGCTCTCTATTTTGGAGTCCCTATGCCTTTTTTGGGGTGGCCGGAGTTTTTTCGCTGATTGGCCTTTACGAGTTCTTCCGATTGTTTTATCCCAACCATAAGCCGGAAAATCATCTTGCGTTTTATTTTTCGGGATTGGTTATCTATGCCATAACCGGTTTGGTAGGCATTGGTGTTTTCGACGTCAGGATGATGATTTATGTGCTAATTTTGTTTTACCTTATTATTTTGCTCGAACTCTTTCGGCACAATTCCAATTGGAACAGAATCGGAGTCTATTTTTCGGCATTTATCTATGTTTCGTTAAGCTTTGGGCTACTGAATATGCTCTATTACATGGGGAACCAGTCCGGAGAAACATTTTTCCCCGGCGTGTTGGCAGGTGTCTTTCTGCTAACATGGAGCAACGATGTTTTTGCATATCTTACGGGTTCGGCTTTTGGAAAGACAAAATTGTTTGAACGCCATTCGCCTAAAAAAACATGGGAAGGGTGTGCCGGCGGCTTGTTGTTCGCCATGCTGATGGCCTGGATTTTGGCACAGTACTTTACACAACTTACCGAAATCCAATGGATAATAACCGCCGCTATCGTGGCTGTTTTCGGTACCTTGGGAGATTTGGCCGAATCGTTGTTAAAACGAAACAAAGGTGTTAAGGACTCCGGTACCATTTTCCCCGGACATGGTGGCGTTTTGGATAGATTTGATGCGGTACTTTTTGCAACCCCTTTTGTTTTTTTATACATTAGCTTTTTTGTGCGATGAAGCTACACAGTGAAGGATATATGATTATTGGCACCACTTTTTTGGTGCTGGCAGCCTTGTCGTTGGGCATTTGGTTTATGCCGTTTCCCCTCTTTGTGAAATATTTTCTTTTTGCAGGCTTTTTCATCCTTTTAAGCTGGACAATATACTTTTTCAGATATCCCGACAGGGATGTTAACATGGGCGATAACCATATTTTATCAACTGCTGATGGAAAAATTGTTGTCATTGAAGAGGTGTTCGAAAACGAGTATTTTAACGACAAGCGGTTGATGATTTCGGTTTTTATGTCGCCCATGGATGTTCACATTAACTGGTATCCGTTTCAGGGCGAAGTAAAGTATTCAAAATATCACCCGGGCAGATATTTTATCGCCTACAACCCTAAATCGTCCGAACACAACGAACGTGCCAGCGTGGTGCTCGAAAAACAAAAAGGTAAAGATATTTTAATCAGACAGGTTGCCGGTGTGATGGCCCGTCGGGTGGTGTGCTATTCAAAAAAAGGCGATAAAGTGGAGCAGGGTTCCGAAATGGGGATGATTAAATTTGGCTCTCGCATCGACTTTTTCCTGCCCCTGAATGTAAAGGTGAACGTTAAAATGCATCAAAAAGTAAAAGCCCGACAAACCGTTATCGCCTTTTTTGATTAGGACGCGCTTTTACGTTGACAACCTTGAATTTAATTTCAATCATATATGGCGGAAAATGACAAAACTCAAAACCCAACTCTCAAATAAAATTCAAATTATAAATCCTAAATTTGAAAACCGGTTTGGATTTTTTATTTTTAAAAGATTTGAATTTATTTGTGGTTTGATTAATGGTAATTGGAGTTTTACTATTCCGGTTTGTCAGGGTAAGGGTGTATAATATTTTGTAAGATGATATTAAAATCGTTTAATCCGTTTATTGGATAGATTATCAGTTGGATAAAAATTATAAACTATGACATTAATAAAATCTATTTCTGGAATAAGAGGCACCATCGGTGGGTTTCCGGGCGACAACCTTACTCCGTTGGATGTGGTTAAATTTACCGCCGCATTTGCATCTATTATTAAAGAAGAAAATATCGGACAGCCGGTAAAATTCGTGGTGGGACGCGATGCTCGAATTTCAGGTCAAATGGTTGAGTCGTTGGTTACGGCTACCCTGTCGGGGATGGGTGTAGAGGTGCTGAACCTCGGTTTTTCCACTACGCCTACGGTTGAAATTGCCGTTACCGGAACTCATGCCAATGCAGGTATTATTCTTACGGCAAGCCACAACCCAAAACAGTGGAATGCTCTGAAACTTCTTAATGGAAAAGGAGAATTTATTTCGGATGCCGAAGGAAAAAAGATATTGGAGTTTGCAGG
>CAYVWX010000079.1:0-12398 GCA_964455635.1 uncultured Lentimicrobiaceae bacterium | reverse complement strand
TGGGCAAAACAATCGGGACACGAAATTTTGGGTTCCTATCCGGTAAGTCATTTTCTGGCAAATTATTTTTACGGTATCTCCAACGAAACCGCCTGGTTTTGGTACCAGTTTAACTGGTGGACACACATAACGCTTATATTTTTATTTGCCAATATTTTACCTTATTCCAAGCACTTTCATGTATTTGTTTCGGTACCCAATACCTTTGTGGGGCGGCTTGAACCGCTGGGATATGTTGACAACATGGAAAACATTACCAAAGAGGTAAAAATGATGCTTGACCCCAATGCTGCTTTTGAAGAACCTGCCGAAGGGGAAGAGGAAGCCGTTGAACGTTTCGGTATTAAAGATATTGAAGATGTTACCTGGGTTAATTATATGAATTCACTGGCGTGTACCCAGTGCGGACGCTGTACTTCGGTATGTCCGGCCAACATTACAGGTAAGCTGCTTTCGCCCCGTAAAGTGATGATGGATACTCGCAAGCGGATGAAAGAAAAAGGCCCCGAAATGATTAAAAACGGCAAAGATTTTGATGATGGCAAAGCCTTATTGGGAAGCTATCTCACCGAAGAAGAGTTGTGGGCATGTACCCTCTGTAATGCCTGTGCGCAGGAGTGTCCGGTAAACATCAATCAACCCTCTATTATTTTGGGTATCCGCCGCTATCTCGTGATGGAAGAGGCCAAAGCACCTTCGGGATTGAACACGGTGTTTGCCAATATCGAAAACAACGGGGCTCCCTGGCAGTTTTCGCCGGAAGACAGATTGCTTTGGGCCGAAGGGTTGCAAGTGCCTGTAATGGCTGATGTTACTGCTGAAGGTAAAAAACCCGAATATCTGCTTTGGGTGGGTTCGGCAGGTGCTTTCGACGACCGGTATAAAAAGGTGATGCGCGAGTTTGTTAAAATACTAAACCATCTTAAAGTTGATTACGCTGTTTTGGGTGTTGAAGAGTCGGACAGCGGTGATGTGGCACGACGGGCAGGCAACGAAATGCTGTTCCAGATGCAGGCGCTTACGAACATTGAAGTGCTAAACGGTTATGAAGTAAAAAAAATCATCACCTGCGATCCGCACGACTTCAATACACTTAAAAACGAATATCCCGACCTTGGCGGCAACTACGAAGTGCAGCATCATACACAGTTTCTGCAACAAAAAATTGCTTCCGGGCAACTGCATATTAACGGTGGCGAGTTGAAAGGTAAAAAAATCACCTATCATGACCCTTGTTATCTTGGTCGTGCCAACCAAGAGTACGATGCTCCGCGCGAAGTACTTAAAGCTTTGCCTGCTCTTACCGTTGAAATGGAACGCAACAAAAGTTTTGCCCTTTGCTGTGGTGCCGGTGGCGGACAAATGTTTAAAGAGGCTGAAAAAGGCGACAAGGAAATTTTTATCGAACGTACCGAAGAAGCACTGGAAACCGGTGCCGATATTATTTGTACCGCCTGCCCCTTCTGTATGACCATGATAACCGACGGTATTAAATATACCAACAAGGAAGAAGCGGTTAAAAACTACGACATTGCCGAGTTGGTAAGCATGAGCATGGGGTTGTAAACAATAAAAAGCCTTTTTAAAATTGACTCACCTGCTATTTTTTAACTATTTTACCCGTTACTGTTTGGTTGCCTATTTTGATACGGTAAACATAAACACCGGGTTTGATATTATGACTATTTATAATCCAGTTGTGCCGTGTTGCATTACCTGATTTTGAATAAACCGATTGCCCTTTCAGATTATAAATCTTTAGCGAGTAGCTGTTTTTTGTTTTCCATTCAAAAGTAACTTTGCTGCTAACCGGATTGGGATATGTGTTAACCTTTTCTGCTAATCCGGACTCAAAAATATTTTCAATCAGTTTCGAATCAACCATCAAAAGCTCTTTGTATGTTTTGTCGGGAGTTACCACAAACATGGTGTCGGTAATTATTTCGCGCAATACAGGCATATCTATATGAACAGGGAGCGTGAGTGTATCGTGTTTTAGCAGCGTATAAGGAAGCTCGGGAAAAGAATCGGGGGGAATGTACCATGAAAACGTCAGTCCGAATTGTGTAATTGAGTTTAGGATTACAGAAGTATCGGAAGTGTTAATGATGTGCAAAGGAATGCCCATAGCCACTTGTTCTTCGGTTTGAAACCAAACCGTATCAGGGTTAAAGTGCAGTGCCTGTTGTTTAACCACAAAGCGGTGTGGGTCGGGCAGGCCTATAAACGGATGGTTGGCATGGTGGCCTGATGCGTCGGCGGCAAAAAGATAATAGTTTACCGTGTCTCCCGGTTCGGCACCTGTAATATCTCCGGTATATTGTGTCGAATCTCCCGATAGGGCAGTCATTAAAACGGTATCGTAAGCACTCCGGTTAATTTGGTAGATAACAAAAACAGAATCCTGATAAACAGGTTGTCCGCTGTAGTTATAAAGTTTGGCTGAAACGGGGTAACTGTAGTCGAAGTCAATATTTCCAAGCGTGGGCACATGCCAGATGTATAACTGATTGATGTCGGCAATGCCTTTGGTGCGGCAGTGTAACGCATCGGTATCTACCCAGCCACTGTAGTAAATACCTTTTATTTCGTAGCCCGGCATGGCATTTTGATAAGCGGTAAGGGCATCGTTATCCCAGGGGCTTCCGGTTAACGGTACCAGCACTTTTTTATTCAATATTAACGAATTGGTATAAGGTGTTTCCTGAGGCGACCCGGGCGTATATACCCTGTAAACTTTGTAATGGTCGCCGTAACTGCTAATTTGGTTGGTAAAATAGGTTGCCACGGCTTCAAAATCGCTGTATCGCGGATCGGTGGCCGGAACCTGTCCTATCATGATTTTATCGGGAGCTAAAAATTTCCCCCAACAATCAATGTGTTTAATGTATTCACCCAGCGGGTCGAGGGTGATGTGATAAGGATCGTTACCCAAATAATTTTTTACAAGCGTATCTACCTCTTCTTCCGAAAATGTGGGGTTTTCTTCCAAAACCAGATTGGTGGATGCAGCTTGTCCCATTCCGGTACACATATAATTTCCACCCGTATGAGTAAGGTTCATTCCAAACAGGTTGATGCCTAAGTATTGTGCTATTACAACCGGAATGTTATTGTCGTTGGGGCGGGGACGGTTGTAAGGAAAATTAACGATTCCGGCATTGTTGTTGCCGTCGAAAATAAAAAACGGGCCATAATCTCTTGTCCAGTACGAATCGGATTGAGCAAAAACAAAATCGCATTGCGAAGTGTCAACACCATGGGATATGTATTCCGATAGTACTTCCTGTTTTTGCTGTTGGTTCGCCACAATGGTTAACACGCGGGTGTCTTTTGCCATTTCGGCTACCAGCGTCATGGGAATGCCGAACGGATAACGTACCATTACAGCCTGCATTTTGTCAAATTCCGCCACATTGCGTATAAAACCTTCGGGAGGGTCGGTGGGTGTAAAGTCAAATTTGTTGTTTAAAGGCTTTGTCATCTCCTCTTCCGAAAGGTAGTGAAGCCTTCTGAAATCTTTTTTGTTTTGGCTAAAAACAGAAGACAGGATAACCATCAACAAAAAAGCAAGTGCATAAAACTGTTTCATTATCTAAGGGTTTTGCGGATGCTAAAATATAATACTTAGACAAGTTGGTAAAATAAAACGTTGCCAACGGCTTTTTTTGGGTTGGATAATCTATTATCTTTGTCAGGAAGTTAAAACATATGGTTATGTCGATACTTAATATTTTTGGTATAGCAATGGCACAGCCGGCAGGATGGTTTGGCGGATACGAGGTTATTTTAATAGTTGTAGTGGTTTTGCTTTTGTTTGGCGGTAAAAAAATTCCTGAACTTATGCGCGGCATAGGCAAGGGGGTCAAAGAGTTTAAAGGCGGTATTTCGGAAGATGTTGAAAAAAACGACAAAGAAACAAAAGATACCGAATCGAAATAGCCCATAAATTTATTGAAAAGCCTTATTTATTGATGATTGAATAGTTAAAACATAAGGTCAGAAAAACAAATATTCAATTAACCAACAAATTGAGTAATTTTATGAAATGAGAGAAAAAGCAATCATAACATCAAATATTTTGCGATGGGCAAGAGAAACATCAAAAATGTCTATTGATCAGGTTGCTTTAAAAATAAAAGTTAAAAAAGAAAAAATTTTATTATGGGAAAGTGGTGAAGATTTTCCTACAATAAATCAGCTTGAAAAATTATCGAAATTGTATAGAAGACCCATTGCAATTTTTTATCTTCCTGAACCACCATCTGACTTTCAAACATTAAGAGACTTTAGAAGAAATACTGCATTTAACGAATATAGTACAGCTTTAACATTTATAATTAGAGATATTCAATCAAAGCAATCCTGGCTTAGTGATTTTCTTAAAGAGGAGGGAAAAAATAAACTTGATTTTATTGGAAAATTTAATAGTAATACCAGTGCTGAAGTCATTGCTTCTGATATTATTAAAACGTTGGAGATAGAACCCTCAGTAAAAAATCAGGATATTTTAAAATACTGGGTAGATAAAATTGAGCAAAAAAGAATTTTTGTGTCGTTGACCAGTAATATTCATAGTCATTTAAGGATTGATATTAATGAAGTTAAAGGGTTTGCAATTGCTGATAAATATGCGCCATTTATTTTTGTAAACAGTGCTGACGTAAAAAACGCCCAACTATTTACCTTAATTCATGAATTGACACATCTTTGGATTAATGCAAGTGGTGTTTCTTCTTTTGATTTAATTGATTTCAGGAACTCAAACGATTTAAATAAGTATGACCCGATTGAGGTATTATGCAACAGAGTAACCGCTGAAATATTAATGCCAAAAGCTTCAATTTATAGTATTTTAAAAAATTACAAAACAATCACGCCGGAAATAGTTGAAAAAATTGCCAAAGAAATGAGAGTAAGTTCTTTTGCCCTTTTGGTACGAATGTTAAATTTAAGAACTATATCGCAAATTCAATTTAATCAATTTAAAAAGGTGTTCAGAGAGAAATATGATGAATATTTGGAAAGTCAATCAAATAAGCCCAAACAAAAGGGCGGACCAAGTTACTATATTTTAAAAATACGAAAGAACAGCAAAGCCTTTACTTCATACATATACGGATACTACAAAAACGGAAAAATATCAGGATATGAAGCTAATAAATTGTTGGATATTAAGGTGAGTAATTTTAAAAAACTGGAAAAACACTTATATGCATAGTTTCCAACAAAAATATTGCTTGGATACAAACTTTTTTATTGAGGCTTGGAATAAGTACTATTCTCCGGAATTTTGTAAATCATACTGGGATGTAATTGATAATTTGGCAAAAGAAGGTGTAGTTTTTATTACTCAGGAGGTTAAAAAGGAAATTGATAAGGGTGATGACAACCTGAAAGAATGGTTTAGGGATAAAAGTTATTTTGTTCGACCGATTGACCAAAAAGTACAACTTTGTTTAAAAGAATTATATGCAAAGGATAAGTCACATCAATATTTAGCAAATAACATAAAAAACAGGTCAATCGCAGACCCATGGGTAATTGCGCATGCTATGGCAGAAAACGCTATTGTAGTAACAAAAGAATACCTTTCAAATAGTCCAAATACTCAAAAAATAAAAATCCCTGATGTATGTAAAAACATGAACATTAGGTGGATAGACGATTTTGAATTTATTAAAGAAGTAAATATTAAATTTATTTGCAAGACCGAATAAGCTTAATTTGTGTGATAAAGCAAATAAATTATGCTGCAATAAGATGTAAATGTAAAAATTGTAGCGTAAAATAAAGATTATGGTAACACAATGATTAGGCCCTGTCTCAAACCGTTATATTCCTTCTCCTCAAATTAAACTACAACATACGATACATATACCGCAAACGCAAAGGCAGTAATTATTAATATCCATTTCAGGGTTGTATTCACATCATCGGTTTCGGGATGATAATCGTATTTTGGGTTGTGGTAATCATTCATGGTTTAGGGTAATTTATCCAGTCTTCCACAATTGTTGAAAGCAACCACAAAAGCATCGTAAATACCATTTACATTACGGATAACATTTCGCCGGTCGCGGGCTTCGTTATAGGTGGCGTACGAGCCTACCGTATAAATGTAGTATCCGTTGTGGCGGTCTTCTCTAATTTCGTCAACAGGCAGGTTGTACTGCACGCTGAGTTTTTCAATTGATAGCGGCTTGCCGTATTTTGCCTTAATTTGAACCCTGTATTCGGGATTTGGTTTAGCCGGCGATTGAGGCTGTTGTCCGGTTGTTGATACTGCTGTTGCTGCTCCTGCTGTTGTTGTTGCTGCTCCTGCTGTGGTAGCTTCTGCCGGAGGCTCTACCGGTTTTTGTTCTTCAATTTCCAGCACTTCAACTTGTTGTCCGGGTTGAACCGGCTCGGGAGCTACAACATCTTCGTTTTGTGTAGCGGTATCAGTTTCGTATTCGTAATAAGGGGTTTCGTTTCCCGTGTTTTGGTAAGGGGGCGGTTTCGATTTTTTTATAAATCTCCACGAAACCCCTAAAGAGGTGTAATTATATACATCAAACGGGAAGCCTTTTTCCCAGTGGTCGTAAGCATCGGAATTCATACCTCTGTTAACCGATTCCAACGTAACATGAAGCTTGTTGTTTACTCTGATGTCGGCTCCCATCCCCAGTGTTAAAATACCTTCAAGGGTACGGCCGCTTATTCCTTTGCCATTTCCGTTACCAACCTTGGCGAGTATTTTGTTCGTTCCCAGTTCGTAAACGGTGGTGTTGTATTGCGTGAGGCCAATGCCGGTAATCATGTAAACATTAAAAAATCTGTCCGACCTTTTGTTACCGAAAATATTGTTGAAATTAACGGTAAAGTTAAGATTTGTTTCTATGTAGTCCGACTGAAAATAGCGTTTCCACTCGCGTTTGGTTCCTGCAAGTTGTCCGTATAAGGCCTGTCCTCTAACACCAAAAACATAGGAAAGTTGACGGCCGAATTGTAAACCGGCACCAAATCGCCACTCGTTTTCGTTGTGAGAAACCGGTACCCATTGGTATTGTTTTACATCGCCGAAAAAAATACTTGACCCGCCATTAAGATTTAGTTCCCAGTACGATTTGTTTTGAGCTTTTACACCGGAGGATAAAAACAACAAACAGGTTAAAAAGGCTGTAAAAGCAATGGAAAGTATATTCTTTTTCATATGTTTTAGCGTTTTAACTTTTAACGAATCATCCGATTATAAGTTTCAGGCAAAACGAATTTGCATTAAAACAGCCCTAAAAGTATAAAAAAAATGTTTTCCACTAAATAATACGGCTTTATTTATTGTTGTTTTAAATGAAAAAGCAACATGAACAAACCGGAAAATATTAACAGTAAAATACTGTTATAGAACGATTTAGTCTATTTCTTTTAGCCAGTTTTCAATCTCTTCCAACTGTACTGCCGGAATTGATAATTTATTTTTTTTACGGTATCCGTTAAGCTTTTGTTGTATGGCTGTTGCTTTACTTTCTTTTAAATCGGCGGGAGCTTTAAAGCCGGCTGCCATGATATGTTCTGCCCAAATTTCCGATACTCCTGCTTTTATAAAGTCTTCGGGGGTTATGGGTTTAGCTTTTTTCTCGGGTTTCATTTGGGGGAAGAAAAGGACTTCCTGGATGGAGGGTTGGTTGGTAAGCAGCATAACAAGCCTGTCGATACCAATACCCATTCCCGAAGTGGGAGGCATACCGTACTCAATGGCACGCAAAAAGTCGTAATCGATAAACATGGCTTCATCATCTCCCTTTTCAAGCAACTCCAGCTGTTCTTCAAAACGTGCCCGCTGGTCGATGGGGTCGTTAAGCTCGGTATATGCATTGGCAAGCTCTTTTCCGTTTACCATCAGCTCAAAACGTTCGGTAAGCTCGGGATTGGTGCGGTGCCGTTTACACAATGGCGACATCTCCACAGGATAATCCATGATAAAGGTTGGCTGAATGTAGTTTCCTTCGCATTTTTCGCCGAAAATTTCATCAATCAGTTTTCCTTTGCCCATGCTCGGGTCGGTTTCGATGGAAAGTTTTCCGGCAATTTCACGAATCTCTTTTTCGGTTTTTCCTGTTAAATTGTAACCGGTAAACTCTTCAATGGCCCCCAGGATGGTTTGTCGTTTAAAAGGCGCTTTAAAGTCTATTTCGTTGTCACCCACTTTAATTTTTGTTGTTCCGTAAAGATCGGTAACAATTTTTTCAATCATCTGCTCGGTGGTTTCCATCATCCAGAAATAATCTTTGTAGGCCACATACATTTCCATTTGGGTAAATTCCGGATTGTGGAAACGATCCATCCCTTCGTTGCGAAAATCTTTGGCAAACTCAAACACCCCTTCGTAGCCGCCTACAATAAGTCTTTTCAGATAAAGTTCGTTGGCAATACGCAAATATAACGGCATGTTAAGCGCATTGTGATGGGTTATAAACGGGCGGGCGGCAGCACCTCCGGGGATGGGTTGTAAAATAGGTGTTTCAACTTCAATGTATCCTTTGCCGTTTAAAAAACTGCGCATGGATTGTATGATTTGAGCCCTTTGAACAAAAGTTTTTTTAACATGGTCGTTCACAATCAAGTCAACATAACGCTGGCGGTAGCGTTGGTCGGGGTCGGTAAAAGCATCGTAAACTTTACCCTCTTTTTCTTTAACGACGGGTAGCGGACGAAGCGATTTTGCCAACACTTTATATTCGGTAACGTGAATGGTTATTTCACCCATCTTGGTAATAAAAGCATAGCCTTTGATGCCGATAAAATCACCAATGTCGAGCAGCCTTTTAAAAACGGTATTGTACATGGTTTTATCATCTCCCGGACAAATATCATCTCTTTTAAAATAGAGCTGAATTCTTCCCGTGTCGTCCATAATTTCAGCAAAGGAGGCGGCTCCCATTACGCGGCGGTTCATAATTCGGCCGGCCATGGATACTTCCTGAAAAAGAGTATTGTCGGAAGGGTATTTTTCCAGTACCTCTTTGGCATAGGCGGTAACCTCAAACATTTCGGGAGGATAAGGATTTATGCCTAATTTACGGAGCTCTTTAAGAGCTTCGCGTCTAACTATTTCTTGTTCGCTTAATTGCATATTTGTGATTTCAGAAAAAAAATTTGTGCAAAGGTAAATTAACTTTAAATAACTTAGATATTTGTAAAATGTTATTTGTTGTTTTTAGTAAAAAAAGCGACAACATATAAAGCAAAGCACTAAACAATAAACCTTACTTTTGTCAGCGCTTTAAACCGTTGTTATGGCTTCAGGAAAAAACAAAAAAAGTAGAAATTACCGGTTGTGGCTTGCGTGGGGGCTGTTGTTGGTTGTTGATTTGACTTTTCGCGGGCCGCTTTGGCTGTTGCATAACCTTTCGGGCCTGCGCTTTCTGGCAAACTATGTTATGTCGGCTGTAGCCCTGCTGGGACTACTTTATATGTTGACTTTTATAAAGCGAAAAGTTCTTTTTTGGTTTTTATATGTTGTGCTTTTGTTGATTCCTGTTTTTTTACAGGGGAATTATTTTATGGTTTATAAAAAGTTTATTTCCCCTTCGGAGTTTGCCATTTTTTTCGATTCAACCCGGATGGCTTTGCAAACCGGTGCGGCAAACATTAGCCTGTTACCGTCTTTTTTTCTTTTGGTTTTTGTAGTGATTGCCGGAATGGTGTTGTATCGTTCGCAACCCCGTCGTAAATGGGGCATTTTGCCGGCTTTTTTGGTTTATGCAGGTTTTTCGGTTTTTCTTACCCTGCATTGGTATGGTGTTGATTTTTTTCAGCAAAGTACCGTGGCGTTTTACAATAATCTGGCATTGAAAATAGTTTCCGGAAATGAACAAACACTCAGGGCTCATCGTGCGGGTGTAACTCCTGTTATACCTAAAAAGAGGCTTCCAAATCTTGTTTTTGTGGTGGGCGAATCGCAGGTGTTGTCGCATATGAGCCTTTACGGTTATCAACGTAAAACAACACCTTTGCTTGATAGTTTATATGGCAAGCACAAAATAGTGCCTTTTCAAAAAGCGGTATCCATTGGAAATAAAACACGGCTGAGTGTACCTTACATGCTTGTCGGGCTGGAAGGCCCCGATCCGCAAGGTGCTTTTTTTTCCTATCCTTCCTTGTTTGATTATGCCGCCGCCGCCGGTTATCATACATTGTTTCTTTCGGCACAGGATATGCACTGGGGAAAGATAGGGACACTTTTTGATGATAAAAGTTTAGATGTTTTGGAAGACGGAAATTATTTTAGCAGCCATGTGGATGTACACAAGGGGGTGGACGATTTGGTAATGTTGAAGCATGTTTTCAGGTTTTTAAATCAATACGGATCGCCTTTTATGCTGGTTTTGCAGATGGATGGCAGCCATTATCCGTACAACGCACATTCTCCCGACAGTTTAAAGATTTTTCTGCCGGAAACATCTCCCAATTGTACCAATGCTTATGACAACACGTTGATTGTTACCGATATTTATTTAACGCGTCTTTACCGGTTTTTAAACAACAGGTTTCCGGGAACATTTATGTTTTTTACACCCGATCACGGTCAAAATTTTGGCGGGTTAAACGGCCGCTTTAACGACAATTTTACGCCCGATGTTTTTCATAATGCACTAATTGCTTTTCCGCCGGAAGGCGATAGCGTTGCTTATAACGTGCTTATGAAGAAAGAAAAGCGGTTGGTTTCTCAGGCTGATATCTTTTCAACCATGCTACAGCTTATGGAAATGACACCGCAGTATAAGGTAGATGGGGTTTCGCTGCTTGATACCGGTTATCGGCGCAGAGTAATCACCTGTAGCGAATATATGCCCACGTTTCACAACAACCCCTTGACGGTAGTGGCAGATTCCGTATTACAAACCCGTTTGATTGATTTTAGCCGGCATTCGGTAACAGATTCACGTACCGGAAAGGTGTATCCGTACCGGAAATTGCCTTTGTGGATACGTCGTACACTGGATGAACGCCTGAGTCGTTCCGAAGCGGTAAAAAATGTTCAATAAAAGTTTTTAATCATTTTTTTGTGACGATATGTTGCCATGAATGTTTCATTGGTCTGTGTAATTTTGCATGAGAAAATTTAATGTACATTTGCGGCCGATGAAAAAAAAGATACGCAGAGCAGGATTGATAAGCGGGCTCATAAGCTTGCTATTGCTGGTTGGATGTGGCGAAGACCCTTCTTCGGAAAAAAAGATTATAACCAATATTCCTGAAATAAACTTCACTTTATATTCAAATCTCGACAGTGCCGTTATTGCCAAAAAAGCCATCGAAATAGATAAAAAATTCAAAAGGTTGCAGCGGCTTACCGGTTTTAACGGTACGGTAATGTACTCCGAAAAAGGACATCTCATATTTAAAAAAGCTTACGGTTTTGCCAATGTGCGCCGCCATCGCGATACGCTTACCACCCACAGCGCTTTTCAACTGGCGTCGGTTTCTAAAATGTTTACCGCCATGGCGGTCATGATTTTAAAAACACGCGGAAAAATTGATTACGACGAAGACATCAGAACTTATATTCCTCAATTTCCTTACGAAGGGGTTACCTGTCGCCTGTTGATGACACATCGCTCGGGTTTGCCGCGGTATATGAGCCTTGCACTGGACAAATGGAAAAACAAAAGAATTCCCATGGATAACGACGACGTGATGGCTCTTTTTGTAAAATACAAGCCGGATGTTTATTTTAAACCCAATCACGGATTTCATTATTG
The DNA here is from genome assembly GCA_964455635.1 of uncultured Lentimicrobiaceae bacterium. Classification (GTDB taxonomy): domain Bacteria; phylum Bacteroidota; class Bacteroidia; order Bacteroidales; family F082; genus B16-G9. The sequence continues at coordinate 651 of CAYVWX010000079.1, read as the reverse complement.
CAACACCAACTTTGCTTTGTTGGCCAATGTGGTAGAAGCGGTTACCGGTATGCACTTTGACGAATTTGTTGAAAAAAACATTTTTAAACCGCTGGGTATGAACGATTCGTTTGTGTATAACATGCGTAACGATTCAACAGTACCGTTGTATGTTGAAAAGGGTGTTCCGGGCTATTATCACCGGGGGTGGCGGTGGCGCCGCATGGAAAACGATTATTTGAACGGAGTTATGGGCGATAAAAATGTATATACTTCGGTTGAAGATTTGTATAAATACGATCAGGCGTTGGATAATTTTACCCTGGTTCCCGATTCGGTATTGCGTGAAGCTTTTAAAAAAGGAAGTCCGAAATACTGGCGTCGTAAAGACAATTACGGTTTCGGATGGCGTATAAAAACATCCATGGACAGTACTGTTTATCATTTCGGCTGGTGGAAAGGGTTTAGAACCTTTTATATCCGCGACATGCGACATCAAAAAACCATGGTTGTGCTTACCAACAAAGACAGAGGGCCCGGCTCGGCCAATTTCTGGAACATTATTAAATCCGACACGCTGCCTTTGGGCAGGTGTTGCCCGGTAAAATAAAAGGCCGGAAACGTTCCCGGCCTTTTAAAAAATTTACTTTTGCTATCAGGGTTTATGATAAA
>CAYVWX010000078.1:0-12417 GCA_964455635.1 uncultured Lentimicrobiaceae bacterium | reverse complement strand
TTGCCTTTAAAACCTATCCGGTTGGCAGGTACCTGAAAAAAATACTCAAACAATGCTATGGACCAGCTTATTAATATTATCGATATTAAACCAAGCTTATTAAACCATTTCCAATCAGAAAATTTCAGATGGCCATACCAGGCCAATGTCATAAACGTATTTGACAAAATTAATAATACGATGGTATATAAAGCTTTCATGGCCAACGCAAATCAGAACATATCGAGTAAAAATATATATAATAAATACCGGCTAAACTTAAATATCGTTAAAAAGTCAAACCCTTGGGATAACAAACAAAATATTTGGTGGTGGGTTTGTCCATTACCGTAATGTTAAGCTGGTCCGAAACCCGGGCAATATCTTTTACCGTTCCGTCTTTAAACAAAATGTTAATCCGGTCGGAGCCGGGCTGATAGGTATAATTAGAAGTGTGGTCGGCAAAGCAAAAGTAATCTACCTCGTTATCTTGCAAACGGTATGTTGATTTAACGGTTTGTTTTAACTTTTTCAGCCTTGCTTCATCAATGCGTTCATTGCCCATCTCAATTTTAAAAAGCCTGCGGTTTACCAATGCTTTACTCAACTCCGACAGAACAAAATCGTGATGATTTACCCATACTTTCAAAGCGGAAAAAATATCATAGTCGTCCAAATTGGCAAAATGATGAAGCACCTCCGGATTTTCTTCAAAATCGTTTTTCGAGATGGTGTTGTTCAAAAAATAATGCAGTGCAGGCGTAGCAAAAAGTTTCTCACCGTTCAACGAAAGCTCTTTAGCACGTTTTAACACACGCGTAATCATATACTCGGCTACCAATACCGTTTTATGCAGATACACCTGCCAATACATCAGGCGGCGGGCAGTAATAAACTTTTCAACCGAATAAATCCCCTTGGCCTCAATAACAGGCTCATCGTTAGCTACTTCCACCATGTTAAGCAGTCGTTCATAATTGATTACCCCTTCTGAAACTCCCGTAAAAAAGCTGTCGCGTTTTAAATAATCCAGCCGGTCCATATCAAACTGACTTGAAATAAGCTTATAAAAAAATTTCCGGTGATATCTGTTTTCAAACATATCCAAAGCCAACTGTAGTTTACCGTCGAATTGTTTGTTCAACTTCTTCATAAAAAGGATGGAAATCTCCTCATGGTGAAGCGATTTAACAATGGTATTTTCCAACGCATGCGAATAGGGGCCATGCCCGATATCGTGCAGCAAAATAGCCGTTTGGGCACTTATCATCTCCTCATCCGAAACGGTATGCCCTTTTGATTTCAGCTCAAACAACGCCCTTCCCATTAAATGCATGGCACCCAACGAGTGATGAAACCGTGTATGCAACGCCCCCGGATACACCAGATGCGTAAGGCCAAGCTGCTTGATACGCCGCAACCGCTGAAACCAGGGATGCTCAATTACATCAAATACCACTTCGTTGGGGATGGTGATAAAACCGTAAACCGGATCGTTAAAGATTTTTCGTTTGTTGACCTTTTTCACGCTCATAATTTTTGTTAATTTTGTTTGTTCAGGCAAAAATTACGCAATATAAAACCGATTTTTGCTTTTGCTTTACAAAACTATCATTTAAATTTTCCAAATAACAACAAACTATGAGTAAAATTAGAATTTTGTGGGCCGACGATGAAATTGATTTGCTTCGTCCGCATATTATCTTCCTGCGGGAAAAGGGTTACGAAGTAGAACCGGTAAACAATGGCAGCGACGCCATCGAGTTGGCACACGAACAGCATTTTGACATTGTTTTTTTGGATGAACAAATGCCGGGAGTATCGGGTATTGAGGCTCTTGAAAAAATTAAAGAGGAGTTTCCAAACCTTCCGGTGGTAATGATTACCAAAAGCGAAGAGGAGTCGATTATGGAGGATGCCATTGGCTCCAACATTGCCGATTACCTTATCAAACCGGTTAAACCCACCCAAATATTGCTTTCCTTAAAGCGAAATCTGGAAAACCGTAAGCTGGCAGGCGAAAAGGCTACCATGAACTATCAACAGCAGTTTCGGGAGCTTTCCATGCGCATGACCGACAGACTTGAAAGCAGCGACTGGATTGACATTTACAAAAAGCTGGTGCGCTACGAGCTGGATTTGGAAAAAACCGAAGACAACAACATCCTGGAAATTCTCAGCATGCAAAAAACCGAGGCCAACAACAACTTTGCAAAATATTACGAAGACAATTATTACGACTGGTTGCACGGCGGTAGCGATGACAAGCCGGTTTTATCGCAAACACTTTTTAAAGAAAAAGTATTTCCGCTTTTTAACAAACAGGAAAAAACCTTTTTTCTTTTAATTGATAATTTACGATACGACCAATGGAAGATTATTCAGCCCATGATTGAAAATTATTTCAGGGTTGAAGACGACAGTATTTATTACAGCATCTTACCCACTACCACACAATACGCCCGTAATGCACTGTTTTCAGGCATGATGCCCGGTGAAATACGAAAACATTACCCCAATTTCTGGACTGACGAAGAGGATGAAGGCTCTAAAAATCAGTTTGAGTACGAACTTTTAAAAGAGCAACTTAAACGCAGTGGCAAACACCTTAAAACATCGTACCACAAGGTGCTTAATCTTGATTACGGACGCAAGCTGGCCGATAACATTGCCAACCTGATGCAAAACGATTTTAACGTAATTGTTTACAATTTTGTAGATATGCTTTCGCATGCCCGTACCGAAATGGAAATTATTCGCGAGCTGGCAGACGACGAACCTGCTTACCGGTCGCTGATGGCTTCGTGGTTTGAGCACTCATCGCTGTTTGACATCATCAAATACCTGTCCGACAAAAACGTACGGTTAATTATTACTACCGACCACGGCTCTGTTCGCGTTCAGGATCCGGTAAAAATTGTCGGCGATAAAAATGTAAATACCAATTTGAGGTATAAATACGGTAAAAATCTGGCCTACAACGCCAAAGAAGTTTTTGAGATGGCCAATCCCGACGACTATTATCTGCCAAAAATTAACGTAAGTACCCGTTGGGTTTTTGCCCGCGACGGAAATTTCTTTGCCTACCCCAACAACTACAACTACTATGTTAAATACTACCGCAACACCTTTCAACACGGAGGCATCTCTATGGAAGAGGTGATGATTCCGGTAATAACCCTTAAATCGAAATCGTAAACAGGATGGAAAAGGTCGTCAATGTAAAAAACCTTTCGGAGTTACCCGGGGCTGCAGCTGCCATTTTAAACGATATTAAAGGCCATAAGGTGGTGGCTTTTTTCGGCAAAATGGGAGCCGGAAAAACCACACTCATCAAAGCCCTGTGTAACCAACTTGGTGTTGATGATGTTGTCAGCAGCCCTACTTTTGCATTGGTAAACGAATACCTTTCGGCCGAAAACGAGCCTGTTTTTCATTTTGATTTTTACCGCATCAAATCAATTGAAGAGGTATTTGACATCGGATATGAGGAGTACATATACAGTGGCCATTACTGTTTTATCGAATGGCCCGAAATGATTATGGAACTTTTACCACCTTCTTACGTATATTTGTCCATTGAAGAAAATGAGAATGGAAACCGGCAAATTCATTACAGAATTGCGGATTAGTTCCGGCTGTTTAAAATGCCTTTAGTTATTCTCCTCAAAACCATTTAATATATGGAAGGCTCAGGAAAAAAAATGTTGCACTTCGGAAAAGAGCAATTATTGCCTCAGGAAGAGATGTTGGAATCGTTTACGCAGCACAAAAAATTATCCATCGGCATACCCAAAGAAGACCACGAAAATGAATCGCGCATTCCGCTTACACCTGAAGGAGTACAGCTTTTAACCGACAATGGCCATCGGATTGTAGTAGAAAAGGATGCTGGTATTGCCGCCCAGTTTACCAACAGTGCTTATGCCGATGCGGGAGCAGCAATTGTTGATACTCCCGACGAAATTTTTCAATCGGAAATTATTATCAAAATTGCACCTCCCACCACCGAAGAAACGCAGTTACTGAAACGAAACCAAACGCTTTTATCATCCATAAACCTTCCGGGGCAAAATAAATCTTTTTTTGAACGACTTTCGCAAAAACGGCTGTTAGCCATTGGATACGAGTACATTCAGGACAAAACAGGAGCCCTGCCCGTGGTTAAATCCATGAGCGAGATTGTGGGAAGCACTTCCATTGTAATTGCTGCCGAATATTTAAGTAACCGGCTTTTTGGAAACGGTGTTATTCTTGGCGGGTTTCCGGGCATTAAACCCACCGAAATTGTAATTATTGGTGCGGGAACAGTAGCCGAATACGCCGCGAGAGCAGCCCTTGGAATGGGAGCCACAGTAAAAATTTTCGACAACTCCATTTACAAGCTTCGAACCATTCAGAAAAATTTGGGAGCAAGAGTTTTCACCTCTGTGTTACAACCCCTTGCCTTGGAAGAAGCCCTGCTGAATGCCGATGTGGTAATTGCTGCCAAACATGCATCAAACGGCATTTCCGATTGCTTTATTTCGGCCGATACGGTTCAAAAGATGAAACAGGGCTCCATTGTTGTTGACGTAAGCATCGATCAGGGAGGCTGTTTTGAAACATCAAGACCTACACATCACAACGCCCCTGTTTTTATTGAACACGGAGTAACGCACTATTGCGTCCCCAACATTGCATCAAGAGTACCTCATACAGCCTCCATGTCGTTAAACAATTTTCTCACTCCGCTGTTGTTAAGAATCGGCGAAGCGGGAGGAGTTACACAGTATGTAAAACAGGATAATGCCTTTAACAAAGGGGTTTACATTTTTAACGGAACCCTTACCAACAAACAAATCGGCGAACGTTTTGATTTACGTTACCGCGATTTGGATTTACTGTTGGCCGCATTAAGATAACGGAATACAAAAATTATTGTTCCAAAAATTATCTTATCAGCATCACCGTTCCCGACTGTTTTAAGGTAACGGCATCAGACACATCGCTGGCAAAGCTCTCCATTACGGCACTCCACACATAAACACCTCCCGGCATCTGCTGTCCGTTAAAGGTTCCGTCCCACCCTTCCGTGGGGTTCTCCGTAAAAAACAACATTTTGCCCCAGCGGTCGAAAACCCTAAGTTGATAATTGGCAATTGACTGTACAGGCCCTGACACATGAAACACACGGTTTTCATCATAATTGCTTTCGGGATTAAAAGCATTGGGAAATAGCAGGTCGGCATATTGAATGTAAACCGTATCGGCATTTTTACAGCAGTTTGCATCAACTACTGTTACAATGTACTGTCCCTCGGCAGTAACGTTTAAATACCTGTCGGTTGACCCGTCCGGCTCCCAAAAATAATAGTCGTACTCTCCCGCATCAAGCTTAATCGACGAATTGGGCATAATGTAAATGGTATCGGAAGTTGACAGGTTTACCGCCGGCAACGGATGAATGATTACCGAATCGTGATAAACATATTGTTGTCCGTTAAACTCTTCGGTTAATTCAACATCGTAACTGCCGGGCTTGCTAAAAACATATTCAGGTGCATACATATTACCGCTTCCGGGGTCCTCTCCTGACGGATCTATCGAAGAAAAATTCCATAGGGCGTTGGTGATGTTGGCACTGTTTCGTATGGTAAACGCAGTGGTATCGTGATGGCACCAGTGGTAGCTCCAAAAGTGCGGAATATTTAAAAAATCGTTGGGAAACACCGGCAAACCTGAAAAACTATTTCCGTTGGATAAGTCAAATTCATTTTGTGCAGCTCCGTTTAAACTGTTATAATTACAGGCACTTCCTACCCTGTCGGGATTGTTAATACGAGCCAACGACGGATATTTGTTGTTGTCGGGAAGGCCTTTAATAAATTTAGCCACATATATTCTGCCATTGGTAGCTAGTTGTAATGCACCAAACAACACCTGATTGCCGGCAGTGATATCCATTGTGGCAACAGTAAACGGATTGTCTAACGGATTGCTTTGCGACAAGTCGAACTGGTAAAGATAATTGGTTGAGTTATCAAGGGGAGCCGTGGTAACATACAGTTTGGAGTTGTCGGCCGAAAATGCCACTCCGTAGGGGCCTTTAATAACACCCGGGGTGCTGTTCCGTGCATGGCTGACCTTTCCGGTAGCATTGTCAAAATCGAAAAGTTCAACATATCCGTCAAAATTTACTACCTGTGCCAGCATACTCCCATCGGGGGATGCCACCATATAACCTGCTTCGTTGTTAAACGACTGGAAATTGTTTTCATCGTAGGTTTCGGCGAGGCCTGTTTTTGAAACAACCGGTGTTGTGCTTAGGGTATCACTTAATAAAAACACATAAAAGCTATCACCTTTTCCGTCGCCAAAACCGTGGGTAACAATCCAGTAATCCTTTCCGTTTTTATGCTTTACGGCTACAATCTTTTGTGTATTTTCCTGCAAAAGAATTTTATTTTTTTGGGTTACAACACCATTGCCGTTGTTGGTAAAATCGACGAGGTTATAACGAATCCCGTCTTCAAAAAAACCGGGAAAATACATATCTGCCGTAAACACATAATATTGTTTGTCGTTGCCCGGATTGGGAACAATAAGCGAGGTCATGGTAGAGCCGTTATTTCCTTTAAGCCCGTCGCCATTGCTCATAATATTGGCACTGCTGTTCCAAATGTTAAAGCCGTTACAATACATCAGCAGGTTACCATCGCTGTCGGAAATGGTTGAAACGCCACCCGGAGCCAGCCCTGTAAAATCACTAAAGAAATCGCCATCAACGGCAGCCGGATTATCCAAATTGGAGAAGCTGATGCCGGCGTCATCGCCAAACCGCCACTGATCGGCTTGCTTCGGACGATGGTAATCGCAGGGGGTAAGGGTTTGAGAAAAGGTTACTGTATAAGTTCCTGTAAAAAAGAGTAGCGTTAACACTACTCTTATCCATCGGGGGGTCGTCTTCATTCTTTAACTCTTTGGTAAAATTATTTTTTTACAATTTTTTGCGTATAGGCTTTATTGTCAACTTTATACTTTAACAAATAAATACCGTTCGCCGCTTTTGTCATGTCAATATCTTTAATCCATCCACCCGGATTAATGGACGAAAATTTCTTTTCCAGCAACACGCGTCCCTGAACATCCATAATTTTAATGTCCAACTTTTTAATGCCGTCAACCGTTTGCAGCTGAAACAATCCGTTGTTGGGATTAGGATATACAAAAACAGGTTGGTTGGTAATGCTGTTTTCACCAACTCCGGTGCCACACTCTTTAAAGTCGAACAGAATAGACACACTGTCAACACTTTGACATCCGGTTACGTTGTTTGTCACCTCCACATTATAACTTTGGAAATCCAATAAGTTACCGTTTGTTTTTGCGATAAGATAACGTTCGGGCCATCCGTTCGACCACACATATCCCATGTCGGGCGGGTTGTTTTCGTTACCGGCATCAAGTGTTACGGTATCGCGCACACAAACTTTAATAACATTGCCATCGTGGGTTGCCCCGTCGGGGATAAGGTTTATTTGAGGTAGCGGATTAACCTGAAGGGTATAAAGAATGGAATCGACCATGGTAAAGCCATCAGAAATTTTAAGAAAATATTTGGTGGTTTCGGTTGGATTAACCACAACACTATCGCCGGCAGAAGTCCATGTTCCGTCTTTTTCTCTCCATTCCAACGTATAAGGGCCGCCACCCCCGCCTGATACATTCGACACCAAAACAGCGCTTTGTCCATAACATATTTGTGCCGGCAACGACATGGGTTGGGCGCCCAACGCACTTCCGGTAACTTTAATATTTACTTCTGACAGGTCGCCGGGACATCCGTGATTATCCACCACATAAAGTTGATATATTTGATTCGATTCCAATATTACCGTTTGAGGGTTGGGTATGGTTATATCACCGTCAATACGGTCGGGAGGCGACCAATTGTAGCTGTAAGGTTCCTGACCGTTGGAAGCAGAACCTTCTAAAAAGGTAAAGGTTCCGAAATTAATTTCCTGCTCGGGACCGGCATTGGCCACAGGAGTAGGAAATACCGTGATGGTTATTTGATCTGTCAAGGTGGTAAAGCCATCGGTAGTTTCTACAAAATAAGTCGTGGTTACCTCGGGAGTTACCGTAATGGTTTGACTGGTATAATCAATGCCCGGAGGGTCGGAAGTCCAGATATAGGTGTATGCACCTGCACCGCCACTGGGTACTGCCTGAATATTAACGGAATTACCCGAGCAAACCGAATCGTGATCGGCAAAAACAGAAACCGACATGGGGCCGCCAACAATATTAACAGTAACATCATCGGTACTGCGACAATTGTTTCCGGGGTCATCAACAGTCATTAAATAAGAGGTGGTTTCGGTAAGGTTTATGGTAAAGGGGTCTTCAACGGTATGATCAACCAGTTTGTCTTCGGGCTGCCAGTCGAAAGTAAAATTACCCGTACCACCTGTTACGGTACCATCCAACTGAGTTGAAGCTCCATAAGCGATATCCTGGTCCTCGCCGGCATCAGCAACAGGCGAATTCAAATCAACCGTAAAATTATAGCTTTGTACCGGAGAGGTGTTTCCGCAATCATCCTGAATGCCGCTAAATGGCAACACATTAATAGCGTAGGCGCCACTTTGATAAATGGCCGGTGTAAAAACCAAAGTAAAATGATCTTCGGCCGTACCACCCTGTTGGCATGTGTAGCCATAAACATCGGTAACCGTGTAAGGGCCTCCGGGACCGGTGAGCGAAAAATCGGACGGTTGCACCGAATTACATAAAACACGCTCGCTAAAATCAAACTCCAACTCGGTTGAGCCACATTGTAAGTCATCGGAATAAATGGTAGCTATTTCAGGAGGAACATCGTCGTAAATATTAGCGGTTGAAAGCCCAAAATCGAGTGTATATCCCGATTGTGAGCTTGAGAAATTACTAATATTTAAAACATAAGTTTCACCTTCCACTACCGGAATAAAGTTACACTTGTTGCTTCCACTGGCACCCACGCAGCTGGTGCCTGTTATCAAGGTAGCACCCGTAACACCGGGTGTACCTGAATAATTACAACTAACTTCCATTTGGCCGACATGGGTAAAAATATCCTCGCAATCGAAATCGTTTAAACTAAAAACAGCCCAGTCATAATCGTCGCTCATATTGTTTGGAGTAATTTGAAAACCGAGATTTCCACCGGAGTTAACTGTAAAGATATACCAGACATCGTTTTTTTCTCCCGAACTGAGACAGTTGGTTGGGCAAGATCCGGGATGAGGAATTTCGTTGGGATAGTTTCCGGTACCGGAATATGAATTGGGCTGAACATAAACCGACTGGCACACCGTAATGGCTCCCAAACAATCCTGATCGGTTGGCTCCTGCGCCCATAAAATTGCAGAAAAGAGAACAAAAAGATGAACGAAAAATAATTTGATAAACATCGATTTCATAAATATTACATTTTTATGGTTTCCTTTTCAGCATCCCGAAATTAAATAAATATTGCGGGCAACACCGTAGCCACACCCAAACGGAATAAAAAAATAATAATCCTTTAATACTGAAAATGAGGTCAAAAATAATAAAAAAATTAAAGCATAATAATGTAACTATGACACCAAACGGAAGCAAAAGGTTTGCCATTAAACTTAATATTAATTTGTGCTTCAAAGAAAACTACGTTTTTTCGTAGCAGCTTATAAAAAACGTCAAGAACGAGACTTGCAAAATACTGGATATCATAATGTTTACTCTTGTAGATATTTGATCTCAGCATGAGCGTAACGATGTTATTGGCGTTTTCTTGCAGCCACTATTTAACAACAACTTTTTGTACTGTACTATTGTGCCCCGATTGGAGATAAACAAAATAGATTCCTTTTGGGAGGTTTAGTTTCAGGGTTTTATGATCTCCTTTCGCAAAGCTTTCCCTATTTTTCAACGAATAAATTTTCCTTCCCTCTACCGAGAATACTGAAACCAATGCATTTTTAACCGGCCGGGTAAAGACAATATTAAAATTTCCCGGGTTGGGATTGGGAACAACCTTAAAGGTATTTGACAAATCAACAAACTGCTCACCGGTTCCGCTTCCACACTCTTTAAAACTAAAAACAATGGTTAACGAGTCGGTATTTGAACACAACAAATTGTCATCGTGCGGGTGTGTTACCCTAACCGTATGTTTTTGAACATCAAGCAGGTTACCGTTGGTAATGGCTTTGTTGTAACGGGTGGTAAGCCCCTCGCCAATCCAAAAATATTGCGTTCCGGCAGGGCTGTCGGGTTGTCCGGCATCCATCAAAACGCTGTCGCGTACACAAACGGTAATGGTATGGTCGTCGATGGGAATAATCCCTTCGGGGATGAGGTTAATTAGAGGTAAAGGGTAAACGGTAACTTCAATTGAATCTTCGTACTCGTTATTGTATAAATCCTTTAGCAAAAGATAATAGGTTGTATTAACCTGGGGTGATGCGGTAAACGACGAATTGGTTGAGGTAAAGCCTTCCGGTTTGGATGACCACTGATAAGTAAAGCTGCCTCCACCCCCTGAGGCGGAAGCCGATATGATGGTACTTCCACCCTGACATATTTTTTGAGGGCTGGCGTAAATAACCGAATTTAATGCATCACCGGCCGGATTAACCAACACATCATCCTGATTGCTGACGCACCCGAAATCGTCGGTTACCCACAACGAAAACAGGGTTGGATTGTACAACGGTTTGGTATCGGGATTTTGAATTTCGTTGTTTATCAGGTAACTTGCCGGTTCCCAATGGTAGGTGTAACTGCCGTTTCCTCCCGTTCCGTTACCATGAAGTGTTGCAGGTGTTCCCGGGTTTATTATCTGGTCGTCGCCGGCATCGGCAACAGGCAGTTCGTGGACAACTATGGTAACCTGTCCGTTGGAATGGGTAAAGCCGTCAAACACATCCAGAAAATAGGTGGTGGTTTGAGTTGGATAATCAACAGGGTCGGGCAATGTGGAATTAAATCCTTCGGGATCGGAGGTCCATAAGTAGGTGTAGCTACCCGAACCACCCCCTGCATTAGAAAACAGGGCAACCTGTTGTCCGTTACAAACAGACTCTGAATTTGCCGTAACGTTAATGCCGAGGGGCCCGCCTTCGATGGTAACCAAAACCGTATCTTCGCCGGTACATCCGCTATTGTTGTCGGTAACGGTTAAATAAAAGGCAGTATTGGTTATAAGGTTTACGGTGGTTGGCTGTTGCACATCGGGATCCACAAGAAGGGTGTCCGGTTCCCAGTGGTAGCTACTGCTGCCCGAGCCGCCCGAAGCATTTCCCGTTAAAACGGTGCTTGTACCGTAATTGATTGTCTGATCTTCTCCCGCATCGGCAACAGGCGAATCAAGGTCGATGGTAAAAGGATAGCTGTCGGCTGCTGCATAATTATCACACGCATCGGATATATAGCTAAAGGCATTTATGGATAAGGTATAGTCGCCCCCCTGCGTAAAAGGAGGCGAAACATAAAGCGTAAACTCTTTTTCGTTGGGATCGCCACCCAGGGCACAGGTTTCGCCGTAAATGCTATCAATAACATATGGGCCACCCGGACCGGTTAAGGTAAAATCACCGGGGTCCACCGACGAACATTTTACCTTTTCGTTAAAACGGACAAGCAACTCATTGGTGCCGCAGGTAGTTATCTCGTCGCCACCAATATAGCTGATAAAAGGTGCCTGATCGTCGAAAATTACCGCTGAAGAAGCTGAAAAGTCAAGGGTATAACCTCCGGGAGTTTGTGTCCAGTCGGAGACAACCAGGACATAGGTTTCGCCTTCGAAAACAGTAAGATCGGCATTCCATTTGTTGGTATTTCCTCCGTTGTTGCAATTGGCTGCTCCCCCGTTGGCAGTACTTATTCCGGTTGTTCCCTGATAGCCGGCACCTCCGGCAGCATTGCAGCTTCGCATCATCCAATTCGGATGAAGCTTAATGTCGTCGCACGAATAGGTAGTAATGTTAAAAACGGCCCAGTCGTAATCGTCGGTTTGCATAACAGGTGTAATTTGAAACCTCAGTTGTCCCGATTGTATAACGGTAAACACATACCACCTGCTGTTTTTCTCGCCATCCATGCAATGGCCTGTGCTACAATCCTGTCCGGTAGGGATTTCGTAATAATTACCATATCCGCTGGCGGTTGAGTCTTCGTGATATATGTAATCGCATACGGCGATGGCACCTTTGCAATCCTGCGTGGTTGGTGTTTGAGCTCTTGCCGCTGAAAACATAAAACCAATAAAAAACAACATGCAGGTTACGAATATCGATTTCAGGTGGTAAAATTTTTTCATGTGTTTTTAAATTTACTTGCCCTGAGGAATTTGAAAACTATTCCACGGGGTGAATTTGATATATTGCGTTTTGTTTTGTCATGATTTTTGCCTGCTTCGCGCAAAAATCC
>CAYVWX010000077.1:10015-12511 GCA_964455635.1 uncultured Lentimicrobiaceae bacterium | reverse complement strand
AGGAGCACACAATATACGCTGTTCAACGATTTGCATATCGGCAGTATACTGACTAAGCATGAGGTCCGAAAACATACCGGCACCCTTGGTAAGAAACGGCGGCAGGCCGGCACTAAGTGCGGGGTTGTTAAGCCGGTTGAGTCTTCGTTCGGAAAGTACGCAAACCATGGTAATAGCCGTTCCTGCCATCTCCATGGGTAGTGCCACCGGAGTACCCTGAAAGTTTGCACCGGAAAGTGCCGTATCGTCTTCGGGAAAGAAAATAGGGTTGTCGCCCACACCGTTCAGTTCAATTTCAACCTGCGACCGTGCATAAGCAATGGCATCGTGTGCAGCACCTATTACCTGCGGCGTTGAGCGCATGGAGTAAGCATCCTGTACTTTGTGTTCCACCCGTTCTTCTTTCAGGTCGCCACCGGCCACCAATTTACCAATGGCCAAAGCCGAACGAATAGCTCCTTTAAAACCTCTCGCCTGATGTAGCCGTGCCGTATAAGGCCCCATATTGGCTTTGAGTGCTTCCAACGACATGGCTGCGGCTATTTCGGCCTGTTTAAGCCAGTTTTGCGCATCGTATAAAAACAGAGCACTCATGGCGGTAAGCACATTGGATCCGTTTATGGTGCCCAATCCGTCGCGAGCCATCAGCCCGGGTGGGGTGATACCGGCACGTTTCAATGCCTCTTTACCTTCTAAAAGTTCACCATTATAATAGGCTTTACCCTCGCCCATAAGCAGCAAAGCTATTTGAGCCATGGGAGCCAAATCGCCCGAAGCGCCAACGGAGCCTTTTTGACAAACATAAGGAGTGACCTTTTTGTTGAGCATTTCAACCAAAAAAAGCGTTATCTCGGGCCGGATACCGGAATTGCCATGGGCATGTACATTAATACGCCCCAAAATGGCAGCACGCACATAATCCAACGGCATGGGGTCGCCAATTCCGGCGGCATGGTTATAAATAAGGTACTTTTGAAACTCCTTAACCTGTTGGTCGGATAAAACCACCTCCGAAAATTCGCCTATTCCGGTGTTAACACCGTACATAATTTCGTGTGCTTCTATTTTTTTTTCCAACATAGCGCGACACACTTCTATTCTTTTTAAAGCATCTTGATGAAGCTCAACGGTTTCATAATTGCGGGCCACTTTAACCACAGCTTCGATGGTAAGTCCCGATCCGGTTACTATCAGTGTCATTATTTTATAATTATTGAAAAAAGCGAAATTAATGTTTTTATTGTAAATATAACAGCCGTTAAAAAGGATTTTGGGTTTGAATAGGTTTAAAGGATCAGAGGATCAGTAGTTGGCAATAAGCCTAAAAAAAGAAAATTCGCAGAAACATTTTGTAATGACGTATATAATTTGTACATTTGCACGTAAATAATAATGACATGGAAACAAAATTGACATTAAGGTTAAATGACAGTGTGATAGAAAGAGCAAAAATCTATGCTAAAAGTCAAAGAATTAGTTTATCAAAAATGATTGAATCATACCTTGACAGTTTGACTAGAGAAAAAGATACCGCTAATAAAATATCTATTACACCTCTTGTTGAAAGCTTGAGTGGTGTAATTAACCTACCACCTGACTTTGACTACAAAAATGAATATACTGACTATTTGATAGAGAAATACAAATGAAAAAACTTTTTATTGACACAAATATCGTCATAGACTTATTATCTCGCAGAGAGCCATTTTATGATGAATCAGCATATCTTTTTTCATTAGCAGACCAGAAAATTATCGAACTTAATATTTCGTCTTTGACTATTGCGAATACGAGTTATACATTATTACGTCAAATCGACTCTAAGAAAAAAAAAGAAATATTACGTAAACTAAGATTAATAGTTAATATTTTACCCCTTGACGACAAAATAATAGGTTTAGCATTGAATGATGATTCATTTAATGACTTTGAGGATGGACTTCAATATTTTACTGCAATTGAGAATAACCAAGACCTTATAATTACAAGGAATTTGAAAGACTTCAAAGCATCAAAATTACCGGTAATGACAGCAAGACAGTTTTTAGAAACATTTAAATAAGGCCAATTGCCAACACGCAATATAAAAAATTGGGCAGATAGTGCTAAACATGAACATTTTAACATCAAATAACTATTGCAGTAAAATGAAAGATTGGTGTTCCAAAATGCCCAACATTTTCATATTGCCACCGATCAGAGGATCAGTAGATCAGAGAATCAAAAGTTCATAATTGTTTAATGTAGTTAAATAGGGTTGATTGTCATTCAAAGGTTTGGCGGGTATCGGGTCTATTGTATCATTGTATCATTAATTTATTGTCAAATTATCCGGCGGGTAACAGGTTCATTGTATAATTGTACCATTAATTCATTGTATAATTAACCGGCGGGTAACAGGTTCATTATATCATTGTACCATTAATTCATTGTATAATTATCCGGCGGGTAACAGGTTCATTATATCATTGTACCATTAATTCATTGTATAATTAT
>CAYVWX010000077.1:0-9915 GCA_964455635.1 uncultured Lentimicrobiaceae bacterium | reverse complement strand
TCATTGTATCATTGTATCATTAATTCATTGTATAATTGTTAAAGAAGCAGAATGCTTGATTGCACCCAAATAGTTCCTCTACTGCCAAACTTATCTTTGTCGCAAATTTATAAAAACATACTGTTATTGGGTTAACACCGAGAAATAGACACAAAGCCATCAGATAATTTAAAGTCACCTGATGGCTTATTATCAATTACATCTCTTTTACCTCAACCACCTTGTCATATTCTTCTATGGGCAGGCAGGCGCAAAGGTTTCTGTCGCCAAAGGCATCATCAATTTTTGCTACGGGAACAAAATATTTGTTGCTCCGAACCCACTCCAACGGATAAACGGCTTTTTCGCGACCGTAAGGAAGTTGATAAGCTTCGGTAATCACCATTTCAGCTGTATGCGGAGCGTTTACCACCACATTGTTTTTCTTTTCAGCGATGCCCTCTTCCACCTCTTTAATCTCATTGCGGATGGTTTTCATGGCTTCGATAAAATAATCCAACTCCTCTTTAGGCTCGCTCTCGGTGGGTTCAACCATTAAAGTTCCATGAACAGGGAAGGCAACGGTAGGAGCATGAAATCCATAATCCATCAGCCGTTTGGCAATATCGATTACCGCTATATCTGCCGAATGGTGAAAAGCATTACAATCTAAAATCATTTCGTGGCCTACAAAACCGTTTTTACCTTTGTAAAGAATAGGGTAGCTCTCTTCAAGTTTTTTCATCAGGTAGTTGGCATTTAGCATGGCCATTTTGGTTGCCATAGTCAGCCCATCTCTGCCCAGCAGTTTTAAATATCCGTAAGAGATAAGCAACACCAGGGCGCTACCGTACGGAGCCGACGAAACAGCAGTGAATCCGTTTTCGCCACCCACTTCAACAGCAGTGTGTTTTGGTAAAAAGCGTGTTAAATGTTTGGCAACACCTACCGGGCCCACTCCCGGGCCTCCACCTCCATGAGGTATTCCAAAGGTTTTGTGCAGATTAAGATGACAAACATCGGCACCGATAAATCCCGGACTGGTAAGGCCAACCTGCGCATTCATAT
This sequence comes from uncultured Lentimicrobiaceae bacterium, assembly GCA_964455635.1. Lineage (GTDB taxonomy): Bacteria > Bacteroidota > Bacteroidia > Bacteroidales > F082 > B16-G9. Next base: position 8,868 of record CAYVWX010000077.1, on the reverse strand, counting down.
TGGCACCGTCCATATAAACCTGTCCGCCGGCGTTATGAATAATGGCAATAATCTCTCTGATGCCCTCTTCAAAAATACCGTGGGTAGAAGGGTAGGTAATCATTAAAGCGGCAAGGTTGTCTTTGTGCTCTTGCGCCTTCGCTTTTAAGTCGTCGATATCCACATTTCCGTTGGCATCGGTTTTAACCACTACCACTTTCATGCCGGCCATCACGGCGCTGGCAGGATTGGTTCCGTGTGCCGAAGCGGGTATCAGACAAATATTACGATGAGGTTCTCCTTTGTCGATAAAATACTGGCGGATGACCATCAGTCCGGTATATTCGCCGGCAGCTCCCGAATTAGGTTGAAAGGTTAAAGCACTGAAACCGGTAATTTCGGCCAGCATCGATTCCATTTCATCGATTATATGGTGATATCCATGTGCCTGATTTTGCGGAACAAACGGATGAATGTCGGTAAACGCCGGCCAGCTTATGGGTATCATGGTGGTGGCAGCATTCAGTTTCATGGTACACGACCCCAAAGGAATCATGGAGCGGTTGAGGCCGATATCCATGTTTTCCAGTTTTTTCATGTAACGCATCATCTCGGTTTCGCTGTGGTGACTGTTAAACACCCTGTGTTCCAGAAAACTTGAGGTCCGTACCAAATTGGAAGGAATCCGGTTTTTACTATTCTTTTCGATTTCGGTAAAACCAACGGCACTCATTTTTTCTCCAACCACGGAAGCCAGTAACTCGATAATGGCCTTTATATCTTTGCGCGAAGTGGTTTCGTCGATACTGATACCGATGTTACCGTTTTCAAAATAACGAAAATTGATTTCTGCTTCCAGTGCTTTTTCGCGCAGCAGGTTAACATGAATATTCTCAGGAAGTTTGATGTACAGTGTATCGAAAAAGAACTTGTTTTCCTGTTTGAAGCCGTATTTTTCCAAATTATCGGACAAGTCAACCGCCAGTGAGTGAATTTCAGCAGCAATCTCACGAATTCCCTCTTTGCCGTGATATACGGCATAAAATCCGGCCATAATGGCCAACAGCGCCTGAGCAGTACAAATATTAGAAGTGGCTTTTTCGCGTTTAATGTGCTGTTCGCGGGTTTGCAGTGCCATTCGCAAGGCAGGTTTTCCGGTGGCATCTTTCGAAATACCGATAATGCGGCCGGGCATCTGGCGTTTGTATGCTTCGGTGGTGGCAAAATAGGCAGCATGCGGCCCGCCAAAACCCATGGGTACCCCAAAACGCTGCGAATTACCCAGCACCACATCGGCTCCCCACTCGCCGGGAGGCGTTAGCAGGGCAAGACTCATCAGGTCGGCAACTACTGCTACGGGTATGCCGGTTTCTTTGGCTTTGGCAACATATGGTGTAAAATCGACAATTTCACCCTTTTGATTGGGATATTGGAAAATACAGCCAAACACCTTGTCGTTAAAATCAAAAACTTCACGATTTGTAATAACCAACTCTATTCCGTTGGATGCGGCTCTTGTTTTAAGCACGTCGATGGTTTGCGGAAAAAGGTCTTCGGAAACCATAAAAACATTGGCACCGGCTTTTGCTTTGGCACGTGGACGTGCGTGATAAAACATCAGCATGGCTTCGGCTGCGGCGGTGGCTTCGTCCAGCAACGAGGAATTGGCCAACGGCATGCCCGTCAGGTCGGAAATCATGGTTTGAAAATTGAGCAGTGCTTCCAAACGGCCCTGCGAAATTTCGGCCTGATAAGGCGTGTACGAAGTGTACCAGCCCGGATTTTCAAAAACATTGCGCAAAATTACCGATGGCACAATGGTGTTGTAATAACCCTGCCCGATATAGGTTTTAAAAATCCGGTTTTTTTGGGCTAATGCTTGCATGTGGTTTAAAAAATCATACTCGCTCATTCCTTCGGCAAGCTTTAACGGCTCCTTAAGGCGAATGTCGGCGGGAATGATTTCGTTTATTAATTGGTCGAGACTATCAACACCTGTTACCGCTAACATTTCCGAAATGTCAGCTTCACCGGGTCCTATATGACGTTTTTCAAAATTATCCTGAATCATTTTATTGTGTGTGTAATGATTTGAAATTAAACTATATCAACTCCATTAACGATTGCGGAGAAGTGGCGCAAATGTAAGCATCTTTAAATAATAAATCAGATTATTTACCAATGATTTTACAATATTTAGAATAGATTCAGAAAGCACTTTATGGCTGTTTTATATTTGAAGATTACAATAGATTTTCTTTTATTTTTGATAATACGTCCGGTTAACCGGACATTTTTACGTAAATCTGTCCGGTTAACCGGACAGATTTACAATTATGGAACGATATATTTATGAGCGGACACTGTATGCCAACATCGCAAAATGGCTTTTTAAGGGTAAAGTAATTATTCTTTATGGCCCGAGGCAGGTGGGTAAAACAACATTGGCAAAAAAGATTATTTCCGACTTTCCGGATTCAATTTATTTAAACTGTGAAAAACCGGAAGTTATTGATTTATTAGGTTCTGAAAACCCTGAAAGGATAATAAGTTACACGGGCAAAGCCAAACTAATTGTTTTTGATGAGGCACAGAAAATAAAAAATATTGGCACAATACTTAAACTGCTTTGCGACACTTTTCCCGACAGACAATACATTGCAACCGGTTCAAGCAGTTTTCATCTGTCTCAAAAAATAAGCGAACCTTTAACCGGCAGGAACATTAAGTTTTTTATGTTTCCTTTAACTATTATGGAGTTAAAGCAGCAATACAACCTGATGGATTTAAAAGGAAAAATTCCTGATATTTTACGATTTGGAACCTATCCTGATATTGTTGACCGGCCGGAGGAAGAAAAAATAGTGCTGCTTGACGAATTAACCAGCGACTATTTATTCAGGGATATTTTACAATTTGAGAATATCAGACATCCCGATATTTTGTTAAAATTGCTAAAAACTGTTGCGCTTCAGTTGGGTAATCAGGTGTCGTACCGTGAATTAAGTAATTTACTCAGGATTAACATTGAAACGGTTCAACGGTACATTCAGTTGTTGGAAAAGTCATTTGTTTTGTTTTCGTTGCCATCGTTTAGCCGAAATCTTAGGAATGAAATATCGAGAAGCCGTAAATTATTTTTTTATGATACGGGATTAAGAAACAGTATAATTCAAAATTATGCACAACTTGAAAACAGAAATGATACCGGAGCCTTGTGGGAAAATTTCTGTATCATAAGCCGGGTGCAAAGGCACAGGTACAGTGGCAGAAATACTAATTTTTATTTTTGGAGAACATACCGTCAGAAAGAGATAGATTTGATTGAGGAGTTTGACGGAAAGCTTGTTGCGTTTGAATTTAAATATGGTAAAAAACAGGTAAAACCTCCAAAGCAATTTATTACTACCTATCCCCATTCGTCGTTTGTGGTAGTGAACAATGTAAATTTTGTTGATTACCTTTTATAAAAAAAGGCCGATGATTAATTCACCGACCTTTTTCAATGTATGATTAAAAATCTATTCGTTAATTCTCATCTTATAAAATGAACGATAAACAAAGTAGAGTGCTACCACCAAAAAGGCTCCGCCAATCCAAGGTGCTACAGCTCTGAAGCTTTGTGAAATAGCAATTTCCATGGCAAGTAAACCAAACAAGGTGGTAAACTTAATTACAGGGTTTAAAGCAACCGAAGAGGTATCTTTATAAGGGTCGCCAACCGTGTCGCCCACTACCGAAGCAGCGTGTAATTCGGTACCTTTTTCCTGCATATCCACTTCAATAACTTTTTTTGCATTATCCCATGCACCGCCGGCATTGGCCATAAAAATAGCCTGATACAAACCAAAGAAAGCGATGGACAACAGGTATCCGATAAACAATGCCACCGGCATAGAGTTGGCAATAACATCGGCTTTGCTCATTCCGTCAACAACGCCAACGGGTGCTGAGAAAAAGGCAAATGCCAAGGCAAACGAAAAGAGTGCAATAAAAATGTTCCACATACCTTTTTGGGCATATACGGTACAAATTTGTACCACTTCCTTTGATTTGCTGATGTCGGCTTTCTTTTCGGCACCCAAATCCAAATTAATATTGTTTTTAATGTATTCGGTAGCTCTGGCAGCACCGGTAGTTACAGCCTGAATGGAGGCTCCGGTAAACCAGTAAACAACAGCTCCACCCAATAAGAAACCTAAAACGGTATAAGGGTTCAATACGTTAAGAATGGTTTCGGGAGCAATACCCAGAGTGTGTTCAATAACCAAAATAAGCGAGAATATCATGGTAGTGGCACCTACTACGGCAGTACCAATTAACACGGGTTTGGCAGTAGCTTTAAAAGTATTGCCGGCGCCGTCGTTGGCTTCGAGATAATATTTGGCTTTTTCAAAATCGGGTTTAAAGCCGAAATCTCTCTCAATTTCAGGGGTAACCTCTTTTTCATTTTCTTCAATCAACGAAAGCTCGTAAATCGATTGGGCATTATCGGTAACCGGGCCATAACTGTCAACAGCAATGGTAACCGGCCCCATACCGAGAAATCCGAAAGCTACCAATCCAAAGGCAAAAATGGATGGGTAAATCATAAATTCCGACAGGCCGTAGTTGCTGGCGTAGTAGCCTATAAACATCAATAAAAAGAACACCATGCCCTGCCAAAATGCACTAAAGTTACCGGCCACCAAACCAGACAGAATATTCAACGAGGCACCACCTTTTTTAGAAGCTTCAACCACTTCGTTAACATGGGTTGATTTGGGACTTGTAAATAGTTTGGTAAACTCGGGAATAAGAGCAGCACCCAATGTGCCGGCACTAATAATAACTGAAAGTACCAACCATAAATCGTGTGGCATGTCGCCAATCATTACATAGCTGGCGGCAAAAGTTACCACAATCGACAAAATAGATGTAATCCAAACCAACGAAGTTAACGGTTTTTCAAAATCAAGGTCATCAACATTGCTGTATTTTGCTTTGGTAATGGCGTTGTTAATCCAATACGAAACCACGGAGGTAAAAATCATTAAAATACGCATCACAAAAATCCAGGTTAGCAATTCAACCTGGTCGGATGTTTTAGCCACGGCAAGCACAATAAAAGAGATAAGGGCAACACCTGTAACGCCATAAGTTTCAAAACCGTCGGCAGTAGGGCCTACCGAGTCGCCGGCATTATCGCCCACACAGTCGGCAATGGTTCCGGGGTTACGCGGGTCGTCTTCACCAATTTTAAAAATCACTTTCATCAGGTCGGAACCCACATCGGCAATTTTAGTAAAAATACCTCCGGCAATTCTCAGGGCGGAAGCTCCCAACGATTCACCAATGGCAAAGCCGATAAAGCTGGCACCTGCATATTCGCCGGGTACAAACATTAAAATAATAAGCATCATGGTAAGCTCCAACGAGATAAGAACCACACCAATACTCATACCGGCCGTTAAAGGAATATTTAAAAGTTTAATCGGTTTTCTTTCCAACGAGGCAAAGGCCATCCGCGAGTTGGCATAAGTGTTCATTCTGATACCAAACCAGGCTACGCTGTACGAGCCGAGGATCCCAAGAATTGTCCATCCCAAAATCATGGCAACGCCTCCAAATCCGAACCCTTCGGTGAGCCAGCCAAAATAAAAAGCTACAGCCGTGCCGATAAATAAAAACAGGATGGCAAGAAATTTACCCTGTTGTATCAAATAGGTTTTACCCGTTTGATAAATTACATCGGCAACCTCAAGCATCGATTTATGAGCGCGAATTTTTTTAACTTTCATAAACTGCATAAGACCAAATAAAAACCCTAATATCGTAACCAGGAACCCCCAGTATAGCAGGGTTTCCGACCTCATTCCGTCAGGAATTACAAGATCGGCTTCGCTCGCAGAAGCAAGAAACGGAACTGCAAGCATAGTAAAAAGTGTAAAGACTTTTTTCTTCATAACATGTAGATTTAATTATACATTATGCAAACGTTTGCAAAGATTGCGCTAAAATAGGAAAAACTTAAAAGGACAATGAAAATTAACCTTCTATTCTTATTATTTTTTTTTAACAATTAAAGCTCAGCACATTGTTGCATGCCCTTATAGTCGGATTCTCATTGCTTATTTAGAGTTTCATATGTATAAAAGGCTTCCTAACAAGGTTCCGAGAAGTTATTAAATAAGCTTTCAACCATTGTTAGTAATTCATTGGGGGGTATTTATCCAAAGTGTTAAATAAATATGTAATTTTATCCCTCTTATAAAACATCATATGGAAAAGCTCAAACTTGATATCATCGGGATGTCATACAGTCAATCGCAAAGTGGTGCTTATGCGCTGATACTGGGAGTTAAAGGAGGAAAAAAACGACTGCCTATTATTATCGGAAGGTTTGAGGCGCAAGCCATTGCCATCGAGTTGGAAAACATGAAACCTGCCCGGCCTTTAACCCACGATTTGTTTAAACGGTTTGCCGATAAATTAAACGTTACCATCACCGAAGTGATTATCAATAAATTTGAAGACGGTATTTTTTATTCGCTGTTGGTATGCGAACATAACGGTGAAGCTTTATTCATCGATAGTCGCACCTCCGATGCCGTTGCCCTTTCGTTGCGCTTTAACTGCCCCATTTTTGCAAACAAAGAGGTGATTGATGAAGCCGGTATTGAAATGGACGATGAAGAGATAGAAAACGAAATAGGTGATGACTTAAAAGAAGAACAGGAACAAAAAGCAGGATACAAAAAAATGTCATTATCCGACTTGGAAGAGGCGCTAAAAAAGGCAATTGAAGAAGAAAACTACGAAGAAGCCTCAAGAATTCGTGACGAAATAAAACGAATAAAAAAATAGAGGTTATACCCAAAATAACGCCACCATTCTTATTATCAACATTTTTATGAATTTACCAAAATGAAACAATATTTGAATTTGTTACAGCATGTGCTGGATAACGGAGTTGAAAAGTCGGACCGTACCGGAACCGGAACCCTAAGCGTTTTTGGTCATCAGATGCGATTCAATTTAAACGATGGTTTTCCGGTATTAACAACCAAAAAACTCCATTTACGTTCAATTATTTATGAATTGCTTTGGTTTTTGAATGGCGACACCAACATTAAATATCTGAATGACAACAAAGTAAAAATATGGAATGACTGGGCCGATGAAAATGGCGATTTAGGCCCGGTTTACGGTGCTCAATGGCGAAACTGGAATAATGAGGGTATCGATCAGATTTCTGTTGTGTTAAATCAAATAAAAAACAATCCGGACAGTCGCAGAATGATTGTTGCAGCCTGGAACCCCGGTGTATTGCCATTGAGCGGAAAGTCGTTTTCGGAGAATGTTGCAGCCGGCAGAGCTGCTTTGCCACCATGCCATGCCTGGTTTCAGTTTTATGTTGCCAACGGAAAGCTGTCGTGTCAGATGTACCAGCGCAGTGCCGATATTTTTCTCGGAGTACCCTTTAATATTGCCTCGTATGCTTTGCTTACCATGATGATGGCGCAGGTTACCGGATTAGAGGCCGGTGAATTTATCCATACCCTGGGAGATGCTCATATTTATCTGAACCACATCGAGCAGGTTAAATTACAGCTTACTCGCGCACCCCATGCCTTACCCGTTATGGAAATCAACCCTGAAGTGAAAGATATCTTCAGCTTCCAATACAACGATTTTACATTAAAAAATTACAACCCTCATCCACATATTAAAGGAGCCATTTCGGTTTAAGCCGGCTGATATCATTTTTTTACTACTTTCACGCCACAGAATCTGTTCTCAGGTGTGATGTACAAATTTGTATTTTCAACTTATATCCGCAAATCTAAATCAAAAAAAAGCAGGGAATATGCGGCATCAGCGACAAAACAAAGACATTTGCTGATTTAAGATAATCCTAAAGTGAAACACACCTGAACGTCAGAAAAACAAACAATAATCAAACCCAAGGTGCAGCGCACCGATAATATTTATAGAATAAAATACAATTCAAAATCAGGTGCAGCGCACCGAAATATATCTTGTAACAACATTTATCACAATAAAAGTAAAATTAAAATTCCTATAAAAACAGAAACATTAATTGTAAATTACCGTAGTACAGATTGTTATTAATACAAAGACATGGGAAATACATATGTAAAAGCATATTTCCATTTAGTGTTTGCGGTTCAAAACAGACAAGCATTAATACAAAAACAATGGAAAAATAATTTAGAAAAATACATAACCGGTGTTATCCAAAACCACCATCACAAATTAATTGCTATTGGTTCAATGCCCGATCATCTGCATATATTTATCGGTTACAATTTAAACCAAACAATACCCGATTTAGTTGAAGACATAAAAACATCAAGCAATCAATGGATAAAAAGAGAGAGACTATCATATAATAAATTTAGTTGGCAAAAAGGTTATGGTGCTTTTACTCATTCACATTCACAATTAGACGATGTTGCCAAATATGTGTTAAATCAGGAACGGCATCATTACAAAAAAACATTTGAAGAAGAATACCTTGAAATGTTAGAAAAATTTGAGATTTCTTACAAAACGCAATATCTGTTTGATTTTTTTAACGACACTCTAAAATAGGGGAACAATCAATATTCCGGTGCGCTGCACCTTAATAAACTGCTTATTCATTTTTCTATAAATATTTTAGTGCGCTGCACTAAAAGAAGTTGTATTACTTTCAAATAAATTAAATCATACAAGGATTAAAATATCAGTAAAATAGAGCAATCTTCTCTTGGGAGGAGAAAAAGAGGCTCATTTATAAACAGGCCATCTACTGATAATTAAAAATGCTATTACAAATTAACTTAGGATTTGTTGAGAAATAAAATGACTGGAATTGACAAAGTTATTTTGTATGATAACAAG
>CAYVWX010000076.1:0-12599 GCA_964455635.1 uncultured Lentimicrobiaceae bacterium | reverse complement strand
CAGTGGCAGTGCGACTTGCATGCCAAAAAACAATGATAAAACCGGAATTTTTTTTCATCGGATTAAGCGGATTAAGCGGATTTTTTATGGTCTGCTAAGCAGACTAATCCGTTCAATCCGTGTAATCCGATGATTGTTTAGTCGTTTGGAATTTTATATTTTAAAATTGGTGCTTATTTGCTTTTTGGATTTTGTTATTTGTAATTTTTTATTGACGATTGATGATTGATGATTTACAATTGATGATTGTTGCAAAGTAACAAATGTAGGAGCTTTTCACGAAAAGCTCATGCAATAACAGTCGCGCCGCCACTCTATATATTCGTTAAACAGTGGCAGTGCGACTTATATGCGAAAAGGCAAAATGTTTTTTAATGCCGCAGGATTACAAATCCTGCTGAGCTTGATTTTTGGATTTTGTTATTTGGAATTTTTTATTGCCTGTTTTTGTTGTTTTTCCCGTGTTATTTTCGGGCAGGAGGTTAACTCCCTTGCGATTATTGTATTATTTTAGCAAAAAATTAAATACCCGAATTATGTTTCCTAAAATCACAACCTTAAAATACACCGATACGAATCGTTTTTTTTTAATCGCCGGTCCCTGTGTTATTGAAGACGAAGAGATGGCGTTTCCTATTGCCGAAAAAATCCTCACCATTACCGACAGATTAAAGATTCCGTTTATTTTTAAAGGCTCTTACAAAAAGGCCAATCGTTCGCGCATAGATTCGTTTATGGGAATTGGCGATGAAAAGGCGCTGAAAGTGTTGCGAAAGGTATCGGAAACATTTGGCATTCCGGTGGTAACCGACATTCATTCGGTTGAAGAGGCGGAAGTCGCTGCCGAATTTGTTGATGTGCTTCAAATACCTGCGTTCCTTTGTCGCCAAACCGAGTTGCTTGTGGCTGCCGGTAAAACGGGCAAAGTGGTGAACATTAAAAAAGGACAATTTGTTTCGGGGCCGTCAATGAAATTTGCCGCCGAAAAAGTTGTTGAAACCGGTAACAACAAGGTAATGCTTACCGAAAGAGGGAATATGTTCGGCTATGGCGATTTGGTTATCGATTATCGTAACATTCCCGTGATGCAAAAGGCGGGGTTTCCGGTGGTGCTGGATATTACCCATTCGTTGCAGCAACCTAATCAGGATTCCGGTGTTACCGGCGGGCGACCCGAAATGATTGAAACCATGGCGCTGGCAGGTATAGCCGTTGGTGTTGACGGTCTGTTTTTGGAAACCCATCCCAATCCGGTGCTGGCAAAATCCGATGGCGCTAATATGTTAAAACTCGATCTGTTGGAAAGTTTAATGGAACGGCTTGTCGTGGTTCGCGACTCAATTTCAAGATTTTAGATATTGACATTTGTTTAAATGGTACAATGGTGTAATGGTACAATGGTTTAATGGTACAATGATATAATGATACAATGATACAATGATACAATGAATCCGTTACTCGCTAAAATATTTAACCACATTGAACTACATTGATCCTCTGAACCTCTGAACCACTGATCTTTTGATCTTCTGATCCTCTGATCTCCAAATCTTCTAATCTTTTCTATTAAAAATTTCTGATAAACTGTGTAAGGTTCTCTTTAGGCGGAATTTGCATTTTTTTGCGTAAGCGATAACGGTTCATTTCAACGCTTTTTGGCGAAATATTTAAAACAGATGCAATCTCTTTCGACGATAAATTCATCCTCAACAAGGTGGCAAGGCGTTTTTCGTTCTCCGTTATTCCCGGATAGGCTTCCAACAAGCGATGCATAAAATTGCTGTTGTGTTCTTCAAGATGCATCTGAAAGCTCTCCCTGTCACGGTCCAAAAGCATATTCTGATTGATTTTTAAAATTACCTTATTCAGTGCCTGCCTTGTTTTATCATCTTCAATGCCTTTTTTTATTTTGTTGATGTCCTCTTTTATCTGGTTAACAATTTCATATTTTCTAATGATGTTCATGGCCATATTTGCCATTTCGTTTTGTTTGTATTTCAACTCCTTATCCAAACTTTCCTGCTCCTCACGGTAATTTTTCATCTCCTGTTCAAACGATTTTGTTTTCAGTGCAATAAAGCTTTCCAGCTCATCAATCTTCTCCTTTTCAAGGGCACTCAGTTTTTTTTGCCTTAATAGAAAATAGTAAACAATGCTTATGAGCGCAATAACAGAAAACAGGCTTATCAGCCAAACATAAGTTGAAGCAGACTCCCGGAAAGGAGCTTGCTCATCTGTTACCATGTTTTTTATTTTAGGAGCCGAAACTGTGTGAGGAGTGGCTATGCTGTCGGAGATTACCTGTTGGGAAATTGCTTTTGGGTGACGAATCGTTTTATATCCCACATCTTGTTGAAAAACATTGTGGATAAAAAACAGCATAAAAAAGGCAACTACGCCGGCAATAAGAGGAGTTGCAATCCACCCGATGCTAATTTGCCCCAATACTTTATACTTTATTTGTTTACCCCCTTTCAGCAAACCGATACCGATGATGGAGCCGATAACCACCTGCGAGCTGGAAACCGGAACCAGTGGAATGGGCGGTAGCCCTATAGATACCAGTGCGTTGGATAGCGATTGTGATGAAAAGATAAAAAGTACAAGTGCCTGCGAAAGCACTACCACCAGTGCAGCTTCCGAGGTGAGCGGCATCAGCGTGTTTCCCACTGTTTCCATAACCCGTTTCGAATAGGTAACAATACCAACGGCTATGGCAACACCGCCGATGGCAAATAGCTGTTGTGTGCCGCTTAGGGTTATAAACCCAAGATGAATTTCAGGAAAATGAACTGCTGTTGTAAAAACCCCCATTACATTGGCGATGTTGTTGGCACCTAAGCTGTAGGCTCCGAAACCGCCAATAATTATCAGTCCCAGCCTGATGGTGAGGTCGCGATAAAACAGATGAAAACGAACATGCTTGAGTACTTTTTGCGTTAGCAGGTATAACATGGCTGCAAATAACCCGCCCAAAATGGGGCCGGAAATCCATGTGGTAACAATTTTTGTAAGCGTGTTAAAATCGGTTTGGCTGTGGGTATAAAAGTTCCAGCCTATAATGGCACCTACAATGGCTTGCGAAGTGGATACCGGAAGTCGTAACCTGGTCATCCAGTAAACGGTAACGGCGGCCGACAGTGCTACGGTGAAGGCTGCTGCCAATGTTGACACGCTTCCTAATTTTCCCAGCGTGGCATTGGCTCCTGCCCCCTGAACCACCGCTCCGATAATTACAAATATGCTGCCTATGAGGGCTGCCTGCCTGAATTTTACCATGCGCGATCCCACTGCAGTGCCAAAAATGTTGGCAGCATCGTTGGCTCCTAACGACCAACCGAGGAATAGCCCGCTGGATAAAAAAAATAGCAGCGTAATCATAAATTAAATTTCAAAGCGTTGATGGAAAGAAAGTCGGCTAAAAGTTCCGCTTTATCCGAAATGGTTTCAATGTGTAAAGCAAAATATCTTAAATGTATTTTCTGACTTAGTTTTAAGTCGTCCATGCTGTGAAAAAGCTTTCGTTTTATGTTTCTTGATAGTTTGTCACTCTCCTTTTCGTAAAAATATACTTTGGTTAACATACCTTTTACTTTGGTTGGCTCACGAAAAAAGGTTGTTATAGCCGGAAAAACAGCAGCGGCCGCTTCAACCGAAGCATCGGTCAGCCGCTTGTAATCGGTTATTAATTCTTCGGGGATATACGGAATCTCCACATCAAACTCATACAAACTCTCCTTGGCAGAATCAATAATTTCATCAACCTTGTCAATCATCTCCTCTATATCACTGGCATGTTGCGGTAATATGGAATGCAGGTAAAGCTCACGGTCGATTTTGCGTTGTAGCTTGTCGGCTACGGCTTCAAGCCTTTCAATATTTTTTATGTTGTCTAAAAAGGTCTCCTCTTCCTTGTCCAAATAATTATAAACCCCTTGTTTAAAGATGAGTACACCCTGCTCTACCGTCGAAAGAAATTCATCTACTTCCAGTACCAGCTCCTTTACGTTTTTAAAAAGTATCGACATGTTATACCGTGTTGGTTAATCTGTCTTCAAAATTAATAAAAGTTAATTACTTTCTGAAAGATACCCGTTTTATCTGCCAAAGGATATTGTAGAGGTATTAATGATATTTAATAAATTGTATTACAGTGTATTATTCACCATGTGTAGAGGTCTTCAGGCCGTGGGAAAGCAACAATTAATAAAAATGTAGAATATTTGTTAAATTATATTGGCCAGTGGAACGGTATCATTAAACTAATTTTGTTTTATGATGGAAATAAGAGATACTGTGAAGCGGCACGACCGTATGGCTTTTGAAATGAAGCTTGAATTTCCGGCTCCCGAGCAAAGCAACAAGCCTCAGGAATACAAAGTGGAGATGTATCTGTTTGTGCCACAAAGTCTTGATATTAACAGACAAAATTATACACGGCAGGATTTTTATCGTGCTTTAAAAACAAATATTCGACTTACCACCCCCGATTATCTGACGGGCAAAATTGTTAATGGCGAAAAGAGTCCTTTTGCGCGACTTTCTAAAAGTATTGAAAAGTTATCCGATGCTCGCGACAGCAACTCATTTGAGGAGTACGAAATGCAAATCAAAAGGCTGTGCTCTGTGTTTGGCTCTTCGTTACGCCACCTGATAAACCACCTAAGTTCAGTAAAAAGTTCGGAAGATAAAATTGTATTGATAAACGAGTTTCTGGTGCAGTCGGTTCGTGTCCGCAATAAATTCAAAGGACTGAGAGCCAGACTGAACATTATTAACAACAGCAAGGCTTTTAAGTTGTTTCAAATCGCCGACGAATATCAAAGTCTGTTGCTTGAAAAACATGTTTTTATACTTATCGAAAGGCTTAAAAAAAAGAAATTGTTTGCAGCGGAAATCGAAAGACTTATTGAAATTGCATACAACGAAACACAATACCGGAAAAAATCGGGTTATCCTTCTATTGTGGGGTTAAAGCAACCCAACCGCGATGTGCTGCACCGCAACAGTATGCTGAAAAAACATATCGAAAGCAACCTGTTTTTAAATACCGATACAAGACGTGAAGCGGTGCTGGCCGAACAGATATTGTTTGCCGTGGCAGCAGGTATTGCCATGGTTTTTGCCACTTCGGTGGCCTTTTTGTCGCAAATGGTTTATGGAAGACTATCCATGCCTTTTTTTATTGCACTTGTCATTAGTTATATGTTTAAAGACCGGATTAAAGAATTGATGCGGTTCTATTTTGATAAAAAACACAAGAAATTTTTTTCCGATTACAAAACAACAATCTTTACCGGTGGTAAGAAAAAAATGGGGATGCTGAAAGAGAGCTTTCAGTTTATAAAAAAGAGAAACCTTCCGGACGATATCTTGCTTGCAAGAGATAAAATGCGAAAAACAGATTTGGATATTGAAATTTTAACTGAAAAAGTGCTGCTCTTTAGAAACCGGATCTCGCTTTTTGGCGGACACCAACAGTTGGATGATTTTGAGGGTATTACACAAATTTTGCGCTTTAACATTTGGGATTTAACCCTAAAAATGGATGATCCCGAAAAGGAAATATATTATGTGGGTAAACGCGGACTAAAACAAATTAATGTTGACAGGGTGTACTATTTTAATTTGATTATGCGCTATTCAACCAATGGGCAAAGTGTAATTAAAGCGCATCGTATTGCGGCTTCAAAACATGGTATTAAAAGAGTTGAAATAATTTTATAATTTATCAGAATTAAAAAGAAAATATTAGGTATTTTTAAACCCAATTAAATATTCATTAAAAATTATTGTTATGAAAAAATTTTACACATTGCTAATGGCCGTTGCCATTATGTTTTTTGCAGGTATCAAAACTGTTTCGGCTCAGCTCTACATCAATGAGTTTATGGCCAGCAACGACACTGCATTTGCAGGCCCGCAGGGTGATTATCCCGACTGGATTGAAATTTACAACGCCGGCGACGAAGCCGTTGACCTTTCGGGCTATTATATGGCCGACGATTTAACAGACCCGGGTGCCATGTATGCCATTCCATCTACTTATCCCGATTCGGTTACAGTGCCGGCTCACGGATACATATTGTTTTACGCCAACAAAGGAGAGGAAAGCTCTGTTTTGAATTTGGATTTTAAATTAAGCGGTGGTGGCGAACAGGTTGGACTATGGAATCCCGACCAGGAGGTTATCGACTCTATTACTTACGGTGAACAAACCACCGATATGTCGTATGGACGCTATCCCGATGGTGGTGCCGACTGGGAATTTATGCCCACTTACACACCCGGCGAAACCAATGTGGCAAACAGCATTATCGAAAAGGATGAAGCTCCGCTGATGTCGCAAAACAGACCCAATCCTTTTAGCGGCAACACAACAATTGTTTTTAATATTCCTGCAGCACAACAGGTTACCATAAATGTTTACAGCATTACCGGAAAACTTGTTGCTGTTTTGGCCAATGGTATTTTCACTGCCGGCCAACATAAAGTTGTTTGGAATGCCGACAATCTGCCTGCCGGGTATTATCTGTACAGCATCGAAACCGCTACGGGTAAGGTTGTTAAAAAAGCTTCGGTTATAAAGTAATCTTTTAATGCCACATCCTTGTCGGCAAGGCGACATCCAAAGGCATGATTATTTGCAGAACCCCGGAGGGGTGACATATTATAGCCCCGAGTGTAAACCCGGGGCATAGAAAAACTCAAACCCCGTTTTGGCGGGATTTTTGCTGCGCAGCAAGCAAAAATCATGACAAAACATAAGACACACAAAAACAATTCACCCTGTGGAATATTTGCTTTCAATTTCCACAGGGTGAATACAAAATTAAAAACAATATCGAGTATCGAATCAAAAAAAAGTTGGTAATACAAAAACTGTGGCAGGGCATAAAAGCAAAAAAAGAGCCTGTTACCTTTTCATATGGCGGTCAATCTCTCTTTGGCTGTCTCTTTTTTTCAAGTCTTCGCGCTTGTCGTAAAAATGTTTCCCTTTGGCAAGGGCTATCTCCAGTTTGGCAAGTCCCCGGTCGTTGATAAAAAGCACAACCGGAATAACGGTTAAACCTTTGTCCTTAACCTTGTTTTTTAGTTTTTTCAGCTCACGGGCAGTGAGCAATAATTTTCTTACCCTTTTCGGGAAATGGTTGTTGTATGTGCCATAGCTGTATTCAGCAACATGCATCCCTATGATAAACAGCTCGTTATCTTCAAATGCACAATAGGCATCTGACAAACTGGCTTTGCCCGAACGGATTGATTTTATTTCGGTGCCCGTAAGTACAATGCCTGCCGTGTATTTTTCTAAAAAGAAATACTCATGCGAGGCTCTTTTGTTTTTTATGCGAATTTTGTTGTTTACCATGGTTCACCACTCACAATCGTTAGCTGAAACTATATACCTTACAAATTAGACTTTAGTTTCAGAAAATATGATTAATTTAAATTACAAATAACAATAATCAAACTACAAATAAATACTAAAATGCAATACTCAATTTTAAAAACTTCTGAACGATGAAATTTAAACAGTTGCCACCCTGATTTTTTGAGGTTTTCATATTTGTTGCTTATCTTGTGGTGCTTACTAACAAATTTTTTTGTTATCTAAATCTAAAGATTTCCGGTCCATAGCGGTTTAGCTAAAAGCGCTGCAAAGATAATTGATTTACCCTATTCATCCATAAGGTTATAAACAACGATGTCGAAATTGTTGTTAAATTTTACTGCAACGGCCATCTTTTTGCCGTCAGGCGATAACGAAGGAGTAACTCTCATGATGGTGTCGTTACATAGGGGCAGTACAAAAGTGCCGTCGTTTCGTACGGTAAAAAACGAGGAGGTTGAACGGGGATTATTAACCGAACAGGCTATTCTGTAGCTGTTTAACATCCAGCAGTACGACGATACTTCCAATGAATCCAGCATGTTTATTTGTCCGCCGTACCAACTTATTTGGCGGAGTGAGCGCCTGTATGGAATTTGAGTATCCTCCGTGCCAAACAAAATGGTTTTTCCATCGGGCGAAAACAGAGGCCTGTACAATTTCTTGTTTTTTAAACGGGTAAGCTGGTTCAGGTTGTCGTAAACAAAATCGTAACTAAAAAGTTGCCAGGTTTCACTTTTTTTATCATAACCGATAAACACCACCACCCTTCCCGAAGGTGAAAAAGAGGGGTCTTTACAAAACAGTTTCCGTTTGAAAAGGAGCTTTGTAATCCCTGTTTCAAGATTGGTTTTAAAAATATGTGTCTGATTTCCAATGCGCACATCACAGGCTATTGCATGGCCTTTAGGAATAAATACAGGATGAGTCTTGTAGCCGTCGCCGCGGGTAATGGTTATCAGGCTGTCGCTGTTAAAGTCGTACAACAAAATTTCGGAATGGCTTTTAAAGGTACTTTGAAAAACCAACCGGTTGCCGTCTTTCGACCACGAAGGAAATTTCTCGTTACTTTGTGCAATATTTATTCTGAAAGCAGTTGCGGTGTCAAGCATCTGGCTTTTAACCGTTGAATTTACAGCAACCAGCTGCAACAATATAACAAGCGTAGAAAATGTAATTTTGATACTTTTCATTTCAGGAGGGCAAAATTACTACAAAATTCAAACTAAAAAGCTTATCTTTGTGGTAACAAAAAAAGAAAATATGACAACATTAAACATTGGCGATAAAGCCCCGGAGTTCAGTGGTATAGACCAATCCGGAAATAAAATATCATTAAAAGATTTTAAAGGAAAAAAGGTTATTTTGTATTTTTATCCAAAAGACAACACGCCCGGCTGTACTGCCGAGGCCTGCGACTTGAGGGATAATTACAACCTGTGGCTCGACAAAGGGTATGTTGTGTTGGGGGTTAGCCCCGATGCGGTAAAATCGCATCAAAAATTTACAGAAAAATATGCGCTGCCCTTTCCTTTGATAGCAGATACGGAAAAGGAAATCCTTAACGCTTACGGAGTTTGGGGATTGAAAAAAAATTACGGCCGCGAGTACGAGGGTGTTTTTCGTACCACCTTTATTATTGATGAAGCGGGTAAAATAGAGCACATTTTTAAGAAAGTAAAAACAAAAGAACATACAGCTCAAATACTGTCAACCATAGAAAAAAATAATTAATTATGACAACAGATAAAGCAAAGGCGCAGGCCGAACAGGAAAAACAAAAAAAATTAAAAGCACTTGAAGCTACTTTAGGTAACATTGAAAAAAACTTTGGCAAGGGCACCATTATGAAGCTTGGCGAAAGTGCTGTTGAAAACATCCCCTCCATATCAACAGGCTCCATAGGCCTTGATCTGGCATTGGGCATTGGCGGGCTTCCCAAGGGGAGGGTTACCGAAATTTACGGCCCCGAATCATCGGGAAAAACAACCCTGGCAATTCATGTTATTGCCGAAGCCCAAAAGGCCGGAGGCATTGCCGCTTTTATTGATGCCGAGCATGCTTTCGACAGGTTTTATGCCGAAAAACTGGGTGTTGACACCGAAAATCTTTTGGTTTCGCAGCCCGATAACGGCGAGCAGGCGTTGGAAATTACCGACAACCTCATTCGTTCGGGTGCCATCGATGTTATTGTTATCGATTCGGTAGCGGCACTTACACCCAAAAGTGAAATTGAAGGCGAAATGGGTGACTCTAAAATGGGTTTGCAGGCACGCCTGATGTCGCAGGCACTTCGTAAGCTTACCGCTAATATTAACCGTACAAATACGGTTTGTATTTTTATTAACCAGCTTCGCGAAAAAATCGGTGTTATGTTTGGAAATCCCGAAACCACTACCGGAGGAAATGCCCTTAAATTTTATGCATCGGTAAGACTGGATATCCGCCGCATCAGTCAAATTAAAGATACCGAAAATGCTACCGGAAACAGGGTTCGTGTTAAAGTGGTGAAAAATAAAGTTGCACCGCCATTCCGTAAAGCCGAATTTGACATTATGTTTGGCGAAGGCATTTCAAAAGTGGGCGAAATTATCGACCTTGGAGTAGAAAACAACATCATCAAAAAAAGCGGCTCCTGGTTCAGCTATGGCGAAACAAAGCTGGGACAAGGTCGTGATGCCGTGAAGAGAATCCTGAAAGATAATCCCGATTTAATGGATGAACTGGAAGAGAAAATATTTGCTGCTCTTGGAGTAAAAGCCTCTTCCTGATTAATTTTTACTGTCCCCTATTCAATGTCCATCGTTTAATATTGTAGTTCCACCCTATATGGTTGACCAAATAAAAAAGTTTCGGAAAACAACAAAATCTGATTATAAGTTTACTTTGTTAATACCAACATGGAACAATATTGATTATCTGAAACTTTGTGTTGACAGCATCCGGAAAAACTCTCATTACGAAGTACAAATTATAGTAATTGTAAACGAAGGTACCGACGGAACCCTGCAATGGATTTCGGAGCAAAAAGAGATAGATTATGTTTATTCCGAAAAAAATATAGGTATTTGCTTTGCACTGAACAGCTCACGGTCGCTTTTTAAATCGGATTATGTAGTTTATGTAAACGATGATATGTACCTGCTTCCCGACTGGGATTTGGAACTTTACAAGCAAATACAAAAGATTGGCTCTGACAAGTTTATGCTGTCGGCTACCATGATTGAGCCCTATGATACCGATAACAAGAGTGTTGTGGTAAAAAACTACGGCACAAGTCTGGAAAACTTTAATGAAACGTTGCTGTTAAAAGAGTATCGTAAACTGGCCGTTGACAATTGGAGCGGAAGCAGCTGGCCACCCAACGTAGTGCATGTTGACAACTGGGATTTGGTGGGCGGATTAAGCATAGAGTTTAGTCCCGGTATGGGCTCCGACCCCGATTTTGCAAAAAAGCTGTACGAAGCCGGCGTAAGGTATTTTATGGGAGTGGGAAAAAGCATGGTGTATCATTTCGGGTCGAAATCAACCAAACGCATCAACACCAACAACGGGCGCGACATGTTTTTACATAAATGGAAGATGCCCCAAAGTACTTTTAATAAAAAATGTTTAAAACGCGGCGAACCCTTTGACGGCCCGGTAAAAATGCCCGAGCTGTCGTATTTTGAAAGAATGGCTGTTAAAATTAAAATAATTTTAAGTTACTTAAAATGATGTACCGATTTATAAAATCAGGGCTTCTTGCCGGAATAATAGCAATCCTTTTAATTGGCTGCACAGGTAACAATAAGACGGAAAAGAAATTCCAAAAAGCGGTTACCGTTAACGATTCCGTTACTTTAATTACAGCACAAATTAAGCACGATTCGTCGGACTACACACTCTGGAAAACAAGAGCCAAACTCTATTTAAAACAGGGTAAAGTTGATGTTGCTTTCAGAGATATGAACCGTGCTTTGGAGTTAAACAATACCGACCCCGACCTGTTTATTGTTCTGTCCGATTTGTATTTTACCATAGGCAAGGTTAACAACAGTGTGTCGAGTATTAAAAAAGCCATCGACTTACAGCCCGATAATCCGTTGGGATATCTTAAAATGGCGCGTGTTAAGTTGATGCTTCAAAAGTACCCTTCCGCATTGGCGTTTGCCGATAAGGTTATTTCGATGGATGCCAATAATCCGGAGGCGTATTACATTAAAGCCATTTCGTTGTTGGAGCAAAAGGACAGTGTACAGGCACTCACCTTTATGAAAGTTGCCTCCAAATTGGATACCGGTTTTTTTGCTGCCAACTTTAACATTGGTGTGGTCCTTGCGGCCATGCACGATACCGCTGCCGCCCAATATCTTAAGAAATCGATACGCATTAAGCCCGACAATATATTGGCACGTTACTCGCTGGGAATGTTTTATCAAAAACAGGGTAAATACAACAAGGCGTTAACAGTTTACGACAGCTTGTTGGCTCGCCATCCCGACAATGCCGAAGCTCATTTTAACAAAGGATTTATTTTTCTTACGGAATATTTGGATTTTGCCAAAGCCGTTGCCGAATTTAACAAAGCCATTGAAATAAAACCCGACTATACGGCGGCGGTTTACAATTTGGGTAGAACCTACGAAGCAATGGGAAAAAATAAACAGGCGGTAAAAAAATATCGTGAAGCGTTAAAACTTACTACCAATTATCCGCTGGCTATTGAGGGGATTAACCGGCTGGAAAAATAACCGTTAAACAAATTCCTTTTTTAATTCGTTTAACTCGTCAATAACCTGTTGTGTTTTTTGTTTTAGGTCGGTAAACAGCGCATCAAGATCCGATGCGTCTTTGTTGGCACCTTTGTCCTCTAAACGTTTGGCGGCGGCACGTGCCTCTTCGGCAACAAAATTTGAAACAACCCCTTTAAGGCTGTGAGCATTGAACTTTAAGTTGTCAAAATCCTTATCGTCAATATTTTGTTTTATCTTTTGCATTCTTTCCGGATACTCATCAACAAACATATTAATGATGTCTAAAACTATCTCTTTGTCGAAAAATTCAAAGTTTTCCCGAAACTGATCTTTATCAATAATCATGATGAAAGGTTTTAAAATTAGCAAAAGTCAAAGTTAGACTTTTTTTTGATAATAAAATTCGTCTTGAAAAAAAATATCAAAATTATCTCGCTGCCGCCGGTATTTGTTGGTAACGTCAGGCCGGTTTT
>CAYVWX010000075.1:0-12682 GCA_964455635.1 uncultured Lentimicrobiaceae bacterium | reverse complement strand
GGTGACATATTTTAGCCCCGGGTTTCAACCCGGGGTATAAAAAAAACACGTTACCGGTTTTGGCGTGATTTTCGATGGCGGAGCCGAAAATCATGACAAAACATAAAATACAGTATATTAATATTTTACAAAATTATATACACATGAAATATTATGTTGTTTAAACCACATAAAGCATTCGTACAATGGCTTATGTAGGTGGCAGACAGAAACACGAAAAACAATTGCGCGCCCATGGCGTAGCGGCGAAAAATTATTGTTTGCAAAAAACCATTTTGATGGTTTTATGTCGCGTAAATACAATTCATGAATTGTATTTACGTTTTTAACAAAATCATCCGTTTCATAATAGCGTTTTCAACAGCAGATATTGTCGATTTCAGTTGTAATTCCCGATTCAATCTAAACTCATTTTAAATTATCAAGCCAAAGTTTGCCTGCTTAAAATTTAAACCATTAAAAAGTTACTTTTGCAAAAAATATTAAGCTGACGTTTTACAAAAGCCAGGCTTTTCTAATATAATTAATTATGAGTAACAAAAAAAGATTCATCACTTGTGATGGTAACTATGCTGCCGCTCACGTAGCCTATATGTTTAGCGAGGTTGCAGCCATTTACCCCATCACACCATCCTCAACGATGGCTGAGTATGTTGACGAATGGTCGGCATACGGAAGAAAAAACATCTTCGGAGAAACTGTTAAGGTTGTAGAAATGCAATCGGAAGGTGGTGCCTCGGGTGCTGTTCACGGCTCTTTACAGTCGGGTGCCTTAACCACTACCTTTACTGCTTCACAGGGTCTTCTTTTGATGATTCCAAATATGTACAAAATATCGGGCGAACTGTTGCCTGCCGTATTTCATGTAAGCGCCCGCAGCCTTGCAGCTCAGGCACTCTCTATTTTTGGCGACCACAGCGATGTGATGGCTACCCGTCAAACCGGTTTTGCCATGCTGGCTACCGGAAGCGTTCAGGAAGTAATGGATATTGCAGCGGTAGCTCACTTTGTTTCGTTAAGAACAAGAGTTCCGTTCCTGCACTTTTTCGACGGTTTCCGTACCTCTCACGAAATTCAAAAAGTAGAGTATTTTGAAACAGAAGATCTGTCCGACCTTTTCCCATGGGATGATGTTCAGAAATTCCGCGACAATGCACTAAATCCGGAGCATCCCGTAACACGAGGTACTGCTCAAAATCCTGATATCTATTTCCAGGCCCGCGAAGCAGCAAATAAATATTACGAACCTATTCCCGACCTGGTTGAAGAGTATATGCAGGAAATCACCAAGCGTACCGGACGCGAGTACCATCCATTTACCTTTTATGGTGCTCCCGATGCCGAGCATGTGGTTGTTGCCATGGGCTCTGTTACCGAAACCATTAAAGAAACCATCGACCATCTAATAACCAAAGGCGAAAAAGTAGGTTTGATTTCGGTACATCTGTATCGTCCGTTCTCAGCAAAATATTTCCTTAAGGCTATGCCCGATACCGTTAAACGTATTGCCGTTTTGGATCGTACCAAAGAGCCAGGTTCAAATGGCGAACCCCTCTATCTTGATATCAAAGAGCTTTATTACGGAAAAGAAAATGCCCCTGAAATTGTAGGTGGCCGTTACGGATTAAGCTCCAAAGACACTACTCCCGCCATGATTCTTTCGGTTTACGAAAACCTGAAAATCAAAGAGCCTAAAGATGGCTTTACAGTGGGTATTGTTGACGATGTTACCTTTACTTCGTTGCCGTTGCTTCCCGAAGTAAATTTGGCCCCCGAAGGCACCTTCCAGGCTAAATTTTACGGCCTGGGTTCGGACGGTACCGTAGGAGCCAACAAAAACTCCATTAAAATTATCGGTGACAATACCGACCTGTATGCGCAGGCCTATTTTGCTTACGACTCAAAAAAATCGGGTGGCATCACTATCTCTCACCTTCGTTTTGGTGAACACCCCATCCGTTCAACCTATTTGGTAAACACTCCTGACTTTGTAGCTTGTCATGTTCCCGCTTATTTACAAAAATATGACATGCTTAAAGGACTTCGTAACGGAGGCACTTTCCTGCTGAACAGTATTTGGGATGCAGAAACCACCAAAACAAAACTGCCCGACCATATGAAAAAATATATGGCTGAGCACAACATCAATTTCTACATTATCAATGCAACAAAAATTGCCGATGAAATAGGACTTGGAAGTCGTACCAATACCATTATGCAGTCGGCCTTTTTTAAAGTTTCCGAAGTAATTCCTTACGAGCAGGCCGTCGATCAAATGAAAACATTCATCAACAAATCGTACGGTAAAAAAGGTGAGGAAATTGTAAACATGAACTACCGGGCTGTTGACCGCGGTGGTGATGTTACCAAAATTGAAATCCCTAAAGAGTGGGCAACCCTCAAATTGGAAGAGGAGAACGATGAATACGCCGGCATGCCCGACTTTATCAAAAATGTGGTTAAACCCATCGAACACCTTAAAGGTGATGATCTGCCGGTTTCAGCATTTGCAGGCCGTGAAGACGGTACATTTCCGGCCGGAACCGCCGCTTACGAAAAACGCGGGGTTGCCGTAACCGTTCCCGAGTGGATTGACGACAACTGTATCCAATGTAACCAGTGTGCTTATGTTTGTCCTCACGCTGCCATCCGTCCGTTTTTGGTAGATGATGAAGAAGTTGCAAACGCTCCCGAAGGCATGAGTTTTATAGAAACCCGTGGCAAGTTGAAACCGCTGAAATACCGTATTCAGGTTAGTGTACTCGACTGTACCGGTTGCGGAAGCTGTGCCAATGTTTGTCCTTCCAAAGAAAAATCGCTGGTTATGGTTGCCACCGAAACACAAATGAAAGAGGTAGAAAACTGGGAATACGCCGTTAAGGAAATCAAACCTAAAAACGACAAGTTTGACAAGTTTAAAACCTTTAAAGACAGCCAGTTTGCACAACCATTATTTGAGTTCTCAGGTGCTTGTGCAGGTTGTGGCGAAACACCTTATATCAAGTTGGCCACTCAACTTTACGGCGACCGCATGATGATTGCCAACGCAACGGGATGTTCATCTATTTATGGTGCCTCGGCTCCTTCAACACCTTACACGGTAAACGAGGAGGGTAAAGGGCCTGCATGGGCAAACTCATTGTTTGAAGACAACGCTGAATATGGCCTTGGAATGGCTACCGGCATGAAAAAAATGCGCGAGCGCATCCAACGTTTGATGGAAGAAGATTTAGCTAACGGTGCATCGGGAGCTCGCAAAGAGGCTTTTGAAAATTGGCTTGAGGTTAAAGACCTCGGTGAAGAATCGAAAGCAGCTTCGGCAGCCGTTGTTGAAGCACTTAAAGGTGCCAAAGATGATGTTGCCAAAGAGATTATGAAACACGAGCAGTATCTCATCAAAAAATCAATGTGGATTATTGGTGGCGACGGCTGGGCTTACGACATTGGTTACGGTGGTGTTGACCACGTGCTGGCTTCGGGCGAAGATGTAAACATGCTGGTACTCGATACCGAAGTTTACTCTAACACCGGCGGTCAGGCTTCTAAAGCTTCCAATACTGCTGCAGTAGCTAAATTTGCTTCTGCCGGTAAAGATGTCCGCAAAAAAGACCTCGGTGCCATTTACATGACTTACGGTTACGTTTACGTAGCTCAGGTGGCCATGGGAGCCAACTACAACCAGTTTTACAAAGCCATTAAAGAAGCCGAAGCTTATCCGGGACCGTCGCTTATCATCGGTTACTCGCCATGTATTGCCCACGGCTTGCGTAAAGGTATGGCCAAGGTAATGGACGAAGAGAAATTTGCCGTTGAAGCCGGTTACTGGAACCTTTACCGTTACAACCCGCTGTTGGAACTCGAAGGTAAAAATCCTTTCCAACTGGATTCAAAAGAGCCTGATTTCGATAAGTACAAAGAGTTTCTCGATATGGAAGTTCGTTTTACTTCACTGAAAAAAACCTTCCCCGAAAGAGCCAAAGAGCTCCAGGAACAATCGTTGAGAAACATGAAATGGCGGTATAATTTCTACAAACGTATGGCCGAGATGGATTATTCGGATAAGTAATCCCCAAGCCTTGTAAATATTAAAGCCCCGATATTGATAGTATCGGGGCTTTTGTTTGTTTTTTTAACGTAAAGCGGAATACAGCGTTTATTTTTAACATATTACAACCGCATAAACCTTGCTGGCACATAGCCGATAACATCAAATATTTGCTGCCCGAAAATTTGCCGTAAATAGAGCTTAAAACATGATGCTTTAAAAAAGAATTGCCATAACTTTGCGTTATAATTATAAGCCATGCAACACACAGTTGATTTTTTAGTAATTGGTACCGGAAGTGCCGGATTGATATTTGCTTTAAAAGTGGCGGACAAGGGCAAGGTTATCATTGTATCGAAAACCACCCTTGAGGATACGGCCACCAGCTATGCTCAGGGCGGTATTGCAACAGTAATGTATGCCCCCGACAACTACGAAAAACACATACGCGACACCATGATTGCCGGCGCAGGTATAAACAACGAAAGCATTGTAAAACTCACCATTACCGAATCGACAGAACGGGTTAAAGAGCTGATTGAGTGGGGGACACAGTTCGACAAAGAGCTATCCGGGAAATATGCATTGGCCCGTGAAGGCGGCCACTCTGAGTACAGGATACTGCATCACAAGGACAATACCGGATACGAAATTCAAAGGGCACTGAGCGAAAAAGTAAAAAATCATGCCAACATCGAGATTTGGGAAAACCATTTTGCCATCGATTTAATTACACAACATCACCAGGGGGAACCCGTTACGAGACACAGAAACGATACAACATGTTTTGGAGCTTACGTACTAAATAAAAACAATGGTGAAATTGATACCGTTGCGGCAAAAAAAACACTTTTGGAAACAGGAGGCTTGGGCAACATTTACCAAACAACTACCAACCCGCCTTTTGCCACAGGCGACGGAGTAGCCATGGCTTACCGGGCCAAAGCAACGGTTAACAATATGGAATTTATACAGTTTCACCCAACCTCGCTGTATAATCCGGGCGAAAAACCTTCGTTTTTAATTACAGAAGCATTGCGGGGGTCGGGGGCAATATTAAAAACCGTAAAGGGAATTGAGTTTATGACTAAATACGATTCGAGAGGGTCGTTGGCGCCGCGCGACATTGTAGCCCGTTCCATCGACAAAGAGCTGAAACTTTCGGGTGATGACTTTGTTTATCTCGATGCACGCAACATTAGCAAAAACGAAATACTGAACCATTTTCCCACAATTTACGCAAAATGCCTGAGTATCGGTATTGACATTACCAAAGATATGATACCTGTTGTGCCGGCAGCACACTATTCGTGCGGAGGGGTAAAAGTTGACAAAGACGGCAATACCAGTATTAAAAATTTATATGCCTCGGGAGAGGTGGCCTGTACCGGACTTCACGGAGCCAATCGGTTAGCCTCAAACTCACTGCTTGAAGCTGCAGTATTTTCGCACCGGGCTGCACAGCATGCCTTAAAGCATATTAACGATACCGGCTTTGCACACAATGTACCCCACTGGAACTCCGAGGGAACGGTGCTTAACGAAGAGATGATTTTGATAACACAAACACGAAAAGAGCTTCAAAGCATTATGACCAACTATGTGGGTATTGTAAGAAGTAATTTGAGATTAAAACGTGCCCTTGACAGACTCTCTATCATCTATCGGGAAACGGAAGATCTTTTCGATAAATCAATTTTATCGGAGGATATCTGTGAACTTCGCAACATGATAAATGTGGCCTATCTGATAATTAGATTTGCAGCACAACGAAAAGAGAGTGTAGGGCTGCATTACAATGTAGATTATCCGGACAGGAAGTCTGGCAAAAAAGAATAAATATTTAAGAATCAGAAAAAAACAATAAAAATATGCCGGTAATACGTTCAGTAAAAGGAGTTAAACCCCTGTGGGGAGACCATTGTTTTATAGCCGATAATGCAACCCTTACGGGTGATGTTATCATGGGCAACGATTGCAGCGTATGGTTTAACGCCGTAGTCCGTGGCGACGTGCATTCCATTCGCATTGGCAACAACGTTAACATTCAGGATGGGGTTATTATTCATTGTACCTATCAAAAAGCGCCCGTTAAAATTGGCAACAACGTTTCTATTGCACACGCAGCCATTATTCACGGCTGTACAATTCACGACAATGTGCTTATTGGAATGGGTGCCATTGTAATGGACGGATGTATCATCGAAAGCAACACGGTTATTGCAGCCGGAGCCGTTGTATCAAAAAATACTGTGGTTAAATCGGGTAGTGTGTATGCCGGAATTCCGGCAAAAAAAATTAAGGATATGGACCCTTCATTGTTGGAAGGTGAAGTGCACCGTATTTCTAAAAATTATAATATGTATGCCGGCTGGTACGACGATTAAAACTATCAATCAAAGCCTCATTAAACAAACAACGGCATTATCCAAAGTACGCTGTAACGCAACCTACTTCAACCTCCAAAGACCTTTAAACTTCATATTCCAAAGGGAGCGGCGGTTTTGCATATCCTCCATGGCTTCATTTTTAAAAGGTTTGTCAAGTGCTTTTACCGGAAGATTTTCAAGGGTATCGGCCCGTACCATTAAGGTGGCGGGAGAGGTACTGAAATTGTACACCTTTTCCGATCTTACATACCAATATACACGGCTGCCCGGAACAAGGCTCAATCCCAGTTTTACAACATCAACATAGCGGATACTGTTGTCGTTATTTAACAAATAACTTGTGTAAACGTATGCCTCGTCGCCACACGAAAGAGAATCGGTAACCAAAATGGTATTTTTTGAGGAAAAATGAATGACGCTGCCTTTGCAACTCTCAAAACTGTAATGGTTTGTACTGTCTTGTTTAAAGTTCGACAAGTTAATTTTTCCAATGTCCGGAAGGTCGATTGTTTTGGCACTCTTCGTAGCCTCCTTCTTGTTAACCTTTCCAAACTCTTTAACCACATTCGATATTTTTTCTTTTTTTGTTTGAGGCTGTCCGCACGAAGCCAGCAAAGCAACTACGGCAAACAGGAATATAAAATTTTTCATGGCGGCGAAATTATTTATTATAAATTTGTTACTTCAAAAAAAGCAAAATTAACAAAATCACAACAGCCATAGCAATGAATGTTAGAATAGGTACAGGCTACGATGCCCACCGGCTGGTTAAAGGCCTGCCTCTGTGGCTGGGTGGGGTAAACATCCCTCATGAAAAAGGTTGTTTGGCTCATTCCGACGGCGACGTATTAATACATGCCCTGATTGATGCGCTGCTGGGAGCTTTGGCCCTGGGAGATATCGGACAACATTTTCCGGATACCGACCTTAAATACAAGAATATCAGCAGTATTGTTTTATTGCAAGAAACATGGAAACTCATTAAACAAAAGCAGTTTACAATTATAAATGCAGATGCCACCATCATCCTGCAAGAGCCAAAAATATCACCGTTTGTTGCCTCAATGAGACGTATTATTGCCTCTACACTTGAAACCGGTATCGACAACATATCCGTTAAAGCCACCACCACCGAAGGACTTGGGTTTACCGGTAAAAAGGAAGGCATTGCTGCCACTGTTGTGGTGTTGTTGAGAGGTGTTTAAGATGGTACCTTTTGGCCAAAAAACTCCTGCAAAGGGCTTGTTTTGCATAAAGGGTTTTGGATTTTAATTAGTTTTGTCTTCTCATTAAAAAAACAAATCTTTGAAAATAGTAACTGTTATCGGCGCCAGGCCGCAGATTATAAAAGCTGCTGCATTGAGCAGAGCCATTGCCAACGATTATTCCCACGGCATCGAAGAAATCATTGTTCACACCGGCCAGCATTACGACCAAAACATGTCGCAGGTATTTATCGAAGAGTTGGGGATACCTGAACCAAAATACAATTTAAACATCGGCAGTTCCTCACATGGTGTGCAAACAGCCCGCATGATTGAGGGCGTTGAAAAAATATTGCTGGCTGAAAAACCCGATTTTTTGGTATTGTACGGCGACACCAACTCAACCCTGGCAGGGGCTGTAGCTGCTGCCAAAATACATGTTCCCATTGCCCACATCGAGGCAGGTTTGCGGTCGTTTAATAAACAGATGCCTGAGGAAATTAACCGCATTATGTGCGACCATGCTTCCACCCTGTTGTTTAGTCCTACCGAAACAGGATATCAAAACCTGATACGCGAAGGTTTTAATGCCCGCAACAGGAAACCCTTTAGTGCCGATAATCCCGGAATCTTTCATTGCGGCGATGTTATGTACGACAACAGCCTCTATTTTAAATCGCTTGCCGTTACAAAATCCAACATATTGATTAACAACAATCTGGAAGATAAAGATTTTGTTTTAGCCACCATTCACCGCGACAGCAATACCGATGTGCCTGCACGGCTGACCGCTATTTTTGAGTCGTTGTTGGAAATAGCCGAAACCGAAAAAATTGAAATTGTGCTACCGCTGCACCCCCGTACCGCCGGACTGATAAAAACAAATTTATTGCATGATGTTTACAACCGTGTGAATAACTCAAAATGGCTAAAATTAATTCCTCCGGTTTCGTTTCTTGACATGATAATGTTGGAAAGCCGTTGTAAGCTGGTGATGACCGATTCGGGTGGCGTTCAAAAAGAGGCATTCTTTTTTAAAAAACCTGCCATTATCTTACGTAGCGAAACAGAATGGAAAGAGATTGTTAAAGAAGGATGCGGCATTATTGCCAACGCGGAAAAAGAAAAAATATTAAATGCCTGGCATCACTTTAACAAAACTTCCGGTACATTGTCGTATCCCAAAATTTTTGGAGACGGCCGGGCTGCTTCGTTTATTTGTCAAACCATGATTGAAAATTTTTAATTTTTGCATCGCATCCTAAACAAAATACAATAAATATTTTCGTATTTCCAAAAGCCTGTATCAAACATTAACTCCCCTTGGTGGTTTTTTTGATAAAAATCAACCTTATAAAATGAAGCCCCCCTATGCCGGCTAAATTTAAAAAAACAACCAATTAACCTTTTAAGCACAATTTTTTATTTGCATGCCCTTTGTTTTATTAAAATTTATAAATTTGAAGCTGCTAAAACCTTTAAACATAAATAATTAATTAAAGGCATCATACAATTGACGGTAGTTTTGTTAAATTTTTAAAATTAACGATATGGCTTCACAATTTTTTTCCTTAATGTTTTTTGCTTTATCGACATTTATTTTACCAATAATTTCTGCCGGGCAAAACCGGCCGCTCTACCAATCCAAAGCATCAATAACATTTTTGGACGGTACGCCGGCAAACGGACTTTCTGTTTACGATTTTAAAGTGAAACTTGTTTCGGGTCCTCCACTCTATTCGGGAGATGTGACTGCTATAAATGGAAACACACTTACCTTTGAAGGATTTGTTCGGGGCACTTTTCAATTAACTTATCTGGGGACTGAAGTTGTACGTTTTACGGTTTCCGAAAAAAACGGTGCATTAACATCAGATTTGCCCACCACCATTCACCTGTCGTTTAACTATTTGATATACACTGACAAACCAAATCAAAAGGTATTTATTTATGACAAGGAGGGTAAGTGGACAGAGACCATTACATCAAACGGTGAAAAATTAATCTTTCTTGACAAGTCGAAAAATTATGTTTCAACACACTTTTTTGTCCGCTATTTCAAGGATGGGTTCCCACAGATTTTAAATTTTTATGAACAACGAACCAAATACAATAATGAGATTAGATTTCGTAAATTCAAGTTCAGCTCCAGTCACCGAAGCTTAAAAGATGCGGGTTACAACATGTTGGGTAAAAACACGATTCACAACATTGATAATGACATTTATTACGGTTTGAGGGAGATAAAATTCAATACCAACCAAAAGGAAAAACGTTACACTTTGCTTCTAACGTATGATGGTAACAGCGGTAAAAGTTCGATTCATCTGTTGGATATTAATGGGTATGATATAAAACTGTATTTGGATGAAAAAGGTAACCCCGTTTTGTCAGGTAAGGTTAAAAACACTGAGACCGGTAAGGAAAAAACAATTGCTTATGATGTGGATAAAACCGGTAACCTTAAACCGGCCGACAACCTGCTTGCTGATAACTTTTATTGGTTCGACGGGAATATTATTTCGGGAAGACGTTGGGAGATTCCCGTTTTTCTGGGAGAACCTTTAACGCAGGGAATGCATACCGTAGTTGCCTCATGCGAAACAAAAGATGGCAAAAGCCTTACTTCGCAGGTTACGTTTGAAGTGTTTTTCTCTCCCGAAAGAAACAAATTTCTTTATAAAAACCAAGATGGCTCTGTTAGCGATTATCCCGATTACATCGACCATTCTGTCGATTTTAACGAATTGAGCAATATCAAACAGTGTTATCTTAGTGTTGACGGCGACAATAAAACGGAATTTACACATAAAAGCTCCGAAATGGCCAAAGGAATTTTTTATTCCGATATGACTGAAGAGGAAAAGAAAAAGGCCTATGAAAATATTCCGTTGGACTTTGGCTGGGAGGAAGACGCCGAACCTTATGATTACGGAATAGACTTGTTTGGCGGAAGCAAATTTTACTCTGTAGGAGCATTGATAAACAAAAAGACAGGCCCTTTAGACAACCTTAAATACAGCGTTACTAAAATAACCGGCGAATACCCTACCCTTGAGGAAGCAAAAAAACATTGTAAAAACCCGAAACAGTACCGGAGTATCAGAAATACTGCTTACCGTTGTTTAAAAAACAGCATAGTATCGGTATGTCTTGATAATTTCAGATATAAAAATACGGACAAAGGCAAAGTAGTTGATTATGACGCCCTTTATTGCGGTGCAGGGATGGAAGAAAACAAAAAAGGCGACCAAATAATA
Organism: uncultured Lentimicrobiaceae bacterium; assembly: GCA_964455635.1. Taxonomy (GTDB): domain Bacteria; phylum Bacteroidota; class Bacteroidia; order Bacteroidales; family F082; genus B16-G9. Next base: position 1,782 of record CAYVWX010000075.1, on the reverse strand, counting down.
TATAATGTGTCCGCCCCGGGTTACGCATCTTTTTCGGGTGCATTAAAAAAACGTTCCCTGCAGGCTTCCGAATTTACCTTAACAGGTAAGATTTTGGGCAGCGACAGCATTCCCATACAAGGTGCTAAAATTACTTTTGAGGGCATTGACGGTTTTGTTTTATCCGATTCATCGGGAAACTTTGCCATTAAAAGAGCAGGAGACGGCCATAAACCATACAGTCAAAACACGACTATCTTACTCAAAAAAATAGGGGTAGATGTTTTTTGCGACGATTTGGGGTCTTCCGTTAAAGACACCTTCGGCATTGTTTCCGACGGGTTTACCACACTAAAACTAAAGGTAAAAGTCAGCGGCATCGACCCCCGCACGGTTATTGCAAAGCAGCCCTCCTTAGGGGCGTTTGTACGCCACACCATGCTTAATCTTGCTTTGGTAGTTGACGAAGACGGCACAGGAACCATGGAGTATGTCCCGCCTTTGTACCTCACAAACGATATGCTTAATAAGCACATCCCCTTACAATCCGACGCTGCCGGCAAAATATTGTCGCCTTTGCTGTGGGTAGCCGAAGTGCCCGTTACCATTACTTACGAAGACGAAGAGGGCAATCCCGGAAAATATACTTTTTTAATCAGGGTAACCCGTCCGCCTGTAATGTTGGTGCACGGCTTTACCGGAAACGAGCAGACCTGGGAGAAGCTGGCCAACTATTTGCGCACTCAAAAGTACGAACCTGTTGTGAGGGAATATTACAAAGGCCCTGCCGACGAATCAACCATTGAACGGCAATCGGAAAAGCTGGGCAAATACATTCAGGAAGTACGTGCCGCTTATAAAGAAAACAATTTCCTGCAAAAGAGGGCTGATATTGTAGCACACAGCATGGGCGGATTAATCAGTCGCTACTACATCAGCAATATGGCCAGGTACGGAAAAGCCGCCGGCATTTACATTCCTTATGATGTAAAGCTTTCGCACGATGAACTTAAAGCCAATCGGTTTAAAAAGCCTGTTATTTTAAACGATGTTCGCAAACTGATCATGGTGGGGACACCCAATCACGGAGCTTCGTGGATTGATGAGCGTTTGGGCTATTGGGCTGCACGAAATCAAAAGTACCATCAAATTGCCAGTGCCCAGCTGCGCAACGACAGCCGGTTTTTTAAAATACTGAATGAAGGTGAAAGCGAAGGCCGTCATCTGGATACCAACGTGCAATATGCCATTCTTTACGGAATCCGCAAACGATCGGCTCTGTACCTGCCCGACAGTTGGTTTCACACCTGGGGAACCTCACAAAAGGAGTTTGCCGGCGACGATGGTGTGGTTACCATTTCATCGGCTAAGCTGAACGGAGTAAAAGATTATCCCTTTCCAAAAGATTGGTTTGCCAAACATGGGTACATCCATTCGCCTGCCATACAGGATGTTTTTCCCGGTGACAACCCCATTACCGAGTCGGAAAACATATTTCAAAAAATAACGGAATTGTTACAAAAAGACATCCCGCGTGTGCCGTTAAAAAAATCAAGTTCAAAAATTATCCGTGCCGAGGGAATTGTTAAATACCGCTATTTTTCCACCCAAAACTGGGTACCGGTACGAACGCCGATTCATTCGGGTAATTCCAAAAAACTGGTCAATAACTGGTGCCGCATCAAAACGGAAGCGGGCTCGGCTACACTGGGCTTTTTTATTGACGGCCATCAGTGGGGTATGTTGCATATAATGCCCAACACCATTGCCTATTACGAATATGCTTCGCCCGAATTTGTGAAC
>CAYVWX010000074.1:0-12848 GCA_964455635.1 uncultured Lentimicrobiaceae bacterium | reverse complement strand
TTTGGCGGGATTTTCGATGGCGAAGCCGAAAATCATGACAAAACATAAAAAAACATATTAACAGGTTCACCCTGTGGAATAGTCTTCAAATTCTAAAGGGTAAATACAAAATTATAAACACATGAAAAAAGAGGCAAAAAACAAAAAACAAAACCAGGAAAATCTTTTCCCGTTTCGTAAAGAAAATTACAAATATCTTTTTATCGGATTATTCCTTTTGGTACTGGGGTTTATTTTAATGATTGGCGGAGGCTCCGATGACCCCAATAAATTCAGCCCCTCTATTTTCGATGCTCAACGCCTTACCATTGCTCCCCTGTTGTTAATAGCAGGTTTCGCCGTTGAAATGTGGGCCGTATTAAAACGTCCGTCGGAAAAAAATTAATTTCTTTACTTAATATTTTATTATGACCTGGTTTCACGCGCTTATTTTAGCGATAGTAGAAGGACTCACGGAGTTTCTTCCCGTATCATCCACCGGACACATGATTCTTACCGAGGGAATTATGGGCATGAAAAGTAACGACTTTATTCAAGCCTTTATCGTTAACATTCAGTTTGGTGCTATTTTATCGGTAGTGGTACTTTATTGGAAGCGATTTTTTCAGTCGCTGAAATTTTATTACAAGCTTTTTGTGGCATTTTTACCCGCCGCTTTTTTCGGGCTGCTGCTCCACGACTACATCGACCAGCTTCTTGAAAGTATTTATGTTGTAGCCATTATGCTGATAATTGGCGGCGTTATTTTGGTTTTGGTGGACAAATGGTTTGAAACTACCGCCGTAAAAGGTAAAGAAGACGTAACTTACAAAAATGCTTTCATCATCGGACTTTTTCAGGTGCTGGCCATGATTCCCGGCACATCGCGTTCGGCAGCCACTATTATTGGCGGTATGATTGAAAAAATGAATAAAAAAGCTGCTGCCGAGTTTTCCTTTTTTCTGGCGGTGCCTACCATGGTCGCCGCTTCGGGCTATAAACTCCTCGAAAATCACGAAGCCATTACTTCCGACAACATAGGATTATTGATTTTTGGAAATGTTATTGCTTTTATTGTGGCACTGTTGGCCATAAAATCATTCATCAGTTTTTTAACAAATCACGGCTTTAAACTGTTTGGTTACTATCGTATTGTGGTTGGAGTAATCATTCTTGTTCTTTATCTTTTCGGTGTTGATTTAACAATTTCCTGATGGCGTTCGATTTTGTACAAGGCGAAATGCTGCTGATTGACAAACCGTTGGAATGGACATCGTTTGATGTGGTTAACTTTATCCGTTCGTTTTTACGTAAAAAATATAACCTTAAAAAACTTAAAGTAGGGCATGCCGGCACGCTGGATCCATTGGCTACCGGGCTTTTAATTGTTTGTACCGGCAAAATGACCAAACAAATAGATACGTTTCAGGGAATGGATAAAGTTTATGTGGGACAAATGAAACTGGGTGCAACTACGCCGTCGTTTGACAAAGAAACCGGGGAAGATCAACACTTTTCCATCGACACCGTTTCGGTGGAAAACCTGAACCAAACCGCAAAAAAATTTCTCGGTGAAATAAACCAAATCCCGCCGCTTTATTCAGCTGTTAAAATTGACGGTAAGCGGGCCTACGAACATGCCCGTAAAAAAGAACATCGTGAAATAAAACCACGAAAGGTAATAATTCACGATTTTAACCTGCTTAACATCAACCTGCCGCTTATCGATTTTTATGTTAAAAGCAGTAAAGGCACTTACATTCGTTCGCTGGTGCGCGATTTTGGCAAAGAATTAAATAACGGTGCTTACCTAACCGCCTTACGCCGTACCCAAATTGGCTCGTATGCAGTTAGCAAGGCCTATACTTTAGATGCGTTTAAAAAAGCTGTAATTACAGAAACCGGAAATAATGATTGAGCAATACAATTCTACAGTAGTAGTAAAAAATACCGGAGAAAAAGATTTTTTTAATGTCGAAAAATTAAAAACAGCCCTTCGCCGGTCAGGCGCTACCGAAACCGAGGTAAACCTTGTTGAACAAGAGGTTTTAAAACAGCTGTATAATGGTATTTCGACCAAAAAAATTTACCGCATCGCCTATAACCTGCTTCGCAACAAATCAAAACGAACGGCAGGCCGGTATCGATTAAAAAATGCCGTAATGAGTTTGGGGCCTTCGGGATATCCCTTTGAAAAATTTTTGGGACGTTTATTTGAAAATCGTGGATACAAAACCTTTGTCAACCAGATTATAAAAGGCAAATGTGTTACCCACGAAACCGATGTTATTGCCAACAACGGCACCGAACAAATAATGGTTGAATGTAAGTTTCACAGCAGCATAACACAAAAAAGCGATGTTAAAGTACCGCTGTATATTCAGTCGCGCTTTTTAGATATTAAAGAAGTTTGGAAACAACAACCCGAACTCAACGGTATTAACTTTTTCGGTATGGTTGCCACCAACACGCGGTTTACCGAAGATGCAAAAGCCTTTGCAAAATGTGTGGGGCTTAAAATTATCAGCTGGGATTATCCGGCAGGAAACAGCTTGCGCGAATGGATTGACAACAGCGGTTTTTATCCCGTTACGGCGCTGCAATCGCTGCGAAAAAAGGACAAAGAACTGTTACTTGAAAACAATCTGGTATTGTGTCGCGAGCTTGAAAGCAACAAACAAAAGTTGCGTGAACTTAACTTTAGCGAAAGCAGCATTAAAAAAATACTTGCCGAAGCAAAACATCTGGTTTCTTAAACTATTTAATTATGAGCGAACCTCTTTTCGGAAAAACATTAACGGAACTTCAGGAGATAACCAATCAACTGGGATTGCCTACATTTACTGCCAAACAGCTGTCACAGTGGCTTTATAACAAACAGGCTTCTTCGTTTGAACAAATGACCAACCTGTCGAAAAAAGCCCGCACAATGTTGGCTGAAAAATACACAATCGGGCTAACGGAGCCGCGCACGGTTCAAACCTCTTCCGACGGTACCAAAAAATATCTTTTTAAATCCGACATTAAAGGATACATCGAAGCGGCTTATATTCCTGAGCCCAAACGTCATACGTTGTGTGTATCGTCGCAGGTGGGCTGTAAAATGAATTGCAGCTTTTGTGCCACCGGAAAACAGGGGTTTCAGGCAAACCTGTCGGCCAAAGAAATTCTTAATCAAATAACCTCCATACCCGAATCGGAATTGTTAACCAATTTGGTATATATGGGAATGGGCGAGCCGCTTGACAACCTTGACGAGGTATTGAAAAGCCTTGAAATATTAACCGCCGAATGGGGATATGGCTGGAACCCCCGGAAAATAACGGTTTCTACCATCGGTATTATTCCGGCCATGAAACGATTTTTAGATGAAAGCAAATGCCATTTAGCCATTAGCCTCCACAACCCTTTCGGCGATGAAAGATCGGCCCTGATGCCGGTAAACAAAGCTTATCCCGTTAAAGAAATTATTAACGAAGTAAAAAAATATCCTTTCGACCGGCATCGCAGGGTATCGTTTGAATACATTGTTTTCGGCGGTGTTAACGACAGCCGCCGGCACGTAAACGAGCTTGCCCGCCTGCTCAACAGCATCAACTGTCGCATCAACCTCATCAGGTTTCACACCAATCCGGGTTCCCTGTTAAACGGCACCGACGAAAAAAGCCTTATGGCCTTTAAAGATGCACTGAACGCAAAAGGTATTGTTACCACCATACGCGCTTCGCGCGGACAAGATATTGATGCTGCCTGCGGATTATTAAGCACCAAAGAACTTTTGAAAGAAAAGTAGTTGGTTATTGTAGTAAAAAAGGCGGACTCGAAAAATTCAAAGCAAGATGCATAAAGATTATGTAAAATATAATCTTAAGCAAAGGGTTTTCAAAGTATATTTACAACCTGGCAGCAAATAAATGTATTAACAGATCCTTCGGAAAAGCAATAAAAGACAAGTTAATTATGTGGCAAGAGGATAATTTAACCGAGTTTAAATCAATGCTTAACGATAAATTAGAAAAAGAGGTTGTGGCATTTTTAAATTCAGAAAAAGGCGGCGATATTTATATTGGCGTTGATAATAACGGATATATACTTGGTATTGATGATGCTGACAAACTACAGTTAATTATCTCCGATAGAATTAAAAATAATATTGAGCCCTCTTGCTTAGGCCTTTTTGATGTTTATCCTGTTGAAAAAGAAAATAAAACTATTGTTAAAATTATTGTTAGTCGTGGAACAGAGAAACCTTACTACATAAAAAAATATGGAATGTCACCCAAAGGCTGTTTTATTCGGGTTGGTAGTGGTGTTCAGCCTATGAACAGAGGAATGATTGATACTTTCTATGCTCAGCGAACACATACTTCATTAAGAAATATTGTTTCGCCAAAAGCAGACTTAACTTTTGAACAGCTAAAAATTTATTATGAGGAAAAGGGAATGAATATCACGAATTTATTTCTTAAAAACCTCGATTTTTTTACTGATGATGGAAAATACAATTATATTGCTTATCTGTTAGCTGACAATAACACACTTTCGTTTAAAGTAGCAAAGTATTCCGGTTTTGATAAAATGGATTTGACTGAAAACGAAGAATTTGGTTTTTGTTCTCTTGTAAAAATTACTAAAAATATTTTAGACAAATTACAAATTGAAAACCGAACTTTTACTAAAATAACCGGTGCTCCCGAGCGCTTTCAAAAAGAAATGATTAACAAAACAGCCTTACGTGAGGCACTTATTAATGCAATGGTGCATAACGATTATTCAAGGGAAATAACGCCTGTGGTTGAAATTTATTCCGACAGATTAACCATTACTTCTTATGGCGGATTGGTAAGCGGGTTAAGTATGGAGGAATTTTTGCAAGGTAGGTCAATGCCTCGTAACCGTGAAATAATGCGTATTTTCAGTGATTTGGAGTTGGTGGAACACCTTGGGTCAGGCATACACCGTATTCTTAAATTTTACAGGAAAGATATTTTTAAAATAACCGATAACTTTTTTGAAGTATCATTTCCTTACGAAAAAGAATATCTTGAATACATTAAAAATCAAGATACCACACAAGATACCACACAAGATACCACACAAGATACCACACAAGTTAAAAAACTTATTTCTTTATTGGAAAAGAATAAAGAATATAACAGAGAGGAACTTATGAATAAACTTGGAATAGTAAATAGAGCATATTTTTATAAAGAATATTTAAAAAAATCTTTACTGGCCGGTCATATAGAAATGACCATACCCGATAAGCCAAACAGTAAAAATCAAAAATATCGTTTAACTAAAAAAGGAATTGCTTATCAAAAAAATATTGAAAATTAATTATTTAGCAAAAAAATAAAATGGGACTAAGTTTTTACTACAGCGGAAAGTTTAATAAAAATGCAAATCTGTCTGATTTAATAACAGAAGTTAAAGAAATTGCAAAAACCTTTAAGTGGAAATTTCAAATATATGAGGAATCATTCCCCGACAACATTCAGGATGATATTCAATTTTACAATGATAAAATTTATGGAATAAGCATTACGCCTCCACATTGTGAAACAATTTCCATATGTTTTTTATCAAACTACAAAATGTCAAGTATTGTTCATTTAAAGTTTTATGGTAATTCGGCGAAAGAGTCTGAAAATGATTTTTTATATATGCTTTCAACTAAAACACAGTTTGCCGGAGTGTTTGTTCACAAAACTGTTATTCAGCTGTTTCGTTATTTGAACCAAAGAAAATATTTTGAAGAATTTGAACTAATTGATGATGGACAATATTGGGAAACGGGGGATGAAAAATTATTAGAAAAAAAGTTTAAAGAAAATGGAGATTTAATCGATAACTTCTCAATTGCTGTTGAAACAATTCCCGCTAAACAAAACGAGTCTTTTGAAAAATATTTTGAACGGATAATAAAAACAATTGACGACAGAAATAAAAAACTAAACAACCTTAATACCTGAAAAGATATAAAAAGCAAACCGGTATAATTGTTTATAACCCATGAAAAACACACTTAACAGTCTGGCTAAAAAAGCTAAACAGGCCGAAACTCAAAACAAGTTGCTTGTTAAAAAGCTAAAAGCAAAAAAACCAAAAACACTCGACAACATTGTTCATGCGCTTCATGACGAAGCTTTTAAAAAAATCGACTGCCTGGCTTGTGCCAACTGCTGCAAAACCCTCGGCCCCCGAATTACCGACAACGACATAGCCCGATTATCGGGGCATCTAAAAATAAAACCGCGAAAATTTATTGAAGACTATTTACGGCTTGACGAAGACAACGATTATGTTTTTAAAAATATGCCTTGTCCGTTTTTAATGCCCGACAACTATTGCATGGTTTACAAACACCGCCCCAAAGCCTGTAGAGAGTACCCACACACCAACCGAAAACGGTTTTATCAGGCATTGGATATCACTTTAAAAAACACTGCCGTATGTCCGGCTGTATTTGAAATTATGGAGCAGCTAAACCGCAAATTTTAAACCCGGGCCACACGGCCATACCGTTTCCCATAAAAACTTTCCGCTGTTCCCGGCCCGATAAATCCGATACCTTTACTAATTTTGCAACCAAATAATTAATGTTATGGAACATAAGCTGAAAATTTATAATACCCTGTCGCGAAAAAAAGAACTTTTTCAACCCATTAAACCACCTCATGTAGGTATGTATGTATGTGGGCCAACTGTTTACGGCGACGCACATTTAGGCCATGCCAGGCCTGCCATTACTTTCGATATTTTGTTTCGATATTTAAAACACATCGGTTACAAGGTCAGGTATGTGCGCAACATTACCGATGTGGGACACCTTGTTAACGATGCCGATTCGGGAGAGGATAAAATTCAGAAAAAAGCCCGTCTTGAAGAAGTTGAACCCATGGAAATTGTAAAATATTACTCCGATCGTTACCACACGAACATGGATCAGCTTAACACCCTGCATCCAAGTATCGAGCCCACAGCCTCAGGACATATTATCGAACAGATGGAGATGGTAAAAAAAATCCTTGAAAACGGCTATGCATACCAGTCGGAAGGGTCTGTTTATTTTGATGTTGAAAAGTACAACAAAGATTACCACTATGGGAAACTGTCGGGCCGGAAAATTGACGAACTCATTGAAAATACCCGCGAACTGGCTGGGCAGGAAGAAAAGAAAAACAGCTTTGATTTTGCCCTCTGGAAAAAAGCCGATCCCACACACATTATGCACTGGCCGTCACCCTGGAGCGAAGGTTATCCCGGCTGGCACCTGGAATGCTCGGCCATGGGTAAAAAATACCTTGGCGAAACCTTTGACATTCACGGAGGAGGCATGGATCTGCTTTTTCCGCATCACGAATCGGAAATAGCACAAGCCAATGCTGCCAATGGCCACGATCCGGTAAAATATTGGATGCACAACAACATGATTACCGTTAACGGCCAAAAAATGGGTAAATCGCTCAACAACTTTATCACCCTCGATGAGTTTTTTAACGGCACTCACCCGTCGCTTAACCGTGCCTACGGCCCCATGGTCATCAGATTTTTTATTTTACAGGCTCACTATCGCAGCACCCTCGATTTTAGCAACGATGCACTGGTAGCTGCCGAAAAAGGCTTAAACCGACTGTTACACGCCCTGCATCTGCTAAACGATTTAAAACCATCGGCACAAAGCAGCACAGAAGTGCATAAATACGAAAGCCTGTGTTACGAAGCCATGGATGACGATTTAAACACCCCTGTTGTTATTGCTCATCTTTTTGAAGTGGCCAAAATTATCAATCAGGTTAACGATGGCAAAGCACAACTTCTGCAGGCAGATATCGACTTCTTAAAATCATTCCTGCACACTTTTATTTTTGAAATTCTCGGTATGCGCGACGAAAAAGCCTCCGGCGGAAACGATAAAATAATCGATTATCTGATGGAAACAATTCTGTCGGTTCGTCAAAATGCCAAACAAAATAAAGATTATGCCACTTCTGATAAAATACGTGACGACCTTGCCAAATTGGGCATCGTAATAAAAGATACAAAAGAAGGTGCAAAGTGGAGCCTTAAATAGGAATATAAAAAACCCGTTACAGCCACAAACTACTTTTTTATATATTTGGCAAAATATTTAATCAACCGTCATGCTCATTATAGGAATTGCCGGAGGGAGTGGCTCCGGAAAAACAACCGTTGTTAAAAAAATTGTAGAAGAGCTCCCCTCTCATGCGGTTGCTGTTGTTTCGCAGGATTCGTATTATTACGACAACGGACATCTATCGCAGGAAGAGAAAGAAAAAATTAATTTCGACCATCCCAACTCCATTGAATTCGACCTGTTGATTAATCATGTAAACAGGCTTCAAAAGGGCGAAACCATTCCAATGCCTATCTACTCTTATGTTACCTGTGCACGTGCCAAAGAAAACATTCCCGTTGACCCCCATCCTGTTATTATTGTTGAAGGAATATTAATTTTTACCAACGAAGAGCTTAGAAATATGCTCGATATTAAACTTTTTGTTGATACCGACGGCGATGACAGGCTTATGCGTATCATTCGCCGCGACATTCAGGAAAGAGGCCGTAATTACAACGATGCCCTGAACCATTACGACCGGTTTGTTAAACCCATGCATCAACAATTTATTGAACCAACCAAACGCTATGCCGATGTTATCATCCCGCAGGGAGGAAAAAACAGAGTCGCCATTGATATGGTTGTTTCACGTATTAAAATGAATTTGAATATTACCTGATTACAACCAGTATTATTAAAAAAACAACGCTTAATACACAATTACTTACCTTGTTTGTGCCCTAAACTTTAAAGTTTTTATTTTGTTCATCGCCGGTTTTGTTTACTTTTCACTACTTTTGGCATCAGATAAAAAATGTTAATACCGAAATATTGCTGACAACAATATTATTTAAAACATAGGAGATGAACCTATGATAGAAACCGTAAAATTAGGGGGAAGGCTTAAATGGCATCACGTTAGTAACCCGTCGGAGAAAGATTTTGAATATTTAATAAACACATTTCATTTTCACCCGCTCGATATTGAAGACTGCCGGCAAAACAACCAACGGCCTAAAATTGACGTTTACGACGATTACTTTTTTATCATCCTTCATTTTCCCAAATTTGACAGTCAAAACCGGTTTATTAAGCCCAAAGAAGTAAAAATATTTTGGGGTGAAGACTATATAATTTCCGTTGGAAAATCGCACTGGGTTATCGATAAGCTTTTTAAAGAAGCTGCCGAGCAGGAAAAAAATGATGAAGATTTTGAAGTAGCCACCTCCGATGCACTTTTATATGCTATTCTTGAAAGGCTGATGACCGAATCGATATTTATTATGCGAAAAATGGGCTTGGAATTAGACCTTTTAAATCGCGAGCTGTTTAACATACATCCCGAACGAATTATTGAGCGGATGTCGGTAACACGTAAAAACATTATCGTGTTAAACACCATGTTTAAACCTCAACTGCGGGTTTTTAATAAATTTGAATCGGGAGGCATTAAAGGATATGCCGACAACATGGAAGACTACTGGGGTAACATACTCGACTATTACAACAAAATTTGGGATATGACCGAAGACTACGCCGAACTTATTGAAGGCCTTTCGGTTACTTTCGACTCCATGCAGACCAATAAAACCAATGAAATCATGAAGATTCTTACGCTGATTTCATCCATCATACTTCCTTTAACTTTTGTGACCAGCCTTTACGGAATGAATGTTTTTTTACCACTTCAGGAAAATATTTTTGCTTTTTGGATATTAATGGGAATAATGACGGTTACTGCAGCCCTTTTGGTATTTTATTTCCGTAAAAAGAAATGGATGTAAAACATTGTCCCGCTGCCAAACAGAATGACAATAAAATCACAAAATTAAATATGCCGGTCAGGATTTGTAATCCTGACCCTACGGCTCAACCGGATTTATAATCAGGTCTTACTGCATGAGCTTTTCGTGAAAAGCTCCTACATTTGTTACTTTGCAACTACGTTTATTCGATTACTCGGCAGGATTTGCAATCCTGCCGATGATAATAAAACAGTTTTTGTTTGGTGTGCAGGAAACCATTCGTGAATGGTTTCTACGTTTGGTATAATGTAAATATGTTGTGTTATTTACATTAAGCACGTTACATTTTTAAAACAAATTAAATTTTAACACAACATTTGCCATTATTCCATCCAACGGTGCATAAAGCTCATTAAAATTCGGATTTGTAACCGGACCACTTACGATGTTTTCATATCGGGTTTGACGAACATCCAAAATGTTTTCAACATTTAATGCAATGGTAAAGTGGCCGAATGTTTTTTGAGCCGATGCTCCAAGCAACCAATAATCGGGTGTTTTGTTGCCGTTTTCAATATATTGTTTGCCAAAATAAAAAGCTTCCAACCCCGCTTTCAAACCATTTTCTTCATCTTCATACGCAAGTGTGGCTGTTAATCTGTTTTGTGGTGTCAGCTCAAGCTGTTTGTTGTTGTCGTAAGTTTTTTGAGCATCTAAATAGGTATAATCAATGTACAAAGTCAGTTCGTCAAGCGACAGACGAATGTTGGTATTCATTCCTTTACTTAAAATGGCACCGTTTCCATTTTCGTACCAAACAATTTGTTTTTGCAAACTATCACCATTAACAATGACAGGATGATTAATATCCGTAACGAAAAAAGCCTGATTAATATTCAAAAATAATTTTTCAAAAACAGCTGTTTTAAAATTAAAATCAAGGTTCATGCCAGCTGATTTTTCAACCTGCAGGGCAGATGGCATTATTACCGTTTGATACCTTGTTCTTTCGGCTTCGTCGGTAAATGGTGTGGGTAGTTTGTAGCCAAACCCGCCACTTAATCTGGTGAAAAACTTGTTTGTAAAATGATACATTAAAGCCAGGCGGGGTACAAAAAAACCACCCTTTTGAATATTATAATCATACCGGATACCCGGTTCCAATTTCATTTTGTTTGACAATTTCCAGTTATCCTGAATAAAAATGCCCGCTGTTTGATAGCTGTAACTCAACGAATAACTATCGGGGTGAGTCTGCCGGAATTTATCAGAATAAAAATTAACGCCCGTAACTAATTTGTGACTTTTTAAATTTATTACATAGGTTAACTCAGCGTAAATATTGTTTTGAACACCTGAAAATGTATTGGTATTGGTTTTTAATTTTCTTTTAAAATTTCCGTACGATGCTTTAATGGTAAAAACACTTCCCGAAACAGTAACATGTTCATATTTGAATTTACTGCTAAATCTTTTTGTTTTATTTTGTTCAAAAAACGAATGTAAACTGTCGGCATTATCTTCAATTACGTTAATATCACCTCCCAGCCGGTTTTCTAAACCAGAGGAGAAACCGAGATATAAATGGTTGTTTTTATTATAATTATAAAATATTCCGGGTGAAAAAAGAGCCCTGTTGTATTCAGGAATATCGGTAAACGAATTTCCACTTACATCCATTGGTTTTTGCGTGTTAATACTTGCCAACATGGTAACCCCGAACTTGTGTTTTTTAGCCGAATAATACGAACTCAAATCCCTTCCTCCTTTGTGTGTTTGATTTATCAATACCGAAAATTCAGGTTTATCACCGGGTTTTTTAGTTATTAAATTTACAATTCCCGCGATGGCATCGGCGCCATAAAGTGTAGATGCCGAGCCTTTTACTATTTCAACTTGCTGCAAATCAAGGGGAGGTATCTGCAACAAGCTCAATCCCGATGAAAATCCGCTGTAAACCGGAAATCCGTCTTTCAATAATTGGGTATATTTTCCCGGCAGCCCTTGAATACGAAAACTTACATTTCCGGATATGGCAGAAGTATGTTGTACCTGAATACCCGATGTTTCGCCAAGAAGTTTGGATATGTTACCGGGTGTTATGGCCGCTTCTTCATTAACCTCCTCATTTCCCAAAACTTCTATTCTTGTGGGGATTTCTTCTATTCTGTTATTTGTCCGTGTTGAATACACAACAACCTGCTGTAAAACTGCTGATTTTTCAAGATATATTGTAATCGGATTTTTTTGATTAAGCGGAAATGTAAAAGTTTTTTCTTTGCTGCGATAACCTACATAAGAGAATGTAAAGGTTTGTTTTCCGTTGGGAATATTTTTTATTATTACTGTTCCGGTTGTATCTGTTGTTGCCCCTGTTGTGGTATTTTTTAAAACAACATTTGCAAAAATGAGCGGTTCTTTTGTGTCGTCATCTTTTAATAATGCTTTAAAAATATTTTGCGTAAAAATATTTCCAAAAATGGTTACTAAAATTACTGTAAATAAAACCCTTTTCATCACCTGCCCCTTTGTAAGAAATTAATAAATTCTGCTTCTGGAAATTTCCTATGCAAAATAAGTAATTTATATTTGCCTAAATGCAATTTAACCGGACAAATCACAAATAAACAAAACCTGCTTTCGGGTTAAAAATAACAAATAACAAAAATCAAATAACAAATAAATTCCAAATGTTAAAATACAAAATACCTAAACTCGTTACCAGACGCAAGCTCGGCAGGATTTGCAATCCTGCCGATGATAACAAAACGGCTTGCGGTTGGTGTAAGGAAACCATTCGTGAATGGTTTCTACGTTTGGTATTTTGAAGCTACGTCGTGTCATTTACTTTAGGTATTCCAAACTCCCCCCAAGCTCGGCAGGATTTGCAATCCTGCCGATGATTATAAAACAGCTTGCGGTTGTTGTAAGGAAACCATTCGTGAATGGTTTTTACGTTTGGTATTTTGTAGCTACGTCGTGTCATTTACTTTAGGCACTCCAAACTTTAGGCATTTTAGGCACTTCAATCCTTGTTCATT
>CAYVWX010000073.1:9780-12900 GCA_964455635.1 uncultured Lentimicrobiaceae bacterium | reverse complement strand
AAAAATAAAGTCAACTTTTTAAAAATATTTCTTGGAGATATAAAAAAAATATCTACTTTTGCCGCCACGTTAACAGAAACGACACAAGGTCCGTTCGTCTAGTCAGGTCAGGACGCCAGGTTTTCATCCTGGTAACACGGGTTCGAATCCCGTACGGACTACGAAAAACAGAAAAAACCGCTTGAGCAATCAGGCGGTTTTTTTATTGTTGTCGCCGGTATAAAGAAATCTTTTTATTTTTTTGGTGGCGGTTTTAATAAACTCCTCCTCCTGAAGTTTTACTTCGGCAATGCGCGAAAACCTGTTAACTTTTGAATTAACATAGGTGCGGATTTCGTTTTTCATCTCTTCAAATTTTTGCTCCACAAAATCTGAAAAATCGGATACTTTTTCTTTCATTTCCCGGTATTTAAGCTCTACGCTATCGCGATCGAAATGCACCAGTGCCACCAACTTACCTTTCATTTCAACCACCAGCGACTCCTGAACATGCGGATAATTATTAATAACCGATTCAATATCTTCGGGAAAAATATTCTCACCGCCGGGGCCAAGGATAACATTTTTACTGCGCCCTCTGATAAACAAAAAACCATCTTTATCCAAAAATCCCAAATCACCCGTTTTAAACCAACCGTCATCGGAAAGCACGACTTTTGTAAGCCCGGGTTCTTTATAATATCCTTTCATCACGTTAGGCCCTTTAGCCCAAATTTCGCCTTCGCCGGTTTCAGCATCGGGATTATGAATTTTTAAAGTGACGCCCTCCAGCGCAGGCCCTGTTGACTGCAACTTTGTGTTTTTAGGATTAACTCCTGCCAACAACGGCGATGTTTCGGTAAGTCCGTAACCAATAGCGTACGGAAACTTTGCCTCCCGCAAAAAAGCTTCAACCTCCTTATCCAGCTTGGCTCCTCCAATTCCAAAAAACTTAAGATGGCCGCCAAACATGGCTCGTAGTTTTTTTCCTGCCATCCGGTTTAACATTTTCCTGAAAACCGGCTTTTTGTAAAGCATTCTGGTGAAGCTTTTATCGTTAAAAGCGGGCAAAATTTTACTGCGGTATATTTTTTCAATAATGAGCGGAACCGACAACATTAAAGTAGGTTTTACCAGTTCCAGAGCCGGAAGCAGAACCGCCGGAGTAGGAAGCTTACGCAGGTAATATATGCTGGAGCCTGAAATAAAGGGAAGCACAAATCCGATGGTATTTTCGTAGGTGTGCGACATGGGTAGAATGGATAAAAATCTGTCGTCGGGCAAAATTTCCTGAACAGAGCGACTGGCTACCGCATTGGAACAGATATTTTTATGGGTAAGCATTACTCCTTTCGACTTTCCGGTTGTTCCCGAAGTATAAATAATTGCCGCCAGCATATCTTCGGTAACCAAATAATTGTTAACCGGCTTACTGCCCAGTTTAAACAATAAATTTTTACCCTTACACACCGAAAAGTCTTCAATATGAATACGGGTTTTTAATGAATTTATCTTTAACTTTTCTACCTTTGAAATGAGCGCCCGCGAAACAAAAATAGCTTTTGCTTCGGAATGTTCCAGAATATTTTTTATTTCCTGCTCACTAAAATCAGGCAACAGAGGCACAACTACCGCGCCCAGATAGGTTATGGCAAAATAAACAACACCCCAATTTGGCATGTTGGCACTTAACAAGGCTACCTTGTCGTTAGATTTTATACCCATACCTTCAAGCATGGCAGCAACGGCCAGCACCCGTTCATAAAAATCGTGATAGGTAATGGGCGTATCGGCAACAAAGGCTACCGAAGGACGTTGAGAATAAAGCTCAACCGACCGTTTAAGCAAGGCGGGAAAAGTCAGAGGTGAGAATGAATTGTTCATAACAATAAGATAAATTATGGTTTTTGGTACCGGGATTTTGTAATGCCATGCTTAAACAAAAGCACGTAAAAATCCGGTTTCAGAATACAAAAATAGGGTAAATAATTAACTTTCAGATTTCTTTTCAATTTCGAGAAGCGTTTTCAGTGCTTCAATCTGCTGGCGTGTACCCAGTACAAAAAGTTTAAAATTATCCATCAGCATCCTGTCGGGATCGGGGTTAATCAGAAATTCGCCGGTAGCTTTTCTAATGCCTATTATGTTAGCACCTGTTATTTTTCGCAACTGAACCTCTTTTAACGGTTTTCCCTTTAACCACTGAGGAAGCTTTTCAACAGCAATTTCCTGCAAAACAACAGAGGCTTCATCGTGGATATTCAGATGCTCCAAAAACTCAATCACTTCGGGTTGCGTAACCATAGAGGCCATGTGAGCACCTCCAACCCGCTCGGGCATTACAATACTGTCAACCCCGGCAATGCGCAATTTTTTTTCGGAACTTTCGTCCGAAGCACGGCTGATAATATTCAAATAAGCATTGAGTGAACGCGCTGTCAATACAACATACAGGTTGTCGGCATCGTTGGGTAAAGAGGTAATCAACGCCTTTGCGGTTTTAATATCGGCTTTTAAAAGTATTTCATCGGCCGTGGCATCGCCCTCCATAAACCTGACACTTCTGCCCATGTTATTGATTACAATTTCATGGTCTTTATCAATAACCACTACCGACTCGTTAAACGACTGCAGCTCACTAACTACCTGTTTCCCGTTTCGGCCGTAACCGCAAACTATTACATGATTTTCCATTCTCTTTAATTTTGATTTTCTGCTATATCCTTTAAAAATAAAGTTTATCTGACTTTGCAAAACACTCTGTGTAAACTGCGATAAAAAATAGGTTAATACCCCGATGCTCGAAATAATTAAAATTACGGTAAATATTTTTCCGGCATCCGACAGGGGCCCCACCTCTCTGAAACCAACCGTTGAAGCCGTTATTATTGTCATATAAAAGGCATCCACAAAATTGTAATTCTCCAAAATCATATATCCGGCAATCCCCACAATAACAATAACCGCCAGGTAAACTCCTGCCATAATAAAATTATACCGATGTTTGTTGTCTGCTTCCATACCGTTTACCTTGTTATGTAAATCATATCTGCTTAACTTTAAACAACTTCAACACTTAACAGATGTCTTGTTTTGTCAGCACCTATTTCTCAATTACTTGCCATTGCAGCTTGCTCATTG
>CAYVWX010000073.1:0-9680 GCA_964455635.1 uncultured Lentimicrobiaceae bacterium | reverse complement strand
CAACTATTCCACAAGGTAAACCAAGTGGAATGTAAAAATACAAATTCCACAGGATAAGCACTAAATTAAAAAAATAAACACCAAAATTTAATTACAGATGCTTCACGGCTTACGATAACAGTAAAAAAAATTCGTTATGGTCAACAGATACGTAACACCCCCACTTTTAAAAGGGCAATATCATTAGCAGTACAACTTGTTTACTTTGTGCTCTGCAGGATATGTGGGATTTACTGCTATTTTCTCAGCAGTTCTTCAATAACTTTTGTAGCGTTGGGATTGCTTGGCCTCGGAGCATTGTCGGTTACAAGTTTTCCCGATTTGTCGTAAATCATGTAACGCGGAATGTATTTCACTTCTACTACTTTGTTTCGCTCGGTGTAAACTTTTTGATTGAGCAGATAGTGTTCACCCGTAATATTCAGGCTTTGGGCGGTGTTTTTCCAGGCGGCAGGGCTTCTGTCGGCCGACATGTAGATAAATACAACTTTTTTACCTTTAAAATGCTCCTGCATCTTTAGCGAGTAAGGCATTTCGTGTTTACAAGGGCCGCACCAACTGGCCCAAAAGTCAAGATAAATTACCTCACCTTTGTGTTTATCCAAAATTCCCTGAAACGATTCGTTGGCATATTGCTCTTCGCGTAAATTATAAAAACGGGCCTTAAGAGGTTTTGCTTTTTTTTGTGCCTGAACTCCGGGAACAACCAGTATTGATACCAATACAACTAAAATAACTCTAAACATATATAACTTATTAAATGTAAATAAATGCAAAAATAAACTTTTTGTCATTATACAGGTTAACCGTTTAGAACCTCATTTCCGCATATCTACATAAAAAGCGCAATGCGTTAACAAAAACAATAATACAAATAACCCTCTTCAGCCAATCGGATACATGTAAATTAGTGCTGTATGCGACAAAACAAAAATGTTTACGAACTTATTGTCAGGAACATTTAAGCTTTACAGATATTCATGGCACTCCGTTTAATAAAACGCTCTATTTTGAATGGTATTTTATCAGGCCGTCCATGGGGTTTTTCATCACAATGCCCGGTTGAATATCAAGCTCATTTAATACCTCTTTTAAAACATCGCGAAACACAAATGCCACTGAGCCTGTAAAGCTTACCGTTTGATTTTTATAATCGGGATATTTGGAAACCTGTTTTTCAATAAAGTCATAGAACGACTGTTTTACGGTTTGGCGGCACCCCTGAAAGTGAATATTTTCGCCGGCAAACTTGCTTAAGGAGGCAAAAAACCGGTTGGGATTTGGCTCGCCGTATATTTTATGCAAGGTCGATTCAAAAGTAAGCTTAAAAGCGCTGTAAAACTTTTGTGTCAGTTCGGGTTCTGTTTCGCCGGAAAGTATTTTTTGCAACAACAATTTACCAAGATATGTTCCACTGCCTTCATCGGCTAAAATCCAACCCAACGACGGCAAATGTCCTGTTACCTTTTGTCCGTCCCACATACACGAATTTGAGCCTGTTCCCAAAATACAGGCTATTCCCGCACGGTCTTGAAGCAAAGCAACTGCAGCGCCGGTTAAATCGTGTTCGGTATGAATAACGGCCTTGGAAAAGAGTTTTTTCAGTGAGTTTTCAACCATTGCGCAGTTACCGGTATTTGAACAGCCGGCACCGTAAAAATAAACTTCGTCAATAAGATGAATATCTGTGGAGTGTTGTAATTCGTTAAACAAAGCTTTCTCAAGTTCGTCGGAACTGTAATAAAACGGATTAAAGCCTTTTGTTGTTTTATTTAAAACTACTTCACCACCATCAAGCACCACCCATTGGGTTTTGGTTGATCCACTGTCTGCAATTACTTTCATATCAAAAAATTGGGATGCAAAGGTAATTATTCGCGTGAAACATACCAATCAATAGAAAAAATTATACATCTTATTGTCCAAATACATACTGAACAATGTTTGCTCCCATGCGCAATGCTTCCAAATGTTTTTGTGGCGTATCGTGGTGAACTTCGGTATCTTCCCAACCATCGCCCAAATCGCACTCGTAATCGTAAAACACTACCAGTCGCCCTTTGTAAACAATACCGAAACCCTGTGCGTTTTTGCCATTGTGCCGATGAATTTTAGGTAAGCCGTGCTGAAAATCAAATTGCTGATGGTAAATGGGGTGGTTAAACGGAAGTTCGACAAATTCCAAACCGGGAAACACTTTTTTCATTTCGCGTCTGATATATTTATCCAGTCCGTAATTATCGGAGACCTCTAAAAAGCCTCCCGCAATTAAATAGTTTCGTAAATTTTCAACCTCCCGCGGGCTGAAAATTATGTTGCCGTGTCCGGTAATATGCACAAACGGGTAATTATACAACTCGGAGCTGCCAACGTCAACAGTAGGAACATCGGGATTAATATCGGTTCCCAGCTGCCGGTTACAAAACTTAACCAAATTGGGCAACGAAGTAGGGTTGGCGTACCAGTCGCCGCCGCCCTTGTATTTTAGCAGCGCTATTTGAACGTCCTGAGCGTTTGTTATTAAAAACCCCAACCCGAAAAACAATAATAAAATCTTTCGTTTCATGGCGTACAAAGGTAAACTGATTTTGGCATCAAACGTTATTTTTGTCGTATCTATTTCTATATTTGTCCTTTGATAACTTTATATCCTGCTGTGCAATGTTCACCTGCCGGGATGGGTAAAAACTTTACAATTATGTTGATTTTTAAAAAGATTGTTTTTTTTTCGTTGATGGTTTTTCTTGTTTCCTGTGCAAGCTCCACCAAACTGTTGGAACAGGGAGATTATGATGCTTCGCTGGATAAATCGGTGAAGAAAATAATGCGAAATCCGGACAATGCAAAAGAGATTAAAGTACTTAAAAAGTCGTTTCAGCTGGCTAATAACGATGATTTTGATAAAATTACCAAGCTTAAATTAACCGGCCAGCCCGATATTTGGCGCGATATTTTTGAGGCTTATGACCATTTGATGTCGCGGCAGCAAAAAGTAAGCCGGTTGCCTGATGGCGTACTTAAAAAAATCAATTTTAAAAAGGAGGAATATTTGACCCTTCAGGCGGAAGCCTTGAAAAAAGCAGCGGCCTATTATTACGAACATGCAAAAGTGTTGATGGGGCAAAACAACAAACAGGACGCCCGAACAGCGTATGATGAATTGTTGTTTATAAATAAAAATTTACCCAATTACAAAAACACAAAAATGCTGATGAACAGGGCGTTGGAGATGGGTACTGCTTTTGTACTGTTTCGTATGGAAAACCATTCGGAGGCTGTTTTACCCAAAAGTTATGAAGAACAGATGCTTAAAATAAGCCTTTCATCTTTAAACAGGCAGTGGCTTGTTTTCGACACCTATCCCCGTGAGGGAATAAACTACGATTTTGATATCGACCTGCTTTTAAAAGAGATAAATGTGTCTCCCGAACTGATTCAGCAGGAAAAAATTACCGAAACCAAAGAAGTTGAAGACGGCTGGGAATATGTACTGGATGCGCATGGAAATGTGAAAAAAGACTCGTTGGGAAATGATGTTAAAAAAACCAGATACGCAACTATAAAAGCGTATGTTACCCGTTCGCATATGCACAAAACAGCACAGGTGAAAGGAACTTTGGATTATTACGACAACCTTACGGGACAGTTGCTAAAAACCTTTCCGGTAACCACCGAATATGTGTTTGATTATTACTATGCAACTTTTGAGGGCGAGAAGGAAGCGCTGACTAAAGAAACACTGAAACTTATTGACAACAAGCCGGTTACGTTTCCAACCGATGCCGAAATTATTTATGACACTTCCGATGAGTTAAAACAAATTGCCTTTAACCGCATAAAACACGACAGGGAGCTGTTTTTGAATTAAACTTTATTTTTAAATAGCCTTATCTGCTGTTTTTCGGCGAATAGAGGTTGTTAAACAATAAGGTAGCCGACGGATTTGTCATACAAACGAAAAAGGATATGAACTCAATTTATCGTAAGTTGGTAGTTTACTTTTTGCTTTTAAACCTTTTTGCCATCGGTGCGGTAGGGGGTTATTCGTACTACAAAGAAAAAGAGGCACTTCTCTCGCGTACTTTCGACCAGCTTATCTCGGTTCGTATCGAAAAAAAAGACCGGATTACGGAATTTTTTCAACAGCGATTGCTCGACTTGGATAACATTTTTTGTTTGCCACACCTGCAAATCCTATTGCAATCTTTAGCAAAACAGACTGATACCGTATTGTTGTTGAGCCACAGTAACGGACAAATGGCCACTGAAAAAAAACTTCTGTTCAGCTTTTTAAACAGTTCGGAATGCTATTCCGGCGTAATATATTTCAACGCTGACTGTGTGGCAAATTATATTAGTTTAGATGAACCTTATCATCACAAGGCCATAAATAATAAAGCATTTAAAAAGGCTTGTAATTCACAACAGGCCAGTAAAAACTCTTTTATTGAGGAAATCCGTTTGCCAAATGGCAACAGTCAAACGGTTTTAATTGCAGGAAAAAACTTTTTTAATGGGAACGGAAAGTGGAAAGGAGCCCTGTTTGTCATGGTTAACAGCAGTAAAATAAATGAAATAATGTACGAAAACAACCCCAACAACGGGCTTAACAAAACCGGTGAAGTATATTTGGTGGGCAGCGACAGTTTGATGCGGAGTAATTCGAGGTTTTTTAAAAATTCTGTTTTTAAAACCAAAGTAAGCACAAAAGGGGCTTTGCAGGCGCTAAAAGGTATAACGGGCTTTTCGCAAATTCACGATTACCGCAAAATCCCCGTTTTAAGTGCTTATAGCCCGCTTGATTTTTCGGGCATACATTGGGCTGTCCTTGCCGAAATAGATACCAAAGAAGCCATGATCCCCATCTATTCTATCCGCGATAACATCATCTATTTAAGTTTGCTTATTGCATTAATTTCGGCGGCATTTATTACGTTTATCTCTCGCAGAATCTCCGAGCCGTTGGTGAAATTGAAAAACGAAACCAAAAAAATTGCCAGAGGACAATACGGCAACACCCTGACGGTAGAAACAACCGATGAAACCGGGCAGTTAACAAAATCGTTTAACGACATGTCGTTGCAACTGAAAGCGCAGGCCGAAAAAATTGAAAACGAGAAAAAACTGCGTCTTCGTTCGGTTATTGACGCACAGGAAAAAGAGCGACAACGCTTATCGCGCGAGCTGCACGACGGACTGGGGCCACAACTGCTCACCGGAAAAATGAAACTGGAAAGCGCTTTGGAAGCTGATAAAAAGTCCATTAAAACAATTATCGGAGATGTAATGCTGCTGTTTTCAAATATTATCCGCGAAATCAGAAATATTTCAAACGACATTATGCCTTCGGGGCTTAAGGAGTTAGGGCTTGCCGTAGCCTTGCAAAATCTTTGTCAGCAGGTTACAAAAAATCATCCTGTTAAAATAAACTGTTTAATCGACCTTAAACAAAAACGCTACGATAAAACCCTGGAAATATACCTGTTCCGAATTACGCAGGAAGCCATGAACAATACGCTGAAACATGCACATGCCAATACAATTAATCTGAATATTGAAGAGATAGAAAACCATTTGTATTTTTCGTTGCAGGATGATGGTTGCGGTTTTAATAAGGACAACCGGCTAACACTGTCGGGAAACGGACTGCTTAATATAAAAGAAAGGGTAAATTTGCTCAATGGTTATTTCGACCTGATAACTTCACCCGGAAAAGGAACAAGGATAGATATAGAAATACCGCTGTAATGAAAAAAATTCGCATTATTATTGCCGACGACCATCAACTTTTCAGGGAAGGCCTTCATGCCCTGCTTGACGAATCGGATGAAATAGATGTAATTGCCACGGTAAAAGACGGCAATGAACTGTTGGAAACGATTGAAAATAACAAGCCCGATGTTGTGCTTTCGGATATTAGCATGCCCGGCAAAACAGGCATTGAAGTCTGTTCGTTGATAACCCGAAAGTTCAGCACCGTTAAGTTTATCATGCTTTCCATGTACAACAACGAAGTGTTTTTTGTCAACAGCCTAAAAGCGGGAGCGAAAGGATTTCTTTCCAAAGAAATTTCCAGAGACGAGCTATTGCAGGCCATCCGCACGGTAAACAGCGGAGGCGATTATTACGACAAAAGCATCAGCAATGTTTTGCTCAGAGAGTATATCGGAAAAATTAGCGGGAGCCAAAGCGATTCGTCCGGCGAAACTTTTTTGTCGCCACGCGAAAAAGAAATAATAAAGCTTGTTGCCGAAAGCTTTTCAAATGCCGAAATTGCCGAAAAACTGATGATTAGCGTACGAACGGTAAATGCCCATAAAAACAATATCATGCGAAAGCTAAAACTCAAAAGTACGGTTGACATCGTTAAGTATGCCATTGTAAATAAAATTATTACACTGTAATTGGTTGACTAACAAATATTTATTTTTTACAGAGATGACAGACAATTAATTCCGTAAACTTATATTGCGGCTTCAACATTTAGGTTTCAGGCATTATGCAGGGAAAAAAGGCAACACCAGGTTGTCTAGTCGGACAACTTATAGTATCTTTGCCGGATGATTCAAAAACGAAAACTTTATTTTTTTAAGGATTACTTTGAAGAATTTTACGATAATCAAACCGGTAAAGTTCAAAGAAAGATTCTTTGGACTTTGAAAATGATTGAAGACATTGACCGAATACCTGAAATCTATTTAAAACATCTGAAAAATACTTCAGGACTTTATGAAATAAGAGTTCAGGTGGGAAGTAACATTTTTAGAATCTTTTGCTTTTTCGACTCAGATAACATTGTTGTAATTGGACATGGCTTTCAAAAGAAAAGCCGGAAAACCCCACAACAGCAAATTGAAAGAGCAGAACAAATAAGAAAGGAATATTATGACAGTAAAGAATAAAAATTTAAAGAGCCTTGACCAATTTATTGATGAAAAAATTGGTAAAAAAGGAACTGAGAATCGTGAACGATTTGAAGATGAATATGATGCTTTTAAACTTGGAGTATTAATACAACAAGCAAGAGAGCGGAAAGGACTAACTCAAGAACAACTTGCTGATTTGGCCGGGACAAATAAATCGTACATTTCAAGGCTGGAAAGAAATCTTAAAGATATACGCTTTTCAACTTTACAACGTATTATCAACGAAGGTTTAGGCGGACACCTTGAAATTTCAATTCGACTTGACTAATAAACACAAAAACCAAAAATACATATAGGTTATTGGACAGGTGGCAGCAGAATTGAAAATTTCATGTATAAGATGTCTAATACTTATATATTTACCGTTAACAATTAAAACAAAACAATAAGTATTGTTGCTGTTTTTCATTCATCGCTAAATCCTGAAAAATTAAAGTCCGAAGATATACCTCCTCGTTGAGTTTCTTTTAGTTTGAACTCATTCCTGAATGTTTGAATTTGACGATTCCCGTTTCCACCGATTAGGTATATTACCTATTTCCCTGTTTTTATTACCTATACAAAATTACGTATTATATCTATTGATAATCAAATATATATATTTGATATTTGCAGGGTAATGAAAATCCACACCTTTATGAAAAAACACTACTTTTTAATTGTTTTTGGTATTTTATTTTCCCTGTTGTTTAACCCGATGCAGGCTCAAAACAACAACAGCACTTCTAAATCCGACCTTTCGTTTGGTGCCGATTTGGTGAGCAGATATATCTGGCGCGGTCAACAATTGGGCAGTAATGTGCCCGCTATTCAGCCCAACATTTCATTTACCTACGGTGGCTTTGAAGCGGGTGTCTGGGGCTCCTTTACGGTTGCAGGCGGCAACCTTTCGCAGGAGGTTGATTTATACCTGAGTCAGTCGGTTTTGCAAAATAGGTTTACACTTACGGTTACCGATTATTTTTTTCCGGAGGAGTTTGGTGACTACAGCTATTTTAAATACGGAAAAGACGTTACAGGCCATGTATTTGAAGGCATGTTATCTTATAACGGCATTGAAAAATTTCCGTTAACAGCGATGGTAGCAGTAAATTTCTACGGAGCCGATGCAGCTCGCATTGAAAATGATGCTGCCAGTCCTGATTTTAATGAAAAAACAGGTATTCAATACTCTACCTATGTTGAGCTTGGCTATCCCTTTAAAATAAAAGACATTGATATAAGCACTTTTATAGGATTTAATGCCACAAAACCACGAAAAGCTGATACAAACACCGGCTATATTGGCGAAACAGGTTTTTACGGCGACAAAATCGGAGTGGTAAACGTTGGATTTACCGCCTCCAAATCAATTGGCATCACAAAAAAATATGCCCTGCCGGTAAACATTTCGCTGGTTACCAACCCGCAGTCGCAAAAAATATATTTTGTTTTCGGAATTTCATTTTAGTTTCTATTTATTCATTTAATAATTTCAATTATGTTTGATACAGGTACAACGGCTTTTATGATTTTATCAACAAGCCTCGTTATGTTAATGACACCGGGACTTGCCTTTTTTTACGGAGGGCTGGCAAGTAAACGAAACATTCTCGGTATTATGATGCAGACTTTTGCATCGTTGGGAATAACCACCGTTTTATGGATTGCTTTTGGTTATTCATTATGCTTTAGTGGTGGCGAAGGGTCGATTATAGGAAATTTTGATATGGCATTTCTCAACAACATCCCTTTTTCCAATGCATTTCAGGGTGCCGACGGAAAATATCCCACCTATATTTTTATCGCTTATCAAATGATGTTTGCCATTATTACACCTGCGCTGATTACCGGTGCATTTGTAAACCGCATTACTTTTAAGGCTTACCTTTGGTTTTTAGTAGTTTGGCAAATTTTTGTTTACTATCCGTTTGTACATATGGTATGGGGTGGCGGACTGCTAGCCTCTATGGGTGTTGAAGACTTTGCAGGTGGATTGGTAGTTCATGCAACAGCAGGTTTTGCAGCCTTGGCATCAATATTTTATGTTGGAAAACGCCAGGACAGACAGTCACCTCCAAACAGCGTTCCGTTGGTTGCCATTGGTACCGGTTTGCTGTGGTTTGGATGGTACGGTTTTAACGCCGGAAGCGAATTAAAAGTGGATGATATTACAACCTTAGCTTTTTTAAATACCGACGTGGCCGCCTCATTTGCTGCTGTAACCTGGTTAATTATCGAATGGGTTCATGTTGGTAAACCTAAATTTATCGGCCTGTTAACCGGCTCCGTTGCAGGATTGGCAACCATTACTCCTGCAGCAGGATTTGTTCCGTTGTGGGCAGCCATTATTATTGGTATTAGTGCGTCAACCGTTGCTTATCTGGCTGTACAGCTTAAAAACAAACTGGGCTGGGACGATGCTTTGGATGTTTGGGGTGTACACGGCATGGGCGGTGTAACAGGTATGATTTTACTTGGTGTATTCGCCTCATCGGCCATTAACGGACAAGGCGGCTTGATTGAAGGTAATTTTTCGTTTTTTGCCAAAGAAGCTGTTTCGGTAATAGTTGCTGCCGCTTATGCATTTGTATTTACCTACATTATGTTGGCTCTTATTAATAAAATTACTCCCGTTAAGGTTAGTCAGGATGCTGAGCTTGAGGGTATTGATATTGCTATTCACGGTGAAAAAGCTTACGACGAAGGCTCGTTGTAGTAACACAAATTAGTTCAAAAGATTTAAAAAGAGGAGGCTTTAGGGTTTCCTCTTTT
>CAYVWX010000072.1:0-13129 GCA_964455635.1 uncultured Lentimicrobiaceae bacterium | reverse complement strand
GATTCGAACCCGCGATACCCTTTTGGGGTATACACGCTTTCCAGGCGTGCCTCTTCAGCCACTCGAGCACCTCTCCTAAATCAATTTTTAAAAAAATTGAAGTGGCAAATGTAAAAAAATATTCCTTATTTAGTCATTTCTCCGCATAAAGAACGTTGTAATAATTTAATAATTGTAGTTCGATCGGCATATCGTCCGAACAGGTACATTAATTTGGTTACCGCTGCTTCAGTAGTCATATCGCGACCGCCAATAACTCCAATTTCGTTTAAACGCGCACTTGTTTCATATTTTCCCTGGTCAACGGCACCTGCTATACACTGGCTGATATTAAGAATGATAACACCTTTTTTGATGGTTTCTTTTAAAAGATTTAAAAACCATGGATAGGTGGGCGCATTGCCCGAACCAAACGATTCAATAATAATGGCTTTTAATCCCGAGGTAGCCAAAACCGACCGGACAAAGTTTTCGGTTATCCCCGGAAATATTTTTAAAATCCCCATGTTTTGATCCAGATTTTTATGAACCTTTAATTTTTTAAATTTGGGTTTTAATATCTCGTTATGGTTGTACCTTATATAAACACCCACGGTGGCCAGCTCAGGGGCGTTTCCCGAAACAAAAGCATTAAAATTTTCGGCATTGTATTTCATGGTACGGTTACCACGCATCAGCTTGTTTTCAAAATAGATACACACTTCCGGCACTACCGGCGTTTCGTCAATGGTGGCAGCGGCAATTTCAATGGCAGTAATAAAGTTATCCCTGCCGTCGGTTCGCAGCACGCCCAAAGGCAGCTGCGACCCTGTTATAATAACCGGTTTGTTTAAATTTTCTAACATAAAGCTTAATGCCGATGCCGTGTACGCCATCGTATCAGAGCCGTGTAGTATGACAAAGCCGTCGTAATTTTCATAGTTTGCTTCAATCACTTCGGCAATTTTTACCCAGTTTTGGGGCGACATGTCGGATGAATCTAAAATGGGGTCGAAACAATGGAAATCGAGCTGATAGTCGAAGTTTTTTAAAATCGGCACCTGCTCATAAATGTTTTCAAAATTAAAGGGTATCAGCGCACCGCTGTTTTCATCTTTAATCATGCCAATGGTACCTCCGGTATAAATAACCAGAATAGAAGTATTCTCCATTTAAAATATTTTTAATTGAAACAAACCGGCTGCATTTTCAGTTGTAATGGCAGCCAAATCGCCGGGTTTTATGTTTTTTAACGAAGCTGTTTTTTCAACAATATATGGAATGTATGCACTTTGATTCCGTTTCCCCCTGTAAGGTACGGGTGTAAGATAAGGTGCGTCGGTTTCAAAAACCAAATATCTGTCGGGAATATTTTTAATAACCTCACCAATGTTGGAATTTTTAAAAGTAATAACTCCTCCAACACCCATTAAGAACCCTATATCCATAATTTTTTTTGCCTCTTCCTCTGTTCCTAAAAAACAGTGAAACACCCCTTTTAAATCATCTGTTAACTCCTCTTTAACAATAGGATAAACTTCCTTAAATGAATTGCGGGTATGAATAGAAACAGGCAGATGATGTTGTTTGGCCATTTTTAACTGCCGCCGGAAAGCATCTTGCTGCTGGTCGCGAAAAGTTTTATCCCAATAAAGGTCAATCCCAATTTCGCCCACAGCTGTATAACCTCCCTGCATAAGCTCCGTTTCGATGGTTTCCAACTCTTTTTCGTAATCGTTTTTAACCGAAGTGGGATGAAGCCCCATCATTGCAAAGCAGTTTTCCGGAAAACTATTGGAAAGTACTTTCATGGCCGTGATGGTAGTGCTGTCGATATTTGGTAACAACATTGCCATTACACCGGCTTCAACAGCCTGTTTAACAACAGCATTGCGGTCGTTGTCAAACTCTTCCAAATAGAGGTGCGTATGTGTGTCAACCATTTTCATGGTGCAAAAGTAGAAGAAAAAACGATTTCGTATTTATTATTGAGTGCGGCCTGAAAATTATTAATCCGGAACAAAAAACATCGCGGCAAGCTAACTTCAGGCAACTTCAATTAAATTAATCACCGGTTTTTATACAGAAATGGTTTTTTAACCGCGGGGTAAGAAATGATAAAATTTCAGATGTTTCAGATAATTGAAAAGATTATTGTTAATTTGCCGATAAATAAACGGTGTTACATATGAAAAGAATCTGTGTTTTTTGTGGTTCCGGTATGGGCAATAAACCTGTTTACAGGCAAGCAGCCAAACAACTGGCCAATCTTTTTGCTGCCCAAAATATCGGATTGGTTTACGGGGGTGCCAATGTGGGGTTGATGAAAATTTTGGCCGACACACTGTTGGAAGCCGGCAAAGAGGTTATCGGTGTTATGCCACACAGCCTTATTGCAAACGAAGTGGCACACACTGAGTTAGAACATTTTATTGAAGTTGACACCATGTCGGAACGAAAAAATAAAATGGCCGAATTGTCCGATGCTTTTATCGCTTTGCCGGGTGGTTTTGGCACCTTGGATGAACTTTCGGAGGTACTTACCTACAATCAGCTTCGCATTTGCGATAAACCGTTGGGATTTTTAAACACAGCAGGGTACTACGATAAATTTCTGGCATTTGTCGATCATGCAGTTGACGAGGGATTTGTAAGAGCGGAACATCGGAAAAACCTGATAGTTTCGGAAGATGTTGATGATTTGGTAAAAAAGCTTCATCAATATCGTCCGCTGGAAACCGAAAAATGGATCCGGGATATTAAAGATGAAAGTAACCGATAAAAACATCTATCGCTCATTGTAACAAACCGTATTGTAAACAGGAAATCTTAATAAAACATTGAAATTGTTGCCTTTTCAACTAATTATTTAAAATATAGCCAACAAAACAAACAAAAAGTAAAATTAATTAGTAAATTTGTATTGACAACAATATAAATAGTTAAACATGAACGAAAAAGAATTTTACATTTATCTTGGCAACAAATTAACTGACAGGATTAGGGTGAAATTCTCAAAAGAAAAAGGAATTATTATAAATTTGGTTATCCAATATGAAGCATTTATTATAGAAAAATGGCATGCAATTGTCAGATATGATTGCGCACATGGATTTTTTCACAGAGACACATTAAAACCAAATGGAGAAAAAGAGAAGAGAGTTGTAGAAATGCCGGACTTAAATACTGCTTTCGCATTTGCAAGACAAGATATTGAGGATAGGTAGAAATGGTATAAAGAACAATACATTAAAAAATTAAAGTAATGCAAAATAACGAAAAGATAAAAAGAGATTTGGCCATAGGACTTGATTTTGTAGAAACAATAATTCAAAATCCGGAATTATTGGATCAAATTCCTAACGGCATAACCATTAACTTTCTTGATAAAGCCGAACCAAAAACAGAAACTAAAAAAGAACAACGTATAAAGCATAAATACGTAAAAGTGGAACGTAAATTCGAACTGCTATAAATGGTTTATCACAATAACCGATACCGTAAAAAATGATAATAGGAATTACAGGAACCCTTGGTGCAGGAAAAGGTACCATTGTGGATTATCTGATAAAAAAAAGAGGGTTTAAACACTTTTCGGCACGCGATTTTATAACCGAAGAAATTGTTAAACGCGGATTGCCTGTAAACAGAGATACGCTTACAGCCACTGCCAACGACCTGCGAAAAAAGTTCTCGCCCCGATATGTTATCGAGCAACTTTTTTACCGGGCTCAAAAAAAAGGCGGCGACGCCGTTATCGAAAGCATTCGCACGCCGGGAGAAATAGAATTTTTGCGTCAACAACCCGATTTTTATCTGTTTGCAGTGGATGCTGACCCTGAAATCCGTTTCGAAAGAATTAAAAAAAGAGGCTCTGCTACCGACCACATCGACTTTAGCACTTTTCTATCCAACGAAAAACGCGAAATGACATCGACCGATCCAAATAAGCAAAATCTTGGAAAATGCATAGAAATGGCCGATTATGTGTTTTACAACAACGGAACAATGGAGGAGCTTTTCAGCCAAACGGAAGAGGTACTTAAAAATATTGAAAAAAGATAACAGTTGGTAACTCGGTGAAAATATTTATCTTTGCACTTTCAAAAACAGGGCAGGAGAATAAACCGGACAGGGTTCCGGCCAAAAACTAATTTTTATTCCCCGTCTATTACCTTCTCAGAGCAGATTATTTTATCCGTAAATTATGGAATACAATACAGAAAGATCACAACTTGTTATTGCTGAATATGGTCGTAACATTCAAAAAATGATTGACCATGTTATCACCATCGAAGATCGTGAAAAACGTACTAAATCGGCAAATATTATCGTTAACATTATGGCTCAAATGAACCCGCAAATTCGTGAAAACGAAGACTATATGCACAAACTGTGGGATCACCTCCATTATATTGCCAATTTTAAACTTGATGTTGATTCGCCTTATCCGCCGCCGAGTAAAGATACTTTTCAGAAAAAACCCGAACCAATACCTTATAGCGACAACGAAATAACTTTTCGCCACTATGGCAAATATGTTGAAAAAATAATTGCCAAGATTAGCGAAATGGAAGACGGTGATGAAAAAGATTACCTAATTAAAATAATCGCCAACCACCTTAAAAAGTCGTACCTCTCCTGGAACCGCGATTCGGTTAACGACGAAACTATTTTTAAACATTTGGAAAAGTTGTCCGGCGGTCGGCTTAAACTTACCGAAGGACAACAGCTGTTATCGACCAACGAAATTCTTTCGCGGAACCGCGGGCCAAAACACCGGTCGAACAATTACAGAAAAGATAACGGCGGCGGCAAACGCAGAAATTACAATCCTAAAAGGTATTAAAAGGCCTTTTGCGGTTATTTATGATTTTTTAAGAAATTCCTCCCCCCCGACACACTCCTTCTTATTGTGAAAATCAATTATTTGTCTATTTTTATGCTGTAAATAAAACAGCAATTAATATGGACTTTAAAACAATAATTTTTGATTTCGGAGGAGTGATAATCGACATCAATCCTCAACTTACCATCAACGAGTTTGATAAATTGGGCATGGCCGATACGGACACTTTTTTGAAACCCGATTTTATTAATGAGGTGATACGAAAGTTTGAAAGAGGTATTTTAACACCTGAAGTTTTTAGAGATAAGGTTAGAGCAAGAGCAGGAGTGGATTTTACCGATCAACAAATTGACGATGCCTGGAATGCACTGCTGTTTGATATTCCCGCCGAAAGGATTGAAGTTATTGAAGAGGTGAAAAAAAATTATAAAATACTCTTGCTAAGCAATTCAAACGAAATTCATTACGATTTATATGTTCGCGATTTACAACTCCGTTTCGGATACCGCGAGTTTGATGAACTGTTCGACAAAGCCTATTTTTCGTTCGACCTGCATCTTAGCAAGCCTGATATTGAAATTTACGAGTTTGTGATGTATCAGCATAAATTAAATCCTGCCCATACGCTCTTTATCGATGATAACCTTGAAAACATTAAAGCGGCCAAATCGTTGGGATGGAAAACATATCATCTGGAATCACCTCACCGAATACGGGAACTTTTTACCGATGGAAAACTTAATCCGGAAATAAGTTTTGAATAATACGTTATAACCAAAACTTATTTTATCGCTTAACTTCCAGCGTTCCGTTTACAATAATTGTTGCATTAGTACTCATTATCAGCTTGTAACAAACCGCATTGTTACCCTGTTGTATTTCGGGAAAATTACCTCCTGTGGGAGTCTGTGGAATAGTTACAATATAGTTTGAAGTGGGTATTTTGCCGTTTGTCCAGTTGGATGTATCAAACCAGTTGCTGTTGTTTCCAATCCAGGCTGTTTCGCCCGGTTTTAAATTTAAAGTATAATCTTCCACCTCTCCGTCAAATCCTGTTTCACAACTTGTAGCTTCAGCAGAATATTTTGTGGAAACTCTCATGGTTACCGAACCCGAAAGGGTATCATCGGGAATGGTAATGGATAAAGGTGAATTGGAAGTAGCTCCGTCCGCCGTATTGGTGGCTGTTCCTAATGTATAACTCTCGCCGGCATCATCAAAATCACAATCATGATTCCAGTCAATCCACACCGTGGTATAGGTAGTATAATCGCCATCGGTATTAACATGCACCGTTAAACTGTAACTGCTCCCGAGTTTAACATCGGATGACTGATTGGTATAATCGCTGTATCCCGACGGTTTACCCGAAGCATTGTTGATGGTGTTAAAACTTACCAGCGTAGTGCTTGTATTAAAAGTTGTGTTTCCCGCCGAGGAGCAGACACTGCATGGCGCGATACCTGTAGTTGCAGTATTGCCTGACAAACCCGGGATGAGATAACAGTTGTCGGTATCGATATATTCGTATAAACTAAAATAATAAGGTGTTCCGCTTTTTAAGCCGGTGATGGTAGCGATGGTGTCGGGCCCGTTGTAAACAACATAATTTTTTGTTCCAATTTCATCGCCATTACCAAAAAGGGTATCGCCCGAATAAATGGTACCCGACTCGGGGTTTGTTGTGGTTGCACTGTTTTCGTGTGCCAGAACCAACACTGCCGAGCCATCACCCCTGTTCCACGAAAAATTTATGGTACTGTCGGTTACATCATTAAACAACAGGTTTGAAGCTTGTGTATCCGGTGGCGTACAGCCTTCCGATACTTCAACATCATCCAGCGCCATATCAGATGTGTAGTCGCTGCCGGTAACTCCTTTAAACCGGAAAACCACATTGGTTTCTCCCGCATAGGATGCCAACGAAATAACACTCCGATGCCAGGAAGTTCCCTGATCGCCACTCATGGTAAACAGATCGGATGACCAGTTACTCCCGCCATCGGAAGATGCCTGCAACGACAGCGTCCCCATATTTGTTCCATTCATGTTGTACCAAAAGGATATTTGAGGATGGGCAAGCCCGCTTAAATCAAAATTAGGAGATAATACGTAACCGGTGCTCCCGCTACAGGAAGAAGATTCGGTGTAAAGATAATTACCACTGCCTGATGTATGATCGCCCGCAGGCCCGGTATTTGATGATGCTGTTGATCCTGACAATATATCCCAATCAATGTTGTCGCCAACATAGTTAACCCAACAATCTTCCAGCGGAACCGAATTATCGGCTGTACAACTGTAATCGGGCGAACTGGTTGTCCACAAATCAAAATCTTCATTATAAGGAAAAACATGAACGGAGCCACAGGCGGTAACAAAAGTTTCTTCATTACCATAATTTGTTCCGTAAGAGTTGGTTGCATAGGCACGTACATAGTATTGTGTTGAGCTCGATAAATTAGTAAGAGCGCTCGCAAATGTACCGGTACCTGTACCATCGGAGGTATGGTTATCACTTAGAGTTGGCGACGAATTAGTACTCCAACAAACACCTCTCGCAGTAACGGATGCTCCATTATCCGATGTTACTTCGCCTCCTCCGTCAGCTGTTGACGGGCCAATGTTTGAAACGGCTGCAGTAGTAACTGTTGGCGGCCCCAAGGTTGTGCCATTTCCTGTTAAGGCTGTTGTGTTGTAACAATGGTCGGCTCCGTAATATTCGTACAAAGCAAAATAACAGGTTGTCCCCTGATTTAACCCTGTAACGTTTACCGATGTTCCAATGCCGTTGTAAACAACAAAATTTCCTGTTCCCAGCTCATCACCCATTCCAAATGTACTACTGGCATTGTAATGTGTACCCGAAACAGGTGTTGCATTGACAGCACTGTTTTCGTGTGCTACAATTAAAATGGAATCACCGTTACCGCGTACCCATGATGTTGATAACGAAGAGGATGATAGAGGACTTGCACTAAAATTGCTGGCTTGCGTCGATGGTGCAGAGCACGAAGGGGGAAATGAAAATGAAGCAATACGTGTTTCTCTTGATGAACCTGAAATATATTCGCTTGTGTACCAAAAGGTAGTTCCGTCGGAAGGGTCAACACTAATGTTGCTGTAATCGCCCCATCTGTTTGCTCCTGTTTGTGAGGAACTGCCGGTTTGGATGGTTGTTTCGGCAATATCCATCGTATTTAAGGGAGCATTGGTCGATTGGCCGCAATACCTGATGCCCGGATAGGTGGAAGTCCCGTCGGAAACGGTATATCCCAAAGCAATCTCTCCCAAATCATTCATGGCAATGCTTCCGCACCATCTGCTCACATTATCAGGGCTGTATGTTCCCTGTTGGGCGATGCTCCAGCCCGAACCGGTATTTTCCAGTTCGTACCACCTGATGGCAGCCCTGTCCGAAGTTTCGGCAATGGTGTGATTACAGACAATTTTTTGCGTTCCGTTAAAATTCCGGTATTGCGCCCGATACATTAAAATGGTTGATAATCCGTCTAACTTTTGCGATGTTCCCGGTTGGGGAATATTGTCCCAACTACTTGTAAAGTTACCTGAAAACGCATTCACGGGAAGCTGTTGTGTCATGGCAAATGTTGAGTTGGAAGGTGTTGACCAGTCTGCAATGAGCTGGTAAATTCTAAGTTCATCGGCACTATTTGATTGCCCGTCGTCGGCAATGGTAATAAACTGGCCGGGGGTTCCTGCCGGAGCCCAGGGGCCATCGTTGTCCAATGGCAAAATACAATGAAACCCGTCGAATGTTGAGGGGCGATCGGGATTATGAAAAGCAATCATTTGGGGACTTGCTCCGCCTGTAATCATTACATTTCTTTCAAAAACATACACATCATTACCTCCTGATGTGTTGGTAGCCATATAATATCCATCCTGCCAGATACCAAACTTCATATAATCGGGAGGGTCATCCACATCAAAAGCCCACGAATACCAGGTTCCGGTAGGGTCGTTGGTAGTAGAAACAGCTATCAACATGTAATCGTTTCCGCCTCCTGATAGGGATGGAACGGAAAATTCGGCATACAGCCAACGGTCAGCCTGTTCATCCCATAACACAATCGGATCACCATCATTGCGATTGGCACCGGGTAAGGTTTGGTCGAAAATAGTGTTCAGGTTTGAAGGCCCGGCGGCAGAAGAACCATCGGATTTATTAAAAATCTGATAGGTGGTGTTTACTACCTGAAAATAATAGGTGCTGTTAACAGATCCGTTACAATCGGGTGGATAATACGGGCTGCTTTGGCCGGCATAGTTATTTATGGTGGCACGGCCAGCGCTGCGAATCCAACCCGGTTCGGTTTGCAGGTTGGGGTCGACAGGCATTTGATTAAAATCAGGTGGAAAAATGTTGGGGTTAATCTGACGCTCTTCGTGACTGTTGTATTCAAACTCTTCCTGTTGCGACTGGCCCGGTGTTGCGATGGGAGCCTGACTTAAAGGGTGTGAAACACCGAAAAATGCAGGGGTTGATATAAGCGTGGGATGAACCGCCGTAATTTTTTTTTGTACCGGCAAAGCATTTTTTTTAACAGTATATGATTGTGCAAATCCAAACAATGGAAAAATCAATAAAAGCAATATTGTAGTGTAATATTTCATTGTAAAAAAATTTTAAAAGACACCCTTGTTACATCTATTAATCGGAAATTTAGTTACCTAAGCATTAAACAAGGGCGGGTAAAAATAGTAATATATTTTTAATGTAATACTCAGGGCACCATTACTTTTCCCGTAAAAACAGTTTTGTTTTGAGTGGAAAAGCTGTATAAATAGAGTCCTGTCCCGTGCACCGAAATTTCCAACTGCCTGTCAGCACTTGTAATTTTTGCAGATTTAATCAACCGTCCTGTTAAATCGTAAACCGAAATTACATAGTTATTACCCTGAATGATATTGTTTAGCTGAAAACTTATGGAACCGTTTTTTCCAAAAGCATTTATTTTTTTGTTATTCCACTGAGGGTTAACAACGGCAGCAGTTGGTGTGGCAAGCCATACGCTGGCATTTAAAAATAGTTTTCTGTGGTTTCCGTTGGCGTCTTCAAGCCATCCGTCATACAAATTGTCGCCGTTGTCGCCCGAGCCGTCGTCGGCAGGCGAACTGTCGCCTATGGCCACCACCTTGCCGGTTCCGTAAGTTGCGTAAGCACACATTACATTTTTTGTTCCTGAAGTTGAAACTCCTTCTTCGTAAACAATGCCTTTTACACTGCTGTTTTGGTTAGGATAAATAGTCAGGGATGTACCACCGTAAAATTCTACTCTTGACACTTTTCCATAGGGCCCGTTTAGCAATGGATCGGTGGGCAGGTTGGGTATGTTGTTGGTTTTTTCGTTAAAAAATTCGTAATCGAACTTAATACCAAAAGGGTTGCTCGCAATAGAGTTATTGTTTATCAGGTCGTTCCATATTTCCGGAGAGTCATCGCCATCGCCATTGCGATCGGAATTATTATGGTCGGAAATCATAAACAAGCCGCCACCATCTTTTACAAATTGAATAATAGCTGATTTTTCGCTGTTGGTAAATTTGATGTTGGGTTCGCAAACAACAAAAACATCGTAGTTTGAAAGGTCTTGCGGGTTACCGGGATTCAGGTAGGTAATGTTACCGTTGTAGGGTAATGTTTCCACATAATATCCCTTTTTTACCAGTTCGATACCCCACGACGACAAAGCACCTTTCCAAAAGTACTCGCTTGTACCTGCGGTGATGTTATTTTGCGAAGGGGTCGGTATTTTCTGCGCATTGGCTTCGTCGCCGCCCGTGTGAGCATTGGGACTGTAATCCAAATTCCATTTGTCGGCATCAATAACCCAGTCGGCGTTTCCCGCAG
Source organism: uncultured Lentimicrobiaceae bacterium (assembly GCA_964455635.1). Lineage (GTDB taxonomy): Bacteria > Bacteroidota > Bacteroidia > Bacteroidales > F082 > B16-G9. Next base: position 2,426 of record CAYVWX010000072.1, on the reverse strand, counting down.
TTTCGGCTTTTGAAGCGTCGAAAAGAAATTTTTGTTGCGAAAAAGATGCTGTTGCAAGCAGCATTGTTACAATAAATAAAATATGTTTCATTCGATATGTTTCAAATTAAAGGGCGGCAAAGGTATAAAAATTAACTTTTCATGGTTTTTAAAACTCACACTTCGGTTTAGGGTTTATAAATCCAACAACACCTCTACAGGATCTTTGGCTCCAAAAAGCATCCGCTCGGGGTTTTCGAGCATCTCTTTTACTTTTACTAAAAAGCCAACTGATTCGCGACCATCGATCAGTCGGTGATCATAACTGAGGGCTATAAACATCATGGGGTGAATTTCCACTTTACCCTTTACTGCAATGGGGCGTTCCACAATATTGTGCATGCCCAGAATGGCACTTTGAGGCGGATTGAGGATGGGTGTTGACAGCATTGAACCAAAAACACCGCCGTTGGTAATGGTAAAAGTTCCCCCTTCCATATCCTGAATGGTGATACGGTTTTCGCGTGCTTTAAGAGCCAGCCGTTTAATATCTTTTTCAATTTCTGCCAGCGATAACATTTCGGCACTGCGAACTACCGGTACCACCAATCCTTTGGGAGCACTTACGGCAATACCCACATCCACATAGTTAAACTGTACCATTTCGTCACCGTCGATTTGCGAATTAACAGCCGGAAAATGGGCAACAGCTTCAGTAACAGCCTTGGTAAAAAACGACATAAAACCCAGTCCCACACCATGTTTCTCTTTAAACACCTCTTTATACTTTTTGCGAAGTTCCATAATGGGTGTCATGTTTACTTCGTTAAAGGTGGTAAGCATGGCTGTTTCGTTTTTTACCGAAACCAACCGTTGCGCAAGTTTTTTGCGTAACATGCTCATTTTTTTCTTTTGGCTGTTTCGGCTGCCACTCCACGAGGAAGCAACGGTAGTATTTTGTGCCGGCTGTGAAACATTATCTTTCTCTTTAAGATAATACTCCACATCTTTTTTGCCGATGCGATTACTTTTAAAGAAATCAATCAGCTGTTGCTCCGAAATATTATCCTGCTCCATCAGCTTGCGCGCAAGGGGCGAAACGGTAAGGTTTACTGCTGTTTTGACAGGTTCTTTTTTCTCTGTTTCGGCTACAACGGTTTCTGCAGGTTTTTCGGCTTTTGGTTCGGCTTCCACTACTTCCGGTTTTTCTTTTACAACCCCTTTGGCATCAGGGTCGATGGTGGCAATTACCGCGCCCACTTCCACCGTATCACCTTCCTGAGCAAGGATTTTTATTTTTCCATCCATCGCGGCAGCAACAGGAAGCGTTGCTTTGTCGGAATCAATCTCCACCACATCCTGGTCTTTTTCAACCTGTTGGCCGTCTTCCACCAGCCAGGCAGCAATTTGTACTTCGGTAATCGATTCTCCCGGCGAGGGAACTTTTATCTCAATCATATCGGTTGGTTTTTTCTGTCGTTTTTTATTTTAATGGCTTGAGGCCGTTGTGTAAGGCCGAATCAATATTCTCGATTTGCAGCTCTTTAATTTCTTTTTCAAACGATTGCCATCTGTTGCCGATGCATGCCATTTCGCATTCGTAGTCGATGTACGGGCAATCGCACTCATGGAACGTTTTATCAACAATTTTTTTCTGTTGAATGATGTGAAATTTTGAGGATCCTGTGGCGGGGCTTCCGCTTTCGGGTCTGGCAATGTGAATTATCCTGATGTCGTCGCTTAACGTCTTCCTGACAAAATCCCACGCTCCCATATTGGCCGGTTCCTCCTGCGACCACATAAATGTTTCGGTTAGGTGATATTTTTTAGTTAAGGCAAGTACCTGCTTTTTAGGAAACGGATAGAGCTGTTCAATGCGAATAAGAGCTACGAAATCGTATTGATATTTTTCCTTTTCTTCCAACAATTCATAATAGAGCTTACCAGTACAAAACACCACTCTTTTTACTTTTTCGGGATTGGCATCAGGGTCGTCAATTACTACTTTAAAACTGCCGTTGGTAAAATCGCTTACCGGCGAAACAACGCGGGGATGCCGCAACAAACTTTTGGGGGTAAAAACCACCAGTGGTTTTCGGAAGTCTCTTTTAAGCTGACGTCTTAAAATATGAAAGAAGTTGGCAGGTGTTGTACAGTTGGCAATTTGCATATTGTTGTCAGCTGCCAGCGTTAAAAACCGCTCGACACGGGCGCTGGAGTGCTCGGGTCCCTGGCCTTCGTAACCATGAGGCAACAGCACCACAAGGTCGTTCATTACATTCCATTTGTTTTCGGCACTGCTCAAAAACTGGTCGAAAATAACCTGAGCGGTATTGGCAAAATCGCCGAATTGTGCTTCCCAAATGGTGAGCGAATAGGGTGAAGTAAGCGAATAGCCATATTCAAACCCGAGCACACCATACTCCGACAGGTGAGAGTTATAGATA
>CAYVWX010000071.1:0-13206 GCA_964455635.1 uncultured Lentimicrobiaceae bacterium | reverse complement strand
TACTTTAGGCATTTCATATCCTTAAGGTACTGTAAACATTTTACCTCAGGCATCTGCATTTATAAAAAATTCACCTCACCGGTAGCATGATTGTACATGGCTCCAACAATATCAATTTCATTTTTGTTAAACATTTCCAACAGCACGGGGCTTTGGCTTTTAATATCTTCGATAGAGAGTTTAACATTTTCCATGGCCACCCTGTCAACAAAATTGATGTTGGATGAGCTAACAATTTCGTCATCACGCACCGGTGTATGTGCTATGGCTAACTTAATGGGTTTTAGGGCTGCCGTGAGATTTCCGAGTTTAACATCATCGATAGCACCTTTTACTGCTCCGCAGGATGTGTGACCCAACACTACAATTAGTTTTGACCCTGCAATAGCACAAGCATATTCCATGCTTCCCAAAATATCCTGATTTATAATGCTTCCGGCGATGCGTCCGACAAAAATATCGCCGATACCCTGATCGAAAATAAGGGAAGCCAATACTCTTGAGTCGATACACCCTAAAATAAATGCAAAAGGATGCTGCGAATCTTTTGTTTCACGAATATGCCAGTCGTGGTCTCTGACAGCCACCTCTTTTGAAAGAAACCGTTTGTTGCCCTCTTTTAATAAATCCAACGCTTTTGAAGGAGTTATCCGGTTTAATATATCGGCATTTTTTACACTTTTACCTATGTCCATACATTTCTATTTTTGATGCTAAGATACTGAATTAAAGCAAACAATAAAGTTAATTAATGTTATAGGAATAAACGGAAACAAAAAGCTGGTTTATTCTGAGCAATTTGCTACACCTCAATTTTGCAACATAAGCGCCAAAATTTTGCAACATAAGCGCCAATCAAATACAGACATTAAAATGCCAACAGACTGATTTTTTCCGGATATAAATTATTATGCTTTGCCGTGAGAAGCCGCCTGAAATAACCCGATATTGCACACCGTTTCAGGCAACATTTTTATTTTCCCTGATAATTTTCAAAAAAAACACAACTGTCATTCAGTCTTTTCGGTTTCGCTACCAAGGTCTTCAAAGCTTACATCGGATGATGTTTTGATGGGATTGTTTTCTACCGGAGGTGCAGTATCTTCAACAGGCTTTTCACCGGTTTCGATAAAATGGATGGCAGTTACTAACCCGTTTTTAAACTTTTCAAAATCTTCGTTATACAAAAAGATTTTGTGTTTTTCATAGAAAAACTTCCCGTCTTCCTGATTAAACCGTTTTTTACTTTCGGTAATCGTCAGGTATTGCTGACCATTACGGGTTTCTTTTACATCAAAAAAATAAGTGCGTTTTCCTGCTCTTACCGCTTGCGAAAAGATATCTTCTCTTCTCCCATATTTTTCGTGTTCTTCCATGCTTTTGAGGTTATGTCCCATTTCAATTACATCAAACAAAAATAAAAATTAAATGAAATGACCAAAATTATTGTAACATTTTTTTTGCCAACCTTATTAACAAATTTGGTTCTTATCAACCATGTTGTTTAAAATTAATTCACAAAACCTTTTCTAATTGTCAGAATATCAACATATAAACAACTTATTTATTGGTAAGATTCCGTTTAATCCCAATAGGAAATTATCAGCAATTATTAACTGAATTGCACCTCTGCACAACGCCAATCAATAAAAGTTAATTAAAACTGATTTTGGAAGCTTGGAATTTCTGCGTCAACAGCCAGATAGAGCGAGGCCATGGTAGTGTGTAACCACATCACCGCAGGGAAAATTCCTATAACAAGTAAAATAAGTCCGCCGATGATAATAAACAAACCCAAAAAGCCCACTAAAAATATTTGCCAGAAATAGCCGCCGGTCATTTCCCAGCTTTGTTTAATGGCATCCATGGCTTTCATATTTTTATCCATCACCAGATAGGGAACAAAAGAAAGCTTGACGGCAAAAATAATTCCGGGGATAATCAACAGGACAAAGCCTGCCACCATGATGATTGTGGTCAGGAAATTGGCTAACATAATTTCAAAATAGTTTTTCCCGAAACAGGCAAAAGCATCTTTAATTTCGTACTCATCACCCCGCGAAGCCTTTAAAAACACCCACATACTGCTATACGTAACCGGCCCGGCAATTAAAAGCCAAATAAGAAACCCCATTGAGCTTTCTGAAAAAGAAACATCATCAGCACGGCTTGTAAAACCCGAAAGGCTTTGCACCACCATAAGAATAATTACTACGACCAACAAATTAACAAAATTTGTTTTCAAAATTTTCCAACCGTAATTGTATGCCCAACCAGCGGTAGGTTGTCCTTTAAAAGCAGTATTGTCTTCCATAATTGTTTTGTTTTAAATGAATAAATAAACGGAATAAATCCGCTTTCAAATATACTAATTTATAAAACAAAAATATCCGGGAATAATACCCGCTTCAAAATCAGCCGTCAACACACCTGCCGAATTGTAAACATACACCTTGCCGTTACGCACATAATCGAGTGCATCGGAAACATAAACCGACTCTTTGTCGGGACGTACTCCCAACGAATAAAAGTTACGTGTACCGTTTTCCACCCAGGCAACATCAGGAATTTGAGCAGCCTCAATATCCATTTTATAAATCCCGCCGCTTAAAAACCAAAGTGTATTGCCTGCTCCATTAATTTTGAGTTCAAAAGGATTTGAGTTTTTATCAGCAAATTCCAGGATTGATTCAACACTATCGTTTTTTGGATTAATACAATATAAGGCAGGAGTATCAACATTGCTATATCCTCCGCTGCAAAGCACTCTGAGTTTGTTGTTTGCATCCACCACCATGCTGTTTGGTTCGCGAGTCACCTCAATAGAATCGATAACCTTTTCTTTTTCAGCATCTAAAACCAGAACCATATTGTTTACCAACACCTGATTAAGTCTCGACCAGTTGTTAACAAAAACTTTGTTTCCGATACGCACCATCGACTCTGATGTTCTTCCGTGCAGACTAATGGTACCAATGGTTTCAAAGGAGTTTAAATCGACAACGGTAATGTATTTATTATACAAATCGGACACCCAGGCATGGTTTGCATCCAAAACAAGGATTTCGCGCGGAGAGGAGAGCCCGCTAATTTTCCCTAAAAATTCTCCCGTATCCAAATCAATTGCATATACCACTCCCGAGTTGTTGATAACAATATATCCCCTGTTGTTAAATACAGTCATGTAGTTGGCCACATCGCCCAGCGGCACTTTGTTAACAGCATAAAAGGCGTCCCGAAAAACAGAATCGGAGCCGGGTTGATACCACGTCAAAGATGCATTTCCGGTAGTAAAGTTCCCTTCGTTTACAACAAATACCCCGGGTTTTTTAAATTTAGGAGCATCGGGCTCGACAGTTTTTTTTGTACAGGATAAAAGCAATGCCATCAATAGCAATGGCACTAACAACATGGTTTTTACATTCATCGATTATAATTTTGTATATTACTGTTTTTCTGAATTTTACACTCTTTATCTCTCCACAACCAATTCCTGACAACGACTTATCAACATTTAACGAATATCCAGTTTAAAAACCAAAGCTGCATTAAAACCGGGCATAGCGCGCCATATAACCGCCTGATACTGTACATTAAAAATGTTGTTAAGCTTTAAAAGCACGTTCACCTTAAACTTTTTCAGCGTCCACATTTTTCCGGCCTGAACATTGTTTAATCCATATGCAGGCAACGAATTAGAAAATGACTCGGCAGGGTTCATGGTTGTGGTTCGGGAACCTGTAGCCACTAAATTCCATCCCATGCTCCACTGTTTATATTTTACAAATAAAAAGGCATTGCCATGATGTACGGGAATATAAATCAGCTGTCTGCCGCTATACCCCTCATCCTTAGCAAGCCGGCTCTCGTCGGTAGTAAGGGTAAAGGCATAAAAACCTGAAATTCTGTAAAACCAATCACCGTAATGCACACTGTAGTTCACCGAAGCCTCGGCACCCCTGGCCATAACATCTGCAATATTTACAGGCGTCCAGTAACGGTAATCGGTTGGTTTCCATTGTATCCAGTTAGATATTTTGTTATAGAACAGTGTTAATTCCACATTAATAAGGCTGTTTTTTGAAAAACTATTCAGATAGTTAAGCCCCACATCCGTTTCAAATGCATCTTCGGGTTTCAGCTGTGTATTTCCTCCGGGAAACCAATACAAATCGTTTAGCGTAGGGAGATGATAATTTCGTGATACCGATGCTCTTACAAACAAATCATGTTTTTTTGCCAGTTTATAGTTAACACCGGCATAAGGCATTAGGGGCAAAAAAACACCGTCGGACATCTCACCTCTTAAAAGAATATCAACCGATAATCTTTTAAAATATCGTTTGTTAAGACCGGCAAACAGCGATGTTAAGAAACGAGTTTTCGGCGTTTCATAGTTTGAACTTACAACCCTGTCGTAATCCATATCAAAACCCGCTTTTAGTGTATAATCGCCCTTAAGCACCCGCTTGTACCTGCCTCTGGTAAAAAATCCGGAAGTGTTGTTATGCGCATCGATGCGTGTTACCGTTTGAGCCGAATCGTTGGAGGTGGTTGTTTTTAAATAGTAATGCTGTTTTTCGTAAAACCAGGCACCTTTAATCTCCAATCTCGTTTGCTTTTTGTGATAAAGCCACCTCAGCACATTTCGGGTAAAAAATGTATTTTGATACTCTTCGGGATTACCTCCTTTATAAACATTGGTCATGATGGGCGGAATATTTCTATTATTCCATTGATTCCAGCTCATAAGACTAAGGTGCTGGTTTTTGTTAAGTTGCCACGAAAACTGTTGCAAAAATCCGCCGTTCAGATAAGTGGCATTTTGTTGTTTCATCCAAACGGAAGGCAGCACACCGTTATTAAAATACGAAAAATCGTTTTTTGAGGTTTGCAACATAAAGCGCGTTTGGGTAGTAAAATTTCCGGTGTTGAAATGCACGGTAGCGGCTGTTTTACAGCTGCCAAAACTCCCAACCGACTGACTCAGATGAAGCAGCGGCATTTGCCGGTTTCCGGAATTTTCCGTAAGCAACACGCTGCCTCCCAACGCGCCTCCCGAGCGGTATAACGTGCCGCCGCCGTACAACAAATCAACCTTGTCGAAAAACGATTCGGGGATATAGGAAAAATCGACCTGGCCAAGCATGGGTGAGTTTATGGCAAAATCGTTCCACAACACCTGTGTGTGCGATGCCGAAGTACCTCGAAACGATGCCGACGAAATGCTCCCGTTACCATAAGACTTAATAAACACGGGTGAGAATGCCGAAAGCAATTCTCCCAAATCAAAATGTTCGAAATTGCGCTTTACAACCGTGTCAAGAGTCGTTGTTTTGTACGAATCTTTGTAAGAATCCAAAAGACCGATTACCTCAAACTCACGCAAATTCAGTGTATCAAAAATAGCTTGTCCCCGAGCCGTTATTTGTAACAAGAGCATCCATAATAAAAAGAAAACCGTTGTATGTTTTCGGTTTGGCATTAGTTTTTGATGAGTTTTAAAACATGATGCCGGTTGTTTATACTTATCACATCCACCAATAAAAAGCCACCCGGCAGGCCCGAAACATCCACACGGCCATCAGACGTTAAAGTGCAGTATTTTAGCAGCCTGCCTGATATGTCAACTATTTTTACCTTACCCTTTACTCCCCGTATAAAAACAAAATTATGACAAGGGTTGGGATAAACTGCCATTTTTGAGGCAATAATATTATTTACAGCTGTTGCACTGTTATGAATTACTCCCACCGCATCCAGGTCAAAGCCACCCGACTCAAACGGGGTTGGCCACGGGTCGTTTATAATTTTTCCCTCACTGTCGAAAGAGCCATAAGCTGTATCGATGCTTCCCACAACATCCACCACACGAACGGCAACAATATTGTTAACATCCAATCCGGGAATATTCTTCATCTCTTCCAAATTGAACGGCACCCCATAAAACAGGCGATATTTGCCGGCAAGATTATAAATTTTAGTGGCATCCAGTGTTCCGAACGTTTCAACCTGACTATCTATCTGCGTATTTGAAACTGCCGGAAAGCGGTAAAAGTTCAGACTGTCGGAAGATACTTCCACAAAGGCCAGTTCAAGAAAATCATCGGAGAATGCATTTTCAAAAACCGCAAAATCATATCCCAAACCATTCACAACAGGCTTATCAAAATACAATGTAGCAACTCCTCCATCGCCAAGGCTGACAACATTATTATCGGCTTTTCCCGTTGCCGATAAAGGGCTGCCGTAACCGGCTTTTCCGAGAGTAGTATCGGCAATATTTACCCATCCGCGTTGTACGTCGCATTGATTTGCCCAGTCAACAAACACCGCACTGGCCACATTAATGGCAGTACTTCCCTCCTGCCCCGCAGGTGGTGCATACTGTGCACGGCCACCGGCAGCAATCAATAAAACCGACAAAAAAAGGGTAAAAAATTTCATGGCTTTGTTTTAAAAAGGTCTGTTAAAATAAGCTCCGGCTTGCAACCCTTGGGCCGCAAACCGGAACCCAACCGTTTTTTATTGTTTTACGATTTTAGAGGTAAACACTTTGTTATTTCCTATTACAGTTACAAAGTAAAAGCCTGTATGTAAATCCGACAAATCCATCACGATATTATCTTTTCCCGAAACAGGAGTTGAAAGAACCACCCTGCCCGTTACATCACTTACCACGACTTCCTTTACAAATACTCTTTCCGGATTTGCAATGATAAGCCTGTTTTGTACCGGATTGGGATAAAATCCGAATGTATTGGAGGCAAACATCTCATCAACAGCTTCAAAATCGCGATAATCAATGGCAACAGCTTCGGCTGATATGCCGGCCTCAAAATCACCTGACGCTTCTCCATCTAAATTATAAATGACCCCTTCACCGGTTGTACTGTAATCAGTTGTAGTAACGTAAAACAGACTGTTTATCGAGTCGAAAGCAGCGCCTGCAATGGTAAAAGCAGGATTTGAAGGAGCGGCAACAACAGCCGTATCGGCAACGGTTACATCATCCACATTAATAGAGCCTATGCCTCCGTTGACGAGAGCATATAAAGTAGCACTGTTGTTAACAAAGCCCACTCCTTTGCCCAAAACAATGTTTACCTGAGTACTGTTAAACGACATATCGGAAAGGTCGATTTTAGAGATATATCCACTATTCCCCCCCCAGGGAGTTTTGTTAATGGTAACAAGGTAACGAGCATCGCCGGCAGCGTAAACGTAAACATTATTGATGCCTGCTCCCTCAGCCCCGAGGTCGATTTCCTGCAACAGGCTAAAATTTTCCAAATCGATTACGGCGAGCTTTCCTGTGGTGGCAGCCCATCCGCCGGGAACAGCCACATAGGCTTTGCTACCGTCAACGGCAATTCCGGCGGCCTCACCGGAGATGCCGGAAATAACAGCAAGTTGCGATAAATTGTTGCGACTATAAATCTTCACAAAATCAGCCGTATCGGGATACCAAAAGGAGGCTATCAGGTTGTCGCCGTACACAGCAAGCTGATTAACACCCTGGGCGGAAGTAGCAGCTACCCGCTGATAGGTATCTACATCGAAAGCCACAATGGAATCCTGTGCTGCAACATAAAGAAAATGGTTGTAAACAACCGCACTTTGAACCGATTGAGTAAAAATGGTTCCAAATGTGGTGGTTACCGAATCGGCAGGGTTGTAAGCAGCAGCGGTTACATAATCATCGGGGTTGGAAAAAGCCCCGCCCGAAACAACAAGCACCTGCTTAACATCGATGGCACTGCGATTTTGTGCAACAACAATTTGCACACTTGTTAACAGCATAATGGCTGCTAAGAAAAAGTAATTTTTTTTCATACGAAAAAGTTTTAAGGTTAAACAAAAAAATTATAAACCTCAAAACTCACAGGAAAAATTGATGGAAATTAATGGGTATGATTCCACCAAGCTTTTATCCCGAAAGCTTTGAATGACTAAACCATAAAGGCAGGTCTTCTGACTTACTCGCTTCCGGAGGCCTTCCCATTACCCGAGAGTAACAGTGGCATAAGGTTTCCAAAAGCACAAAATGAGCTTACAGCAGCGGGAACTGTCCGGGATTTACACCCGATTCCCTGTTAGGCCCCTAAGGGCACCTTTACGAACACAAAAATAGTATAAAAAAAGAATTGCAATATGGTTATGAAAAGATTTTTATCAACAGCCTAAAAACCAAATCTAAAATCAACGAAAAAAAAATTTACCAATAAACAGCATCAGGCAAAATCTTTTTTATCATCGGCAAAAGCAGAGTAAAACAATAAACCTTGTGCAGCCCAGTAACTTATCATTATTAAATAATGTGCATATTGAATTTCGACATAAAATTTATTGAAAGCTATCAGGCTGTCGCTTACAACAAACAAAAGTGAACCGGCAACCGCAAAAACGGCTTTTCTATCATAGTTGTTCTGTGCCATGGAACGCCAGCTCATTATTAAAATTACAACAATATAAACAAGCACCGGCAAAGCCATTTTTCCCAAACCGGGATAAAGCAACCAATAAACAACGGCTCCATAACCCATTAATAAAACAAACGGAATCGCCATTAATTTCCTGCTACGCTTCAAAAAGGCTGTTGTATAAGCAATATGAGCCAGCAAAAAAGCAATCAATCCAAATACAAACATCGACGTATTAAATTCCAACAGCAGGTCGCCGATTACGGAAAACAACAACGCAATGAAAACAAATTTTGAATAAAAAGTTACAGGCCTGAGTAAGACCATCATGGCAATAAGCGGAAGTGGTTTGGTTACCATTCGCAATAGATGGTTATCGGTGTACAACCCGAAAAAATATAAAATTACAGATAGTATGGCTATGGTAATTAAGCTCTTGAATTTCATGGGGTATGGCAAATTAGTTGGTTAAAAGTAATTACACAATGTGTTTTTAATTGTGGCACTAAAGTACAAAAAAAACTTTACAAGTTACTATTGGCCAAGGGTACAACATTAATTTACTTTTATTGTTGTTTTTTTTAGGCTTGCTGCCAACTTACACATAAAAGAGAAAAGATAAAAGACAAAAGCTTTTTTTACTAAAATATACCGCTCTAAATGGTTCTGTTCACGTCCCAGTTTTCCAACAGTTCTTTCAGTCGTTTCAAAAACATTCCGGCCAGGGCACCATCAACAATACGATGGTCGTATGCCATGGAAAGAATCATAATATGGCGGATGGCAATTACATCGCCCATTTCGGTTTCCAATACTGCCGGTTGTTTACGAATAGCACCCACAGCAAGAATAGCTACCTGCGGCTGATTAATGATGGGCGTACCGGTTAAGCTGTCGAACGAACCGAAATTGGTAATGGTAAATGTACCCCCCGAAATTTCATCGGGATTAAGCTTGTTGTTGCGCGCCCGGTTGGCAAGGTCGTTCACCGATTTTGTGATGCCCAGCAGGTTTTTTTCATCGGTATTTCTGATAACGGGAACAATTAAATTGCCGTTGGGCAAGGCTGTTGCCATACCGATGTTTATATTTTTACGAAGAATAATGTTGTAACCGTCCACCGAAGCATTTACCTGTGGAAATTCTTTTAAAGCCTGTGCCGTTGCCTTAAAAAAGATGGGTGTGTAAGTAATTTTTTCACCTTCACGTTTTAAAAACTCATCTTTCACCTTGTTACGCCAGGTAACAATATTGGTTACATCCACGTCAATAAACGAGGTTACATGAGGCGAAACCTGTTTCGACATCACCATATTGTCGGCAATCAGCTTACGCATTCTGTCCATTTCAACAACCTGGTCGCCGGCTGCAGTAGTAACTTTGGGTGCTTCCATCTTTTTAACGGGAGCCGACGCCTGAGGCTTATTGACCGAAGCAACCTCTGCTTTTCCGGTTTCAAGATATTTTAAGATATCCTGCTTTGTTACGCGCCCATCCTTTCCGGAGCCTTTTATAGCATCAAGTGCTTTTAAACTGATGTTCTCTTTTTTGGCAATGCTCTTTACCAGAGGCGAATAAAAACGCCTGCTTTCGGTAAAGTTAATGGGGGCCGGGGTTTCGTTTTCAGCAGTTGCAGGTTCAACGGACGATGACTCCACCTTCATTTTTTTTACGTTGTCCGAAAGCGTTTCGGATGCTTCCTCCTCCTCATCACCTTCTGTTTTCACCGTCGCTATTACCGTTCCTACCGGCACCACATCACCCTCCTGAAATAATATTTCGGTAAGTACTCCGTCAACAGGACTTGGAATTTCGGAATCTACTTTATCGGTAGCAATTTCAACCATTGATTCATCTTCTTCAACCGAATCGCCAACTCCTTTTAACCATTTTGTAATGGTTGCTTCTATAATACTTTCGCCCATTTTGGGCATTACAATTTCAAACTTTGCCATATTGTTAATCTAAACTTTTTCAGTAAAGAGCGGCATCTGCCACCCCATTCTGTTATTTTTTGCAAAAATAGGTAAAAAAGAGACAAAATAGAACAATTCTAAATAATTATTACTTTCCACAAATATTCCTATTTTTGAAAAAAATTAATCCCATGAAATTATTGATGATTTATTGCACACGATTTGCCTATCAGCCTCAAATAAAAACACTTGAAGAGTTTGAGGACCACACCGACGGTAAAAGTTTTGACAATGTGCTTGTTGCTTTTATACATGCTGAAGAACAAGATGAGCAGGAGATAAAAAAAGTGGAAACAAAACTGGTTAAAAACCTGAAGTGGGCTGCCAAAAAAAACAACACCACCCACGTGGTTTTACACTCGTTTGCCCACCTTGCCGAAACAAAGGCTTCACCAAACGTTACCAAAGAGCTTTTTGATTTGGCCGAAGCACGCATGAAAAATGCCGGCTACAGCTGTGAACAGACTCCTTTTGGCTATTTTCTCGATATTGACGTTCAGGCTCCGGGCGTTTCGCAGGCAAGAATTTTCAAATCATTTTAAAAAAACAGGTTGGCAACCTTTTACTTACAATAATTACATTTGTCCCCGCCATTAAAAACCATAAACAATGATAAAATACCCTATGGTTGACCTTGTCAGCCAATACAAAAAGATAAAACCACAGGTAGATGCCGCCATAATGGAGGTCATCGAAAACGCAGCATTTATAAAAGGGCCTGCTGTCAGTAAATTCCAACATCATCTCCGGGAATACCTTGGCGTAAAGCACGTTATTCCCTGTGGCAACGGAACCGATGCATTACAGCTGGCTTTAATGGCACTCGACCTGCAACCGGGCGATGAGGTTATTACCACCTCATTTACTTTTATAGCCACTGCCGAAGTTATTGCGCTTTTAAAGTTAACACCTGTTCTTGTAGATGTGTTGCCCGACACCTATAACATCGATCCCAAAGCGGTTGAACGTGCTGTTACCCCAAAAACAAAAGCCATTATTCCCGTGCACCTTTTCGGGCAATCGGCTGATATACATGCCATCCTAAAAATTGCCCAAAAGCACAACCTTTTTATTGTGGAAGATACGGCACAGGCACTTGGAGCCGACTTTACCTGTCCCGAAAGCGGCAACACAAAAAAAGCCGGCACTTTCGGACATATTGGATGCACCTCCTTTTTCCCGTCTAAAAATTTAGGAGCTTACGGCGACGGAGGAGCCGCTTTTACCAACGATGATGCATTGGCCGAAAAATTAAGGGTACTGGCAAATCACGGCATGAAAGTTCGTTATTATCACGATTTGGTTGGAATAAACTCACGGCTCGACACCATTCAGGCTGCCATTTTAGATGTTAAACTTTACCATTTGGATGAATATGCCACTGCCCGCCAAAAGGCTGCCGAATATTACAACAAAGCCTTTGCAGCAACCGATAAAATAAAAACGCCGATTACGGCAAACTTCACCACCCATGTTTTCCATCAATATACCATGGTGCTTGACGACAGTATTCATCGCGAAGCCCTGCAAAAACACCTGTCCGCCAAAGGCATTGCTTCTGCAGTTTACTATCCGGTGCCTTTGCATTTACAAAAAGCCTATCGCAACAGGCGATATTCAGAGGGTGATTTTCCCGTAACCGAGCACTTGAGCAATCATGTGCTGTCGTTGCCCATCCACACCGAAATGGACGATTCAATGCTTAAAGAAATTAGTGATGCCGTTTTAGAGTTTGTTATGCAGTAAGGGACTGTTTTTCCGGATGTTTACTTTTACCAACATTATTTAGTGCTTTTTAGAATACTACCATTTTTTGTAGTGGTTTTGAAAAAACGTCAGGAACGAGGCTCGCGAAATGCTGAAAATCAAAAAGTTTACTTTTATAAATACCTGATTACAGCATGAGTGAAGTTATTATGAATATCGGTTTGGCTTATGGCACAAGTTTCAACGACTTTCTTTGTGCCATTGGCTATAGCGCCAGTTAGCAACCGGGCGTTTCTTCTTCTGTGTGCGTTAGGGCAGGAAAGCTTATTGACAAGTTTAGCTTTGCTGATTTTTGCTTCGTTCGGCAAAATTGAATAAAATTCGACTTTGCACTCTCTTATCGCAAAAATTTGGTTGTGCGGCCGGTTTCGTGCGACTTGGCAATGTGCTTTACTGCAGAGCGTTGGCTTATTTAATCATTATTTTTTCTATCTCCACTTTGTTATTATATTGAACCTTTATAAGGTATAACCCTTGTTTATAGCTACTTGCGTTAATAACATTATGGGGTAAATTAATCATATTTCTATATATTACTTTACCATTCATGTCTATTAGTTCAACTATTGGATGTTTTTGATAAGTGCTGTTTAAAAAATCCAAATTAATAATATGTGAAGCCGGATTGGGATAAACTTTTACCGCTGAAATATTGGCATTGTGCTCTTTGATTCCCACAGTACTATCATACAACTCAATTACATTTATGTCCTCGGGTGAGGTAGAAGGAGAAGTGTAACATTTTAGCTCTTGACTATCAGTAGTAAAGGCAATAACATAATCCCAATCGCTTTTTTGATAAACACCGCGATAAGGCCATTCTTTCCCTATGTCGCCGTAGCAATATTGCCAAAGTAAATTACCAACACTGTCAATCTTTACTAACCAGACATCACCAAGAAACATACCCGTTGCATAATCGTGGTTTCCTACCACATCACCGTCTTTTGAGCTGGTATATCCCACAATCATATACCCTCCGTCAGAGGTGGGGAAGATGTTGCGGGCGAAATCGTCGTAGGTGCCGCCGAGGCATTTTT
>CAYVWX010000070.1:0-13293 GCA_964455635.1 uncultured Lentimicrobiaceae bacterium | reverse complement strand
ATACAATCAATTATTTCGGTAAGGGTGTGGCTTCGTAAAGCATAAAATATTTTTTTTCCTTCTCTTTTTGAAACCAAAACTCCTTTGTTTTTAAGAATATTCAGATGATGTGATGCCGTGGCCTGTTCAATCTCCAGCGCCTGATAAATATCAGTAACGCTAAGGTGCTTGTCACCCGATAAAAGCTCAATAATGGCAATCCTCATGGGATGAGAAATTGCCCTGAGCTTACTTGCAGCAAGTTCAAGCTTTTCAATGTCAATATTAAATTTTGTCATCGCTATAAATTTTTGAGGCAAAATTATAAAAAGAAGCGTGAAGAGATACAAATATATCTATATATATTGTTTATATATATATTTTATAATAAATCTAAATAAGGTTTATTACGAAAAAAGGTTTGTAAAACGAAAGGTGGTTCCATCAAAAAGCCCTTTGTCGCTCAACTTTAAATCAGGGATAACCAACAAAGCCATAAACGACATGGTCATAAAGGGTGCCCTCAGTTTTGAGCCCAGTTCATGTGCCTTTTTGTCTAATTGATGATAGTGCTGTGCCACCTTAAAACCGTCATCGGTACTCATCAGGCCGGCTACCGGCAACGGCAAAACAGCCCCGTAATCACCGTCCGAAACGGCAACGCCTCCTTTGGAATCTATTACCATATTTATGGCCTTTACCATTTCGTCGTCATTGGTTCCCACCGCTACTATATTATGACTGTCGTGGGCAACACTGGAGGCCAAAGCACCCTTTTTCAATCCAAACCCTTTTATAAAAGCAACAGCAGGTCCGGCTCCTTTTTCGTAACGATTAAGAACTGCAATTTTTAAAATATCGGCATTTACATTACTTACTGCATAACCGTTTTTTAAGGTGGGCTTTGCTGTTACGGCACCGGTAATAAGCTCCCCGTCGTAAGCTTCAATAACTTTAATATTTTGTCCGGTGGCAGGTACGTCAATGTCGGATACCGAAATTGGTTCGGCCAAAAACAAATTGGGTTTTCCGGCTTCAACCGAAGCGATGAGTGTTTGACCGTTTTCGGCAACCTTATTACCATCAATATAAGTTTGTAAAATATTGAAATCGGACAGGTTATCTATTACAATCATATCGGCAGGGTCGCCCGGCAGAAGGGTTCCCACCTCAAGGCCGTAATGTTTTACAGGATTTAAAATAACATTTTTCAGCACCTTCATAATATCGTATCCCCTGGCTACGGCACGTTTTACCAACTGATTAATATGCCCTTCGGCCAAATCGTCGGGATGCTTGTCGTCGGAACAAAATAGTACGTCGTCGGCATGGTCTTTTAAAAGGTCGGCCAAGGCTTCAAAATTTTTGGCTGCACTGCCCTCCCTGATTTGAATTTTCATGCCATACTTAATCTTTTCCAAAGCCTCTTCCATGGTAAAACACTCGTGGTCGGTAGTAATTCCGGCTTCAATATATTTTTTGGCAGCTTCACCTTTTACACCCGGGGCATGCCCGTCAACCGGTTTATTGTATTTTTTGGCAACAGCCAGTTTATCCATTACAAAAGCATCGCCATTAATAACACCCGGAAAGTTCATCATTTCGGCCATATATTTTATGTCATCCATGGCCATCAGCTCATCCAACTCCTCCACGCCTAATTCGGCACCGGCGGTTTCAAACGGTGTAGCCGGAACACACGACGAAGCTCCGAAATAAAACTTAAAAGGAACCTTTTTACCGTTTTCAATCATGTACTTTATCCCACTAATACCCAGTACGTTTGCAATTTCATGCGGGTCGGAAACGGTGGCCACAGTCCCGTGAATTACAGCCAGCCTGGCAAACTCCGAAGGGATAAGCATGGAGCTTTCAATGTGAATATGCGAATCGATTAATCCCGGTAAAATATAGTGCTCATCCGTTACCGAATCGTCTTTTATAATGTTTTTAATATGACCGTTTTCAATAAGTACCGTACCTTTATAAACAGTTTCGTTATGAATGTCAACAATGTTTCCCGAAAGGGTGAATGGATGTTTTTGCATAAGGCTAATATTTTATAACTCTTTGGCAAAAGTAAATTTTTTAAGAATCGGTTATTATGCTTTTATCAACCGATGTTAAAACAACAAATATTTTCTTCAAATCAACGGGCCATATTTCGCGGTAAGAGAATCACGTAATTTTTAACAACAAGCTGTTTGATACACTTTTTATAGATTCAAAATAGCGAATTTACTGTTATATATATCACATCTATTTATCTGTTTTATAATGTTATTAAATAACATTTAAACAGTATATTGGCTATTATGGCCACTTATTTGACCTCAAATTTATTTAAACTGAAAATAAATTAACCGGCTACATATGTGGAGGGCTTTTATACATAATCAATTAAAGTAATTTTGCCGTCATAATTAGCTAATGATAAATTAAAAACATAGTATTATGGACTTGTCAGTCAGTTACTTAGGTTTAAAGATCAAAAATCCTGTTGTAGTTGGTAGCTCCAGCTTAACGGCATCGATTGAAAACCTGAAAAAGATTGAAAACAGCGGTGCAGGGGCTGTTGTTTTAAAATCAATCTTCGAAGAAGAAATTTTTTACGAATATCAAAGTATTCTTGAAAAGGAAAAAGATCTGGAATTTCCCGATGTTCGCTTTTTGGATTACTACGATTACAAAATTAAACAGGATAACATTAAAAAATATCTTGACTTAATTAAGGAGGCAAAAAGTGTTTTAAAAATTCCGGTAATTGCAAGTATTAATTGCAAAAGTTCCTGGGAGTGGAGTTTCTTTGCCAAAAAGCTTGAACAAGCCGGCGCCGACGCCATTGAGTTGAATATGTTTGTGCTTCCTTCCGATTTTGGTTTAACCTGCAACAAAGTGGAAGAAACTTATCTTACCATTATTGATAAAATTACCGCCGAGGTTAAAATTCCGGTAGCAGCCAAGCTGAGTTACTATTCGGCCAATCTTGCCGCTTTTGTTAAAAAAGTTTCCGAAACCAAAGTTAGCGGAGTAGTTTTGTTTAACCGGTTTTTTCACCCTGATTTTGACATTGACAACTTTACTTTGGTTCCCAGCAATGTATTAAGCCGTTCGTCCGATTTGGCCATTTCGCTTCGCTGGATGTCAATTTTAGCAGGCCGCGTTGATAGTGATTTGATTGCTTCAACAGGTGTGCACGACGGAGCATCGGTAGTAAAAGAAATTTTAGCCGGTGCCGATGCCGTACAGGTAGTATCTTCTTTATACAAACACGGTATCGAATCGATAGAAGATATGCTGGAAGAGGTTAAAGCATGGATGGAAAAACACAACTTTGAAAAAATTGACGATTTTAAAGGTAAAATGAGCCAGCAAAACAGTCCGAACCCTGCCGAATACGAAAGAGTTCAGTTTATGCGCTATTTTGAAGGTAAAAAATACAACCTCGGTTAATTAAAAAATTAATTTTATGCAAGCATTAACATTTAATCAAAAACTGGGAAGGTTTATCGTAAACTGGATATTCCTTATGTTGCTTTGGATTATGTTTACCAGTACGTTTGCTGCTCACGAATTGATGATTGGCGGATTGGTATCCATGATCATTTCATTTTTAAGCATTCGTTTGTTCACCTGTTGCGATTTATCTCTATTAAGTCCGGTAAAGATTTTTTGGATGGTATATTACTTTGGTGTTTTTCTGGTAGCACTCGTTCAGGCCAACCTCGATGTTGCCCGCAGGGTAATAGCCCCTTCCCTCCCCATTAATCCGGGTGTTGTAAAATTCAAAACCAAGCTGAAAACAAATTATTCAAAAATGGTTTTGGCCAACAGTATTACACTTACACCGGGAACGCTTACCATTGATGTTGTGGGCGATACTTTTTACATTCACTGGATTGATGTTCATACTACCGATCCGGAGAAAGCATTTACGGAAATTGCCGAATCTTTTGAAAAAGTTTTATTAAAAATATTTTAATGATGACATACATTATTTATATAGCATTTGCACTAATGGCATTGGGTATGATTATGTCAGCCATACGATTTGTTAAAGGCCCTACCGCCGGCGACAGAGTTGTAGCGTTGGATACGCTTACCACCATTGGTGTATCGGCACTGGTACTGCTTGCCTTTGTATTTCAACGTTTTATTTACGTTGATGTGGCTCTTGTTTATGCAGTACTCGGGTTTATAGGAGTAATTGTAATTGCCAGATATTTGGAGGGCGCGCTATGAGTATTATGGAAATTATTGGTGGCATACTTATTATTATAGGTAGCATATTCCTGTTCCTCGGAGCTTTGGGAATTTACCGTATGCCCGACATTTACAACCGTCTTCAGGCCGGTACAAAAGCCACTACCCTGGGAGCTATGAGCTTAATTCTCGGTGTGGGATTTTTAGAACCCTCATGGATGTTGAAAAGCTTTGTTTTAATCATTTTTATTGCTTATTCAAACCCCATAAGCTCACATGCATTGGCCAGGGCAACATACCGCCGTGGACACTATCCGCTTATTTTAAGCGATGACAAAGAAAACATGGATGCTTATCAGGAGGTAGTCCCTCACGAAAAAGAAAAGGAGGAAAAGGTATGACAGCATTTATTTTAATATTGGTTTTACTTGTTTTAATGATTGCCGCATCTGTTTACGCCGTAAGGCAAAAAGATTTGCTGTATGCAGTAATTGCCACAGGTATTATCAGCCTTGTACTTTCCATTCTGTTTTACCTGCTTCAGGCACCTGATGTTGCCCTTACCGAAGCAGCCATCGGGGTGGCATTAACAACCATTATTTTTGTTATTACCATTCGTAATACCGAACGTATGGAAGTGGAGAACGATAAAAAAAGTAACATTAAATCAGCAGCGAAATGAAAAAGATATTAGTATTATTGTTGCTGGCTGTTGTTGGGTTTTATACCGCCGAAACCTTTTTTGATATTGGTTTTGGCACTACTCATTTTGTGAATAATGAAGCCATAAAACCTGTTAAAGATGTCTATCTGCAACAAACAGTTCAAGAGTTAAAAGTTTCCAATGCCGTAACAAGTATTGTGGTAAACTTTAGAGGGTTTGATACTTTGGGAGAGGTTACCGTTCTGTTTTTAGCGGTAACAGCCCTGGGAAGTATTCTTTATAAAAAACGGCACCATGTGGGCGAACGTTCCGTGCTGTTTTCTGCCAGTAGTATTGTAACATCGGGTTCCAAACTGCTGTTTCCGGCCATTGTACTATTAGGTGCCTACGTATTTATTCACGGCCACCTGTCGCCCGGAGGAGGTTTCCAGGGCGGTGTTATCATTGCCACCGGATTTTTGCTCATGTTGCTGGCATACGAAAACTATTCGGTAAGTCACAAAGGACTTTCCATTATTGAATCGTTGGCAGGTATCACCTTTGCCGGTGTCGGCTTGCTGGGATTTATGAACGGAGGTACTTTTCTGCAAAACTTTTTACCCACCGGAACACTAAACGACCTGTTTAGCGGAGGGGTTATACCCATTATCTACATTGCCGTAGGTTTTAAAGTAGCCGCCGAACTTACCGGTGTTATTTACACTGTGTTAAACGAGAAAGGAGAGCAAAATGGATAGTACCTATTTTCAATATTTGGATTATGCAGTTTACGGTACAGCCGTTTTGGTTATGCTTACAGGTTTGTACGCTGCATTGGTTAAAAAGTCGTTGCTGAAAATTGTTATCGGCTTGTCGATTGTCGATTCGGGGTTAAACCTGTTAATCGTTACACTGGGCTATTTAAAAGGGGGTACCGCTCCTATTTTTTCAGCCGGATACAACGGCACACAAACTATGGTTGACCCCATTCCGCAAGCATTGGTGCTTACTGCCATTGTTATCGGATTTGGTGTAACTGCCGTAGCCCTTTCACTGGTTATCCGTCTTTGGAGACATCATCATACATTATATATTGACGAAATAAAGAATTTAAAATGGTAGGAACTCCGGTTTTATTTATAGCAATTCCCCTCTTGGCGGCCTTTTTAATACCGCTGATTGGGATGGTTTGGAAAGAGTCGGTTAGGATTATACCCGGACTGGTTCTTGCTTACCTTTTAGTATTAGCCATAAATCTTTTGAGCTATGTTACCGTTAACGGGCCCATTGTTGAGGTTATTGCCGGATGGGCACCTCCCATTGGTATAAACCTGGTATTTAACGCATTCTCAGGATTTTTGGTGACAATTATGATTTTTATGGGGCTTCTGGTTTGGCTTTACAGCTATCGCTTTAAAAGCAATGTGGAATACGAAGCCGCCCGTAAATATTTTCTGTTGTTAATGATGCTGGTTACCGGTTCGGTAGGCATTGTTTTAACAGGCGATATTTTTAACATGTTCGTGTTTATCGAAATCACAGGTATTTCGGGATATGCTTTAACAGCCTTTTACACAGGCCGCGACAGTGCCGAGGCTTCCTTTAAATACTTAATGATGGGCTCCATAGCATCGGTATTTTTGCTGTTGGCCATCATGATTATTTATTCACAATTGGGAACCTTAAACATGGCCGATGTTGCATCGAAGATGCATTTGATGGATCCTAAACTAAAAGCGGTATCATTTATCATGTTTGTGATTGCCCTGGGTATTGAAGCCGAGGTTTTCCCGCTTAACGGATGGGCTCCCGATGCTTATGCCGAAGCTCCGGGGCCGGTTGGCGCAGCCTTTTCGGGTATTGTTGTTAAAGCAGCCGTTTACGCTTTGATACGTTATACTTATACCATATTTGACTTATCGGGTGCCTTTAACCTGTTAATCATTGTAGGCTTAATTACGCTTGTGATTGCAGAGGTTGCTGCCATTCGTCAGGAAAAACTGAAACGGATGCTGGCCTACTCTTCCATCGGACAAATGGGACTGGTTTTGGTTTCATTCGGTATCGGTACCAAAGAGGGTATTTTTGCCGCTCTGTTTATTATGCTGAACCATGCCATTATTAAACCCTTGTTGTTCTTTAGTGGCAGCTATCTCGTTTATCACTCCAAGAAAAAAACAATCTCGGATGTGGATGGCATGGGTAAACTTGCACCATACACCTCTATTGTATTTACATTGGGAGCCTTTGCCATTGTTGGCCTTCCTCCTTTTGCAGGTTTCTGGAGTAAATTATCGTTTTTAATGGCTGCCGCCGATAGCAATATGCTGTTAATTATCGGCTTAATTCTTACAGTAAGTGTGGTTGAGCTTGTGTATTATATGCGTGTTGTTAACAGAATATTTTTCTTTAAACGCGCATCACACCTGCTGTCGCGACGCCCGACATTTAACGCATACATCGTGATGTCTGTTTTGGCAATATTAATTCTGGTTATCGGGTTTTACCCCGATAGTGTTTCAACCTATCTGCACAATGCCGCAAACAGCTTATTCGATAAATCGCAGTATATTCATAGTGTGTTAACCGCAACAATTCAATAGGAGAACAAAAAAATGGATATGATAACATTAATATTATTATTATTTTTAGGTGGAGCAATTGTTACCTGGTTAGGTGGCAAACTGAACTCTGTTGTTGGCGACATGCTGTTTTTGGCTACCATTATTATTCCCGCCGGAATGTTTTTTACAGGTGTTTCGGCCGGTGAAGTAACCCATATACATGCCTTAGGCCTTACCCTTACCTGGGGTTTGACTCCGTTAAGTTATTTGTTTTCGATGATTGTAGTTGGCCTGGGTATTCTACTGGCCATTTATGCAGTGCCTTTTATGAAAGGAAAACAAAAAACAGGAGCCTTTTATTTTAACTTTACCCTGTCGGTAATGTCGATGTTGGGAATTCTCGTAAGTAAAGACTGGGTATCTTTCTTTATTTTTTGGGAAATCATGACCTGGTCGTCGTACCTTATGGTGGTTCTTAACGGAAAAGATGTACAGAGAGTTGGAATTAAATATTTTATTTTCTCCGCCATCGGGGCTTATGCCATGCTCATGGCTATGGTTGTAATGAAAAGTCAGCTTCACAGCTTTTTGCTGGCCGATACCTTTAACAACTTTCAACAGCTAAGTGCAGGCAATCAAATATTAATACCTGTTTTACTTTTAATGGCCTTTGGCGTTAAAAGTGCCATGATGCCGCTTCATGTTTGGGCTCCCGATGCCTACAGCAATGCACCCATGGCCTATACCGGTTTATTTTCGGGTGCTCTTTCAAAAATGGGTATTTACGGAATGGTACTGGTGATGGTTACCATGATTAACCAACTGCCCGAAGGCACGTTAATTAGAGACATCATTGCATGGATTGGAGGTTTTACTGCAGCAGCTGCTACCCTTTGGGCCATTACCCAGGATGACGGTAAAAAACTGCTGGCCTGGTCGTCGGTAGGACAAATGGGCTATATTATTGTCGGCGTTGCCATTGGTACCCCGCTGGCCATGCTGTCAGCCTTGTTTTTAGTCATCATTCACGCCATGTTTAAAGGCAGCCTGTTTATGGTGGTTGGCGCCATCGAAAAACAAACGGGAACAACCGACTTTAAAGAAATAAACGGCTTAATCAGGAAAATGCCCTGGACATTTATTTCGGCACTAATCTCAATTATTGCACTGGCAGGAATTCCTCCGTTGGCAGGATTTGTTTCTAAATGGATGTTGTACGAAGCACTGATTCAAAATAACAATTACATACTGGTTATTCTGTTATTTTTTGCTTCTACCGCCGGTTTTCTGTATTGCTACAAATTTCTCCACGGTTATTTCCTCGGACAGGAAGAACCGGAATGGGCTCATGTTAAAGAAGCACCGGCAGCCATGGTTATTCCCATGGTACTACTGGCACTTGGAACCTTTGTTTTGGGAACTTTTCCGCAACTGCTTTTTAATCCAATTGATACCGCGTTACAATATGTTGGATACGATGCTACCGGAGGCCGCCTTTGGGGCGAATCAATATTGTTTACCGAATGGGGCGATGTAGTTACCTTGCAACCAATTCTTTACGCCGTATTGGCAGTATTTGTATTTTTTGCTCTTTTCCTGTGGTTTAAAGGAACCAAAGGAACACGTTATGTTTCTACAAAAGATATCAGCTCATCGGGTGAAATACCAAAAGAGTGGGAAAATCTTACTTTTAAGGTTAACTTTATGCAACCCTTCGAGCGTGTTATCGAACCTTTCCTGAAAAGACAGATAGATAAATATTATACAGCTTTTGGAAACGGTTTGGAAGCGTTGTTTGAATTTACCAGACGTATTTATACCGGTAACGGTCAAACATATGCTATTTATGCCATCCTGTTTTTAGCACTGTTGCTGCTGTTCAGAGTTAATTTGTTCGGATAAAAAATTACAGAATAATGGAACATATATTAATAAAAGTTTTAGAGGCGATGGCCACTTTCGTTCTCGCATTTTTAGTGGGAATGACCTATGGAGGAGTTGTTCGGAAAATTACAGGAAGAGTACACAACCGTTTAGGGCCTCCCTGGTATCAAAATTTTATCGATGCCTTTAAATTATTTTCAAAAACCCGTGGAATTCATCATGGTGCCATGCACTTTTTGGGTGCTGCTTTCTTAATGGTTACCTCCGTGGTGTCGCTCATGATAATCCCGGTTTTAGCACCCGGCGGACATGCCTGGTATAACAGTTGGTTTACAAACCTTAATTTTAACGGCGACCTTATTTTTCTGCTCTACATCATGACCTTTGGCCCGTTGGGTATGGCTATGGGAGCCGGTCAGACCGGTAACCCCAACTCATCCATTGGTGTAACCCGTGGATTAAGCCAGATGGTCGGCTTTGAAATTCCGTGGGTGATGGCTTTGGTTGCCCTTATGATTACTTATAAAACAACATCTATTGTTGACTTTATGAATATTCAGCGCGAAACAGGAACCTGGCTTATGTTTGCCAACCCGTTTGCTTTTATTGCAGCCGTATTGGCCATGTTGGGAATGTTCAGATACTCACCCTTTGATATTGTGGGTGCTCCTACCGAATTGGCATCGGGCCCTGTTTCGGAAAACGGAGGTAAATTTTTGTTTACCATGATGTCGTCGGGCTCGGTTTTTACCTTTGCCAAACTGGTATTGTATGTAGATTTGTTTATGGGTGGAGCCAACAACCTGGTGATGCTTGTGGTTAAAACATTCCTGCTATACATGATTCCCGTATTATATGGTATTGTTAGTCCCCGCTACCGTACCGAACAAGCTGTAAGATGGTTTTGGGGATGGCCGACCTTTATTGGCTTGCTGGCTATTTTATATGCTGTTATATTTTAAAAAATTATTGAAGAATGTATAACGATAAGAATTCAAAAAAGATAGTTGAGACAATTCAAAACTGGGCACGCAGCCATTCTGTTTGGGTGTTAGCCTACGGTACCGGTTGCGGTGCCATCGAAATTGCTCCTACCATGACTTCGAGATACGATGCCGAACGGTTAGGTTTCAGAGGCGCTGCCACACCACGTCAGGCTGATGTTATGCTTATCACCGGTTACCTTACCGTTAAAACGGTAAAACGGGTGGTTCGTGTTTACGAACAAATGCAAAGCCCTAAATATGTTGTAGGCTTCGGCTCATGCACCATCAACGGAGGCATGTATTACGACTCGTACAACACCATCAACCTGCTTGATAAATACCTGCCGGTGGATGTTTATATTAACGGATGTATGCCTCGACCCGAAGCTGTAATTGCCGGACTTGCCAAATTGCAACAGATTATCCGCGAAGGAAAAGCCAACGGTGCAGAAAAGTACCTTGAAAACCTTGAGTGGTATAAGGAAAATCAGCGTAAAATTGCTCCTAAATGGATTGCAAAAGCCCCTGATTACAACTGGTAAAATAACGATTAATAATAAGTTATGAAAGAAATAAAAAATACCATGATTGCTCAAATCAAAGCTGCGTTTCCCGAAGTGGTAAACAAAGATTATGAGGGCAATCGGTTGGATTTGACTGTAAAAAAAGAGTCTGTTCCATCTCTGCTTCTTTATTTAAAAGATTCGATGGGTTTCAGACACCTTTCACATATTGCCTATGTTGACTGGATAGAACAGGGCGAATTTGAAATTATCTATATTCTTTGGTCACCTTCCGATAAGGTAAAGCTGTTTATCCATACCCGCATCGACCGTGAAAATCCGGTTATGGAAAATATTGATATGATATGGCGACAGGCTAATACCTACGAAAGAGAAATGAGAGAAATGCTCGGAATTGAATTTCCCGGCTTGGTGGCTCCCGATGAGTTTATTTTGGAAGACTGGGACGACATCCCGCCTTTCCGTAGAGACTTTGATACCTTAGAATATGTTAACCGGACTTTCTGGCATCGTCCGGGAAGAGAAGATGCACAAGATGTACGTTCAACAATTTCGGAACGTTCGGGTGAAGAAATTCCTGATTTTGCAAAAAAATACTCCAGATAGTTATGAGAGAAAAGGCAACAACATTATATTTAGGACCTCAGCACCCGGGTATTACCGGTAATATGATGGTGCGTTTGAAGGTTATTGGCGACACCATCGTTAGTGCTCAAACAGAAGTGGGGTACCTTCACAGAGCTTTTGAAAAGCTGCAGGAAAGAAGAAACTGGCTTAACAGTTTTACACTCATGTGCCGGTTTTGCGTACCCGAAACCGACCCCATGGAAAACCTTTATGCACGCGCCGTTGAATCTCTTGATAATATTGAGGTTCCCGAACGCGCAAAGTATATTCGTGTAATGGTACTCGAACTTGCCCGTATTGCCACCCAGCTAATGTGGTATGCCGGTCAAAACGGTTCGTTAGGCCTTTACACCATGGGACAATGGTCGATTGGCGACAGGGATTACATTCTTGACCTGTTTGAACAATTAACCGGCGGAAGGGTATATCATATGTATCAATGGCCGGGTGGCGTTCGTCGCGACCTTCCGGAAGGTTTTGAAGATAAAGTATTAAAAACAATGGATTATCTTGAAAAACGACTCAAAGATTATGATGATTTGATGTTTTCAAATTCCATTTTCCAAAAGAGAACACAGGGAGTTGGCTATGTGCCCAAAGAGAGCATTATTGAACATGGCGTGGTAGGTCCTGTCCTGCGAGGTGCCGGCATCAGAAGCGACATCCGAATTGATGAACCTTACGAAGTGTATGATAAACTTGATTTTGAAATACCTACTCAGGAAGGCAGCGATATTTGGGCCAGAGCTTTGGTACGCCGTGCCGAAGTTCGACAGTCTATCCGCATTATCCGTCAGGTACTCGACCAAATGCCAAAGGGTGAATTTAATACCAAAATTCCAAATCCCATGAAATGGCGTGTTGCTGCCGGCGACACCTATGTTCGTGCTGAGTCAGGCCGTGGCGAGGTTGGTTATTATGCCGTTTCCGATGGCAGTATCCATCCCCGAAGAATGCATCTTAGAGGTGCTGCTTATGTACACGCCATTACCTTGCTCGAAAACATCCTTCCCGGCCAAAATGTTGCTGATGTATCAGCAATTATGAACAGCCTTGGTACTTGTGCACCGGAGATTGAAAGATAAAAAGTTAAAAGTACTTGGAGTTTTGAGTGCCTAAAGTATTTAGATAAAAATTAAAAAATAAAAATATGAGTTTTTTTGATTTACAAGGAACACTAAAGCCGCTTACCGCGCTGAAACAGTTTGGTAAAAAGCCTCATACTTTAAAAGATATTCCCTGGAAAAAACGCGAAGCCTCCGACAATTACAGAGGTTTGCATTTTAACGATATCGATGAGTGTATCGGCTGTGGTAACTGCTCTACCATTTGTCAGAATGCCGCCATCGACATGATACACCTTGAAGGTGTTGAAGGTAAAAAGGGCGATTCCGGATTGCGTCCGCGTGTTGACAACGGCCGTTGCTGTTGGTGTGCTCTTTGCGTGGAGGTATGCCCTACCGGAAGCCTCAGCCTTACCAAAGATTACATTTATGTTACCGAAGACCCCGATGCTTTTTTGTGGACTCCGGGCGTAAGTAATCCCGACGGTGAAGCAAGGAAGTCGTATGTTAGCACCCACGAACTTTCAATCAATGAGTTTAACCGCGTTCCCATGCCGGAACTCGAAGGCAAAGAGAGAGTTAAATCGTTTGCCGAGGTGGTATTGGGTTACAACGAGCAACAGGCACGCGAAGAAGCATCACGTTGTATCAGCTGCGGTATTTGTACCGAAGTTTGTCCCGACCATATGCATATTCCCGAGTACATCAATGCCATTGCCTCGGGTAATGATAAAGATGCTGTCCGCATTATATACGACAACAACCCGTTGCCGGAGATGTGCGGTAAAGTTTGTACCCGCCGTTGTGAAGATGTGTGTG
>CAYVWX010000069.1:3740-13391 GCA_964455635.1 uncultured Lentimicrobiaceae bacterium | reverse complement strand
GGTTTGTTATCCTCGGCAGGATTGCAAATCCTGCCGAGCTTGTGGCACTTGCCGGGCTTGGCGTCATCTGCCAAGCTAATGTTCAATGTACTTTTAATCGTGAAAACGCCATGAAATACCAAAATAAAAGGCAGCATCGCGGTCGGGATAATGGGGTGCAAGCCAGTAGTTGTATCCTTCAAAATAACCCGTAACATTACGCATCTTAACAAACAACCGGGCTCGTTTTACCCTTAGTGTTATGTAAACATCAGCCCAAAGATAATTCCCGATTGTAACCTCGTTTTGCAGGTAAAAAGCTCTTATTTCGGGCATATAGGCATTGGCTTTGTAGGCTGTAAAATACCTGAGCTGAACGCCTGTTTGCAATGTTGCGGCTTTTTTAAATACTGTACTTTTAAAATATAGGTTAGCAATACCGCTAAAAGCCGGCAGCCTGATAACCGATGGCATGCTTGTAGCCTGATAGGTAAGTTTGGTATCGATTCCGAATTTTCGTATAGAAACATTTGCTGCAACAAAAAGCTTCAAGACCGTTCCTGCGTCTTTTGCTTGTGATGGTATTACGCTGTCGCTTAGATAGGTATAGTTTCCGATTGTGGTAAAATCTATTCCTGCCTGCATGTTCTTAAAGCGATAGTTACCGTGTAATATCAGGTAGGTTTCTTTATCGAGCTGCTTGTTCCATCTGAAATGGTTTGAGCTGAAATGCTCATAAAACCACCAGGGTGTTTTCGAGATAAGGTCAATACCCAGATTCAATTCTCCTATATTTCTGCTTTTGTTGCCAAGATATTGGCTGATAGTTCCTTTAATGCCGAAATCGCCTGCATTATAACCGCTAAAATAGAGGTAACCGGAGCCTTTTAGGTAAAAACTCTTTTTTATGTTAATACCAATACCTCCTGATACACTTGTCTGGTTCCACACATCTTCCGACGAATCGGAAGGTAAAAGCCTTGAAATGTTATTGGAACTTAAACCGGCATACAGGTAAAAAGGTTTCTCATCAATGTTTTCACCATATCCGAGACTTGTCCATCCGATTTTATTTTTGATGAATCTTATTCCGGTGGAATCGTAGGTTTGTGTGCTGTCAAGGGGAGCATGTAAGGTGTCGTAAAATGAAGCCAGCGGGTCTCTGTCAGTAAAAAGATAAGAATTCTTTTTGTATTGAAAAGAATAAAAGATGCTGCCCGGGTCAAAATAAAAAGATGAATCTGTTTTTTGATACGGCTTGCCGAGGTTGAAAAACTGTTCGGCGGAAACACCGGTCTCTTTAACCGTATTCTCGGCATCGGTAAGGTTAACGGGAATAACAGCCCTGTCCGATTCCTTGTCTTCGGTAAAGTAAGTGTCATCGGCCAAGCCGCCGTTTTCCTGCATTTGCATCTTGTTAAAAAGATAATTGATGTTTACATGATATCTTTTTTTGGGAGTAAGATATCCCAAAGTAAGATATCCCGAATTGTTGTTTACCGCACTGCGCTTGTATTCGCCGGGCGAACTTATTAAATAAAAATTCATCCCGAAGGTGAGCCCTTTTATTAAATCTCTGCTAAAAGTTACCTGAAACAGTTGCTCTTTTTTAGGTCCCATTACGTAAAAAAGCTCGGTGTAAGGCTTAAACAGATTGTAATATTTTATCTCCCTGTTGGTTAACGTATATCGATTGTAATAGGGCCAGCTCATGGAAAAACCGGGTTGTAACATGGGAGAAAACAATAAGTTGGTGTGCGCCTGGCCAATGTTGCTAAGGGTGGAATAATTGCCGCTTTTGCGGTATAACCAATCAAATTGATGCGATTCAAGCGTGGAGGTGTCGATACCATTTAGCGAGTCGAGCTTAAAATTTAACAGGGTACCTTTATAAAAATATACTTGCGTGGAATCGAATTTTATTTTTGTTGTGGTTGATAAAGTGGAGTCTGCTCTTGATTGGGCATGGATTTTCGGGCTAAATACCATTGTAAGTATCAGGGTAACAACAGATAATACAATTTCGAGCCGGTTCAACATGAATAACCTGTTTTAAAAATCAAAATTAGTAAAAAGCGAGTGTGTTTTACCGGACAATTAATTTTCCTGTAGCTGCCCGCTGTTTTCCGGTGAGCTGTACCAGATAAGCACCTTGTTTTAAATCCGATAATTTTACTGCTCTCAGGTTATTAACGGCAATCTTCCTGACTAATTTTCCGTCAA
This sequence comes from uncultured Lentimicrobiaceae bacterium, assembly GCA_964455635.1. GTDB lineage: Bacteria > Bacteroidota > Bacteroidia > Bacteroidales > F082 > B16-G9. Next base: position 11,189 of record CAYVWX010000069.1, on the reverse strand, counting down.
TGCTAAAAAGTTTTAATTGAGTTATCCGTCCTCTGTCGGCAAAAGCTATTGTACATTGTTCATAACTTGGGTTCGGCACGATTACAAGGCTTGTAGCATCCAATTGATGAGTAACGATGTTGTCGATAATGCCTCCTCCCAAAACTCTTGTCTGACAGGCAATCCGGATGGAGTCGGTTTGATGGTAAACCGATAACACTGCCGAAACGGGTGATGCGTTAACTGGTTTAAAACAAACGGACAGCGTGTCGCAACTGTTGGCATCCAGGGTTAAGGGAAGCAACGAAGCCAACGTAAATGCGCTGTCGGTACAATAGTAACCGGTAATTTCTATGGGATTTTCCGAATTGTTTGCTAAACAAACCTGCATGTATGCCGAATCGCCAATAACTACACTGGTTCCAAAGTCAAGGGTATCGGCTGCAAAATTTAACAGCGACGTTTCCCAAACATATTTCGTGGCACGGTAGCTTACAAGGCTGAAGGTGTCAACAGGTTTTATTTCAAACTCAACGTTGCCGTTAACGTCAAACTGTGTGAGCGAATACTTTTGCCGGTTAAATGCCCATCCTATCAAATGAGAGCCGTTATCGAGCCGTTGGTTGCTGCCCATAAACGGCGTAAAATCCGGCGGGTTGTGTTGTTGAAAATCTTCCACAAGGGTGGCGGTCATGTTTACTTCGTCAAGTTGATAAGTAATGGCTCTGGTGTAAGGGGGTACTCTGGAGTTGCCGTTGTCGAACATGGAATAGAGGTTGTTGCCGAGGTACTTAATGTTGTGTTGGCCTTTAAAAGTTACGGTGTCGTTGGTAAACGTAAACTGATTGTGACTTCCGCCCATGCGCCAAATAATGTTACCTGTTTGTACATCGATTTTGGTTATTTCCGACATATTGCGGCTGGATAAAAGAATGTTGCCTAATGAATCAAAGGAGAGTGCATTGCCATGACAGTAGTCGATATAGCATTTTGTTAAATCAATGATTCCGGTATCGGCATCCAGGATGCTAAAATGATCCCACGACGACCATTGGAACACAAGGTTTAAATCGCCATCTATTTTCTGGATAATGGTGCCCGTAACCAAAGCCGAAGTACATCCGCCGGGGTAAATCTGACTCATGTCAACCGGTTCAGTGTCGTAACCAAAAAGCCAAAACGAACCGTCTTCGTCCAAAACCAGCTCATGCACATCGGTTACGTAACCTATAGATTCGTAAGTGTTGACTTTTTCCATATTGTTGTTAAGCGCAACAAATTTGCCCATCTGCTCATCAAAATAAGTAATTTGCTGAACCTGCGGGTGATAGGTAAAAAAGTTTTCGCGATGGTGAGGCGGGAAATATTGATAAAAGACCGGAAATCCGGTTGTATCAATAATAAGGTTGTATTCAGGTTTGGCAGTATCTCTCGAAAGTGCGTTTACAAAATAGTTTCCCTGTTGGGGATTGCTGTCGTTGCTTACATAATATTGCGGAAAGTCATCCGGCAAATCGGGAAAGTTTTTGATGCTCTGTAAATTTTTGTAAGTTTTTTTAGGGTGGTAGTTTGTTTTTTCTGAAAGTTGGTTTAACAGATTGTTGTTCACAGGCAGCGGATGACTGTTAGGGGTTACGGTAAAGGTATAGGAGAGCAGAGGCTTATTTGCAGGCTTTTGGCCATATACTTTAACCTGAATTGTTTCGCCCGGAACAAACTCGTTGTCGGGTTTAACAAGCATGGTTTTGCTGTCTTTGGCTATTTTACGGGTTGTTGCAATAAAGCCGCTTTTGCTCCCTGTTATGCTGAATGTCAGATTTTTAAGCGCAGGATGGTTGAACGATGACCTCGCGTGAAAAATGAGAGGCGAAGCGGTGTTTACATATTTTGAATGGTTTTTGGGATAAATATTAATAAATCCCTGTAATTCCGCTGTTTGCGAAAAGCCAATTTTACACAATAAAACAAAGGTAAAAATGGCAATCAAAATGATGTTGCTTTTTTTCATGGATGATAAGTTTTATAAGCCTCAAAAGTAAGAAAAAGTTTTTTTTCGGTTAGGGCGCGTTATCATAAATTCGTTTATAGTTATTAACTATTTCGGCAGATAGAGTTGGAATCGGCATTTGCTTTAATCCTGATATGTAAAAAGTACATATTTTTATTGATGATATAAATTGGTGTGAAACGCTTGCGCATATTAAAGTCTTTTCTGATGAATTGAATCACATAAAGCGTCCATGCCGTCAAATCGGATACACAAAAGCATGATTATAAGCTCCGTTAGGAGCGTAATATTTATAGCCCCGGGTTTTAATCCGGGGGAAAGAAAAACCCAAGATCCGTTTTGGCGTGATTTTCGATGGCGAAGCCGAAAATCATGACAAAACATAAAAAAACAGGTTATCAATACCCCTATGGAAATGTTTTCAAATTCCACCGGCTAAAAAAAATCATATACAATAGAGGAAGCTGCAATTGCAAAAATTATATACTTTTGTATGCAACATAATTATATATATTAGAAGTAATTTTAAATTAAGTATTTATAAAAAAGTGTCATGTTAGGATTGCGAAACAAGTTTATTATGGCTCCCGTTAAGTTGGGTTACAGCGACGGGAGCGGGGTGGTTACCCGAAGGCATATCGAATTTTATAATTTGCGCAGCAAATATACAGGAGGCGTAATTTTAGAGCCTTTGTATATGGATGCGGGGTTGCGTGAGTTGCCTGCCCAGTTGGGAATTGACGCGGATGATAAAATTGAAGGGCTGAAAACGATAACGGATTTATTGCATAACCACGGAGCAAAAGCCATTGCTCACCTAAATCACCCGGGTAGAATGGCCAATCCTAAAATACCCGGAAATTATCATTGGTCTTCTACCGACCGTGCATGCGAAAACGGTGGTGCCGTACCTGCAAAAATGGATAGGGCGATGATGGATAGCGTAATTTCAATGCATGTTGATGCTGCCCTGCGAGCGGTAAAGGCAGGATTTGATATCATTGAATTGCAATTTGGGCATGGTTACCTTATGGCTCAGTTTCTGTCGCCGGCAGTTAATAATAGAGACGATGAATATGGTGGTTCTTTTGAAAACCGTATGCGATTTCCCACAGAAGTCTTTAAGGCTGTTCGCAAGGCCGTTGATATACCGTTGATAGTACGAATTAGCGGTGACGAGATGATTCCTTCAGGTTTTCACATAGACGACATGAAAAAATTTGCCGATAAATTACAGACTGCCGGTGCCAATGCTATTCATGTTGTAGCCGGAACAGCCTGTTCAACGCCTCCCTGGTTTTTTCAGCATATGTTTGTTCCCAAAGGCAAAACCTGGGAATTGGCAAATGAACTTAAAAAACAACGCTCCATTCCCGTTATTTTTGTCGGCCGTGTTAATTCGTTTGCCAACATTAATTTGTTGAATGAAAAATATCATGCCGATTATATAGCGGTGGGCAGGGCCATGGTTGCCGACCCCGATTTTGTAGGGAAGTATTTGGGAGAAACTACCGGTATCGTTCGTCCATGCCTTGCGTGCTCCGAAGGTTGTCTTGGAGGTGTTAAAAGCGGTAAGGGACTTGGTTGTGTTGTTAACCCATTGGTAAATACAGGATTGCAATCTGTTGTTAAGAAAAAAACGGGTAAAAAGTATGCCGTTGTCGGAGGTGGTTTGGCGGGTATGGAGGCTGCCGTTACTTTATCTAAAAAAGGCTATCATGTTGATTTGTTTGAAAAAGATGAACTTGGCGGCCAGTTTAATTTGGCATGGCTTCCTCCCAAAAAAGAGAGCTTGAAAGAACTGGTTGATTATTACAAAGCCGCGCTGGAAATAAACAATGTGAATGTGATATTTAAGGAGGTTGATAAAAATGATTTGCCGGATAATAAATATGACGGAGTGATTATGGCAACAGGGGCAGTTCCTGCCGTACCGCCCATTGAGGGGCTTAAAGCGTTTTATTGGACAGAGTTTTTGCACGATGAGCAACTGCCTCAAAACCTGAAGGTATTGGTTATTGGAGGTGGGCTGATAGGCCTGGAAGTAGCTGCAAAGCTCATTGAAAAAAACAACAATGTAATTGTAGTTGAAATGTTAAACGAAATGGCTCGCGGAATGGAAATGATTGAAAAGGCGATGACATTGAAAAAACTGAAGGAGCGGAATGCATTGTTGTTGGTAAATCATAGAGTTACTAAAATAGACGGCAGTACTGTTTTTGTTGAAAGTGAGGAGGGTGGGAAAGTTTTTAAAGGTATTGACAGAATTGTAGTAACCACCGGAATGAAATCTTATATCCCTTTTAAATTAAAAAACCACATTCGTGTTTACACAATCGGCGATGCTTTTAAGGTGGGTAAGGCTCAGGATGCCATTCGTCAGGGGTATGAGCAGGCACTTCAGATATAATGTGATTCGTTTTTGAGTTTGGATGTGTCAGATTAAACTTTTTCTTCATTCTCAGTCTTTAACATCATTGTTAATAACTTTGGGTAATTTAACAATTACTTAACATGGTATTTTTTGGCTTCATGCGGAGTTTGCTCATCTTTGTAAAATTAATGATTATAAAATTTTAATAAATTGGAAACACTTTACATTGGAATTGTCGTTATCCTGTTTTTACTGGCAGCTTCCGACCTTATTGTCGGCGTAAGTAACGACGCAGTAAATTTTTTAAATTCGGCTATCGGCTCAAAAGTAGCTAATTTTAAGGTGATAGTAGCTGTTGCTGCAGTGGGTATTTTGTTTGGCGCCGTTTTCTCCAGCGGTATGATGGAGGTGGCACGAAAGGGAATATTTCATCCGCAAATGTTTTACTTTCACGAAATCATGTTGATATTTCTGGCGGTAATGATTACCGATGTTATATTGCTTGATACATTCAACACCATCGGAATGCCTACTTCAACAACCGTTTCAATTGTGTTTGAATTGTTGGGAGCTGCCGTGGCCATGGCCTCCATTAAAATTATGAGCGGCGATGCCGGTGCGTTGGGGCAGTACATTAACTCGGGTAAGGCTTTGGCAATTATATCCGGAATTTTGGTTTCGGTGGCCATTGCGTTTACGGTAGGGGTTGTTATTCAATACATTGTCCGTTTGGCATTTTCTTTTAATTTTCACAGGCGAATAAAATATATCGGTGCCCTTTGGGGTGGTATATCTTTGTCGGTTATTACCTATTTTCTGGTAATTAAAGGAATGAAAAATGTTGAGTTTATCCCGCAGGATTTTAAAACCTTTGTGCAGCAAAATACCTTTCAGGTTATGTTGTACAGCTTTGTGGGGTGGACGGTTTTGTTACAGCTTTTCAGTTTTTTGTTTAAGCTTAATATTTTAAAATTTATTGTGTTGGCCGGTACTTTCGGCCTTGCCATGGCTTTTGCCGGTAACGACCTGGTAAACTTTATTGGTGTTCCTATTGCGGGATATAATTCATGGACCTTTTTTCACGCCGCTCAGGGAGCCGATCCCAATGGGTTTTTAATGACCGGCCTTGCGGGAAAAGTGCCTACCAATTCCTTGTTTTTGATTATTGCGGGAATTATCATGATTTTGACACTCTATTTTTCGCGGAAAGCAAAAACGGTTATCAAAACGTCGGTCGATTTGAGTCGTCAGGAAGAGGGCGAAGAACGCTTTGGCTCCTCATGGATGGCTAAAGTTTTGGTTCGCTATAGTTTAAAAACCAGCGAAAATATTAAACGTGTCGTTCCCAAGCCCGTGTTGGCAGTGATGGAAAAACAATTTGTGCCTTATCGCGAAGAAACACCGGATAATGAGGTTGCTGCCGCATTTGATTTGGTTCGTGCATCGGTAAATCTGGTAGTGGCGAGCGTGTTAATAGCCATCGGTACCTCACTTAAATTACCCCTCTCTACCACCTATGTTACTTTTATGGTGGCAATGGGTACTTCACTGGCCGATAACGCCTGGGACAGAGAAAGCGCTGTTTATCGTATTACCGGTATGTTTGCCGTAATAGGCGGATGGTTTTTAACCGCTTTAATTGCTTTTACGGTGGCATTTATCGTTTTATATATCCTGAATTATCTCTCTTTCTTCGGCATCCTGCTTATGGTGATTGTAGCTGCCGTGGTTGTTTATCGCTCCCATGTCTATCATAAAAGAAAAACCGAGGAAAATACCGACGAAGATTTAAGTACCTTTTCAGATGAAACCATTGTGGATAAGTCGATGGATACTATTTTGTTAACATTAGGCAGTGTGGTTGAAACCTCCGAAATGGCCCTTCAGGGACTTGAAAAAGAGGATATCAAAAAGCTTAAGAAGGCTAAAAAGGCTGTTAAAAGCATGACGGTGAAAACCAAATATTTGAAAGACCATATTAACACAATCGTTGAAAAACTGCAGGAGGATTCCATTAGCTCCGGTTCTTATTTTGTTCAGGTAATCGACTACCTGCGCGAGATGGTTCATAGTGTTGAATTTGTTGTAATTCCCGTGTTTAACCATGTGGATAACAATCACCGGCCGCTTAAAAAAGAACAGATTACCGAATTAAAAGAAGTTTATGCAAAGCTGGAAAGATTAATTCAGCAGGTTGCCCGCAGCGTTAAATCACGCGATTTCTCTAACCAGGAAGAGGTGCTAACTATGCTGGAAGAGTATCTTAAGCTGATTGAGGCGCTTAGAAAAGGACAGATTAAGCGCGTTAAAAACAATGTGGTGGGGACTAAAAATACCATCTTGTTTTTAAATATACTTAACGAAAGCAAAAATCTGGCACTGCAGGCTGTTAACCTGTTTAAATCGCAACGCGACTTTGTTAAGTATAAAAACGAATAGCGAATTTAACTTTTAATGAGGAGATTATAACAGCTTGCAATCATCTGTTGCGAGCTGTTATGCTATAAAAATGCAGGTGTTTGTGTTAAAAAATGGCCGGATATTTTGCCGGATTGTACTCGTGCATTACGCGGTAAACTTTTTCAAAAACATCCTCTTCGTTGGGGTTTGAAAAATAATCACCATCGGTACTGTAAGCAGCGCGGTGAGCCGTGGCTGTTACTGTTTCCGGTTTGGCATCCAGATATTGATAGCCATCCATTTCTTCAATAACTTTTTGCATCATTTAAGCAGTGGCGCCTCCCGGTACATCTTCATCAAAGAAAATGATTTTGTTGGTTTTTTTCAACGATTTAAGGACGATACCTGAAACATCAAACGGAATTAGTGTCTGAACATCTATCAACTCACACGAAACACCTACTTTGTTTAAAAGCTTTATGGCATCCCGGGCAATTCGTATGCACGAACCATAGGTTACCAGTGTGATGTCGTTGCCTTCAATTAATACTTCGGGAGTCCCGACGGGTGTTTTAAAATTACCGATATTGAGGGGTTTCTTTTCGCGTAAGCGATAACCGTTAAGGGGCTCAATAATTATCACCGGCTGATCCGATTCGAGATAGGTATTGTAAAAACCGGCAGCTTG
>CAYVWX010000069.1:0-3640 GCA_964455635.1 uncultured Lentimicrobiaceae bacterium | reverse complement strand
ATGGTGGCTTCGCGAATGCCGGTATCAAAAATTCTGTTTTCGCCGTATTTTTCCTGTAGTCCTTCGTAGGTTTGGTTTACCCCCCCAATTTTGCCCACATCTTCGCCAAAAGCTAAAACAAGCGGATTGTTTTTAAAAATGAAATCGAAATTATCCCTCAGAATTTCTCTGCCTGGAACATACTGATCTTCATTGCTGTACTCAGGTGCAACAGGTTTGATATTTAAGGCTGCGTTTTTTGATTGACTGTACAAATGTGAGCCGTAACGGCGGCGGCTGTCGGAAAGCTCCTCTTCAAGCCACGCTGTTATTTTAACTCTTAACGAATCGTGTGGGACACTGCAACTGTCGCAAAGTTTCCATAAAATTCTTCTCGCAGCCGAATAGATGTCCTTGCGAATGGGTTCGCCAACCTTTTTCAGGTTGTTTTTAATCTCTTGTATCTCATCGGTTGAAGCACAATGACAACTTGTTGTTTCAACCATCTTAATAAAGCGGTCGCGCTTTTCGATAAGTGGATTCAAAAAATTCTTCCAGGCATTTTTCCGTGCTTCACGTACCCGCCTGATGGCGGTTTTTTCCAGTTCGTCCAGCCGGCTTGCCGTTGCAATTTTATTTTCTATAAGCCACTGACGCATTATTAAAATGCCATCGCGGGCAGTCTCGCTTTTAAGCTGTTCGCCGGTTTTGTATCGCTCGTGTGAACCCGACGTTGAGTGTCCCTGTGGCTGAGTGCAATTTTGAATATGAAAAAATGACGGAATATGTGTTTTGCGGGTTTTTTCAACCCCCTCACGGTAGAGCAGTATCAACGATGCATAATCGCTGCAATTACCATGGTAAATATCGAAACCATTGGTGCCGTTCTCTTTTTGAAAACCTTTTAAAATTTCGGATATGTTGCCTTTGGTGGTCTGTTTGGCGTTGGGTACCGAAATGCCCCAGCCATCGTCCCAAACCGACATAACCATAGGAACCTGAGTAACACCGGCAGCGTTGATGGTTTCAAAAAAATGGCCCTCCGAGGTGGAAGCGTCGCCAATAGTACCAAAAGCAACCTCGTTGCCTTGGTTGGAGAATTTAGTGTATTTATGAAGAGCTTTATTGCTTCTGTAATAACTTGATGCCATGGCCAGTCCCAAAAGCCTCGGCATTTGGCTGGCGGTGGGTGAGCTGTCGGGCGACGAATTTTTTTGTTTGACAAGATTTTTCCACTCTCCTTTGTCATCCAGACTTCTGGTGCTAAAATGGTTGTTCATCAGGCGGCCGCCGTTGGCAGGATTGGCGTTGATATCGGTATCGCCGTAAAGTTGGGCAAAAATCTCTTCCAACGTCATCATACCCGTGGCCAGCATAAAAGTCTGGTCGCGATAATAGCCCGAACGCCAGTCGCCCTGCTTAAAGCTTCGGGCCATGGCAAGTTGCGGTATCTCTTTTCCGTCGCCAAAAATACCGAATTTGGCTTTTCCCGTTAACACTTCACGTCGTCCCAGTAAACTGGCCTGCCGGCTTTCGAAAGCAATGCGGTAATCGTTTAATATTTCGGCTTCGGTTAATTTTAATTTTTTTATCAGATTGGTTGATTTGCTCATGTGCGATTGTCATCAATTTTTTAGAATGGCAAAGGTAATTAAAAATAATTCTAAATAAAAGCACCTGCTTAGGTTTATTGAAAGCCCCTGTTGAAGATTTGACGGGAATCTTGCAAAAATTACGTATCATTGTAATAAATAATCATTCCTTTCGTCTAAATAATTGAAATGACCACAGAAGCGTTTAAGGCGGAGTTGTTGCCAAAAAAAGATAAGCTGTTCAGACTTGCATTTTTCTTGTTAAAAAACAGAGAAGAGGCTGAAGATACGGTGCAGGAGATTTTTTTGAAACTTTGGGATCTACGCGACAGTTTAGAAAAATATAACAACATGGAAGCGGTTATGATGACCATGACGCGCAACCGGTGTCTCGACAAGCTTAAAACCAAGCGTGAAAAATTTGGCAGTCTAAACGAAGAAGTTAATAATCAGCCTTATACAAGTCCTGTGGAACATTCAATTCAGCGGGATATGGTAAAGCAGGTTAAGGTGTTTATGAACTTATTGCCCCAACAGCAGAAAACCATACTTCACCTGCGGGATGTTGAAGGGCTTGAGTACGAAGAAATTAAAGAAATAACAGGTTTTGAACTGAATTATATCAGGGTTAATTTGTCGAGAGCACGGAAATCAATTAGAGAATCACTTTTAAAACTCGAAGAAAATGAATTACGATAGAGTATATTGGCTGGCCGAAAGGTATTGGGCAGGCAACACTTCGGTTGAAGAAGAAAATGAGCTGAGGGACCTCCTCCTTCAAAAAGAGGTTCCCGCCGATTTGCTTTCTCTTAAAAGTCAGTTTCTGGCATACCACGAGCTTTCAGGCATCCGTATAAGCGATGATTTTGATCAAAAACTTTTTAGTGCCGTAGAAACGGCCGGTGTAACAGAAGATGAAGAAAATCAGACTGAAAAAACTTTACAGGTCAACCGGAAAAGGCTCTTTTATTGGGTGTCGGCTGTGGCCGCTTCCTTAATAATTTTACTTACTGTTTGGGCTACTACCGGTATATTTAATAAAAATACCTCACTCTATCAAAACAACAAGGCTTTGGCTTACAAGCAGGCTGCTGCAGCCCTTTCGGTGCTTGCCGTTAATTTTGACAAAGGGCTGTCGCAAACTCAACAGGCTGCCAAACCCCTTAACATGGGAATTAAAATGCTTAATAATGTGGGAATGGTTAACAAAGGTATCGAAAACCTGAAGCCAATTAATAAGATAAGTAATTTGGAAATAATTAAATACAATCATAATCATTAAAAATTAAAACAATGAAAAAACTATTTGTAAGTTTAGCAATGCTGATGTTCAGCCTTCCGATGTTGGTTCATGCACAAGAAACCGCCATGGATAAATTTTATGAAAAATATGCCGCCGAAAAGGGATTTACCGGTGTGAGCGTCTCGCCCGAAATGTTTGAAATGCTTGCCTCCATGGAAGTTAACGACAGCACGGGACAAATGGAAGAGGCTCATCAAATGATGAAGCAACTGACCGGCCTTAAAATGTTAAGTTACGAGCCGCAACCCGGCATTGAGCGATTTCCGCTTATCGAAAAAGCAAAAAAAGCACTTAAAATTAGTAACTATACCGAAATGATGACCGTGCAGGATGAGGGTGAAACCATTAAATTTTATGTGAAAAAAACAGGTAACAAAGTTTCGGAATTGCTGATGACACTGCAGGGAGACGACCAGGAAGTGGTGCTTGATATTGCCGGTAATATCGACATGAAATCGGTAGCACAGCTCGGTAAAATGATGAATATGAAAGGGATGGGTAACCTCTCTAAAATGAAATCGCATTATCATCATGAAAATGGTGAAAGCCACGATGACGACGACGATTAACGGCCAAAAAGGTTAATCTAATCGAAGAATCTAATTGCACAGCCACAAAATGCAGGAGCTTTTTACGAAAAGTTCCTGCGTTAAAGTGATGAAACATTCGTGATTGGCAAGCTAAACACACAGAAGTTTGATTATTAACTATCTGCGATATTTATGCTGCCCTTTCAGGGCGCATGATAAATTTAGTTGAAAATCAA
>CAYVWX010000068.1:10362-13410 GCA_964455635.1 uncultured Lentimicrobiaceae bacterium | reverse complement strand
AGCGTAGTATATCAAATTCACCCTGTGGAATAGTTTTCAAATTCCACAGGGTAAATAAAATTATAAGCACATGAAAAAAATTTTGGTAGTAACATTTTCACAATCGGGACAGCTAAACGAAATAGTTAAAAATATTACAAAAGACTTGACAGGCAAAGTTCAAATTGTTGAAGAAAACCTCCAACCCGACCCTCCTTTTCCTTTTCCATGGACAAACATTGCTTTTTGGGATGCCATGCCCGATGCTGTTGGCCTGATACCTCACAAGCTAAAACCGTTTTCTTTTAATCCCAATGAGGACTTCGATCTTATTATTCTTGGCTTTCCTGTTTGGTTTTTGTCGCCGGCAATACCCATAACCTCCTTTTTAAAATCGCCCGAAGCGGCCAAAGTTATGCAGGGTAAACCTGTGCTTACGGTTATTGGTGCCCGTAATATGTGGGTAAATGCTCAGGAAGATATTAAGACGATGATAAAACAAAATGGAGGCCGTTTGGCGGGCAACATTGCGCTTCGTGATAAAGCCAATAACCTTGCCAGTGTGGTAACCATTATTTATTGGATGATGACTGCTAAAAAAGAAAAACTTTGGGGAATTTTTCCAAAACCCGGTATCTCCGATAAGGATATTGCCGATGCCGGGCGTTTTGGCAAACCTTTGTTGGAAGCAATCAATAACAACAATTTTAATACCTTACAGCAAAAACTGCTGTCGTTGGGTGCAATCGATTTGGTTCCCAATGTGGTGTTTATGGAGCTGAGGGCTAAAAAGTTCTTTCATAAATGGGCGGCTTTCATTCGTAAAAAAGGCGAACATGGCGATGTCAATCGAATTTCGAGACTTAAAATGTTTAAATGGTATCTTCTTATTGCTATTTTTGTCGCTTCTCCCGTGGCCATTTTGCTTTTTTATCTGTTTTTGCCTTTAACCTGGTGGAATTTCCGAAAAAAGCTGGCTTATTTTAAAGGAGTAGAATTGAAAAGCTAATGATTATTATAGCATGAACGACGTTTACATTACCCGCATTGAAAAATTTCTGCCCAACAAACCGGTATCTATTGATGAAATGGAGGGTTTCCTTGGTAAAATCAACGGCAAAAAATCTAAGTCGCGGATACTTATTTTACGCAGTAATGGCATAAAAACGCGTTATTATGCATTGGATAACCAGGGTAATGTAACCCATACCAATGCTCAAATTACTGCCAATGCCATTCGCAAGTTGTTTGACGAAAAAATAACCTTAAATCACATCGACCTACTTACTGCCGGAACCTCTTCGCCCGATGTTATTCAGCCTGCCCATGCTTTGATGGTGGCGGGTGAATTGGGTGGTAAACCCATTGAGGCCGTTTCGGCACAAGGTACCTGTAATGCCGGAATGCTGTCGTTAAAATATGCCTGGCTCGCCCTTAGGGCAGGCGATAAAAAAAGAGCTGTTGTTGCAGGCTCCGAAGCGTTTTCGTCGTGGATGAAAGCCGAAAACTATGAAGCTGAAATCGACCGGAGAAAAGAACTTGAAGAAAACCCATACATTGCTTTTGAAAAAGATTTTTTGCGATGGATGTTAAGCGATGGTGCCGCTTCGTTGCTGCTACAGACAGAGCCGGAAAAGGACAGGCCCGCCCTAAAGGTGGAGTGGGTAGATGTGCTTACTTATGCTGTTGAACTCGATACTTGTATGTATGCCGGTTGCGAAAAAGAAAAGGATGGCAGTGTAACCGGATGGCGTCAGATGACAGCAAAAGAGCAGCAACTTAAATCGGTTTACACCTTAAAACAGGATGCCCGTCTGTTGCAAAAACACATTGTTGAAAAGGGTGTTGAACACCTTAAAATAGTGGTGGATAAGTACAATGTCAATCTCGACGACATCGATTATTTTCTGCCGCATATCTCCTCCATGTTTTTTAAAAAACCCCTGAGTGACGGTTTTAAAGCTGCCGGCCTGAATGTGCCCGACGAAAAATGGTTTTTAAACCTTCCCAGTGTGGGTAATGTGGGCGCTGCTTCAGCCATGCTGATGCTGGAAGAACTTTTTAACTCGGGAAAACTGAAAAAAGGAAATAAAATTATGCTCATGGTTCCCGAAAGCGCTCGTTTTTCGTATGCCTATTCAGTGTTAACGGTTGTTTAACCCTGATGATAAACAGGAAGTAAGACTTTATGAATTATCTTTCCATCAAAGAGCTGTCGAAAAGTTACGGCGATAAAATACTTTTTAATAAAATAAGTCTTGGTTTACACAAGGGCGAAAAAACAGCGCTTATTGCAGGCAATGGAACCGGAAAATCAACCTTGTTAAAAATTATTGCGGGAAAAGAAGACCCCGATGGGGGAGAGGTAGTAATGCGGAATGGAATCACACTTGGTTTTTTGCCGCAACAGCCCTCTTTTGACGAGTCGTTAACCATCGACGAACTCATTACAGGATCACATTCCGATGTGTTGGCCGTTATTAAGGAGTATGAAGATGCATTGCAGTTTCAAGCCGAAAATCATACAAAAGGGGCACAGCAACGGGTTGAACAGGCTACGGCACAAATGGATATTAAAAAAGCCTGGGACTATGAGCGTCGTTTAAAACAGATACTTACAAAGTTTTCAGTTACTCATTTGAATCAAAAAGTGGCCACTCTTTCCGGCGGACAAAAAAAGCGGTTGGCGCTGGCACTGGTGCTTTTGGACGAACCCCATATTTTGTTGCTTGATGAGCCTACTAACCATCTGGATACCGGTATGATAGAGTGGCTCGAAAAATATCTGCAACAAAGTAACATTACGCTTTTTGTAGTAACTCACGACCGTTATTTCCTCGACAGGGTTTGTAACCACATTGTTGAAATGACTGACGGGACAATTTATAACCACCAGGGTAATTACAGTTATTTTCTTCAAAAAAAAGCTCAACGCGAAGAGACTGAAAATGTTGAAATCAGCAAGGCAAAAAAGCTGATGAAAAAAGAGCTTGACTGGTTGCGCCGTCAGCCCAAAGCCCGCACCCATAAATCAAAATCGCGTATTGATGCTTTTTACAATATCCAAAA
>CAYVWX010000068.1:1371-10352 GCA_964455635.1 uncultured Lentimicrobiaceae bacterium | reverse complement strand
AAACAACAGCTGCAGTTAGACAACGTAAACAGGCGTATGGGCGGGAAAATTATGGAGGTAAAAAACCTCACTAAAAGGTATGGAGATATTAAAATCGTTCAAAACTTTGAATATACCTTTAAAAAAGGCGAACGAATAGGTATTATCGGTAAAAACGGCTCCGGAAAATCTACTTTTCTCAATCTGCTTACGGGTGCTGAAATACCTGACGACGGAACCGTTGTGATGGGCGACACCATTGTTGCAGGCTATTATAAGCAGGGAGGAATCTCTTTGGCAAAAAGCGACCAAAAAGTAATAGAAGTGGTGAAAGATTTTGCCGAAGTAATTGAAACGTCTAAAGGAAACAGCATGACGGCATCGCAGTTTCTGCAATACTTTATGTTTCCTCCCGAAATGCAATACAATCTGGTAAGTAATTTGAGCGGGGGTGAACGCAGAAGACTTTACCTGCTTACCGTGTTGATAAAAAACCCCAATTTTTTAATTCTTGACGAACCCACTAACGACCTCGATTTGATGACCTTATATAAATTGGAGGAGTTTCTGCTTAATTTTAAAGGCTGTTTGTTGCTGGTATCGCACGATCGTTATTTTATCGACAGACTAACCGACCACCTCTTTATTTTTGACGGTGATGGAACCGTCAGAGATTTTTATGGAACCTATAACGATTACCGTCAACAATTGACGGAAGCCGAAAAAAAACAAAAAGAACTGCAAAAAGCGGATAAAAAAGAAAAGTTAAAAAATTCGGCAACGCCAAAAGGCCAAAAGACAAAACTCAGCTATAAGGAGCAAAAAGAGCTTGAGCAATTGGAAAAGGATATTGAGTATCTCGAACAGGAAAAAAGTACATTGGAAACCGAACTCAATTCAGGCATTTCCGATTTTGAGGTTTTACAGGATATTTCGCATAAAATAAAATCGGTAATACAGCAGCTGGACGAAAAAACATTGCGATGGATGGAGTTGGAAGAGTTGAAAGAGCAATTTGCACGCTAACAGGGTTAAAAAAACTTTGTTAGTTTTGTTTTTAAAATTACCTGTATGAAAAATTATTTACTAAAACTTGTAATCCTTTTTAATTTCTTATTTTTCTGCAGTAACATAATGTTCTCGCAACCTGCAAATTATTGGTCGAACCGTTTTAACTCCGAATCATCGTTGTTGGGCAGTGCTGTGGTTGGCGGTGGTTCAAACATTACTTCAATATTTTATAACCCTGCCAATATCGCCGAAATAAAAAACAGCAACATTGCTTTAAACTCAAGTCTTTTTAAGTTTCAGTACGAAAAATATGAAAATGCCTTTGGATACGGCCGAAACATTTCAAATCCTGTTTTTAATGTGGAGCCGAGGTTTGCCTCGTTGGTATTGCGGCCCAAGAAACATCCGAAATTAAGTTGGCAAATGGCGGTTTTTAGCCGCGATTATTACAGTCTCTATTTGTTTGATACTTATGTTGAATCGGCTAAAACCCTTGGCCTGGCAGAAACCGGCACCTATAACGGAGCCATAAATATGCGTAGCATTTATTCCGATTATTGGGCGGGGATTGGGGCCTCGTATCAACTAAATAAAAAGCTCTTTGTGGGGTTCTCGCTGTTGGGAAGCCTGAAAAATTTGTATTACACCAATCGACGACAAATCGTACTTTCTCAAACGGAAGCGGCATGGCAATCGCAGGGTGATGATGTGCTTTCGCTGTGGTCAGCTTACGACTGGGCAAACCTTTGGGACGTGAGGCTTCTTTTTAAAGTAGGATTTCGATATAAACTAAGCAATACCAGTCTCGGCTTAAACATCACCACCCCGTCGTTTAAATTGTCGGGCTATGCTCATCTGAAATTTGATCGTAACTACTTGAATATAGTTAATAATCAGGGAGAGCCGCTACCCGATTATGTTGAACAACAGTATGCTCATTATATTTATTGTCAGGTAAAAGATCCTTTCTCGGTATCGGTTGGCATAAATCATTATGATGTGGAGCGAAGACAGCGGTTTTATTTTTCCACCGAATATTTTGCAGGGTTAAAGCCTTATAAGATGCTCGATCCCCAAAGAGGCTATTCCCTGTTTATGGATCCGGTAACCGGCTCTTCAAAAGCTACTGTTTATTATGGAAACCGGCCTGTGGTAAATGTTGGCATGGGCTATTTAAAGCAGCTTAAACCCCAATTTGAAATTATGTTTGGCCTTAAAACCGATTTTAATTCCTATTTTATTTCCGAAGATTTTAAACGCGAAAACCCTCAGTTTCTCCATAAACAATCGGTATCCTCAGATTTGTACCACCTTTCGGGAGGTGCTAATTTTATTTTTCTGAACAAGTTGAAAATAAACGCCGGTCTTGAGCTTACTTACGGTTATAAAGCCGGAAACAAGCAGTTTATAAATTTTTCCAACATACAATGGTATAACCCTCAGGATAATACCGCGCTGCAGGGACTGCGAAGCAATAACATGGATTTTTCAGCAGTAACCATCGGGCTCTTTTTCGGTTTTACTTATATTTTTAAGTAGAAGCCGTATAAAATTCAAAAAAATATTTTTTATTTAAAGTTTATTTCCCGCTTTTTTTAAACCATTCCCACGGTTTATTTTTTAAGTTTGCCATTCAAATTTAATAGTAATAAGGATATGCATAAAATAGGTATCAGGCACGAAGATAAATACGTGATGGAACGAAGGGTAGCTTTAATCCCCGAACATGTTAAACAATTGGTTGAAAAAGGAATAGAGGTGCATGTTGAACGCTCTGCCAAACGAATTTTTAAAGATGAAGAATTTGCTTCCGCAGGGGCAATCCTCGTTGATAAACTTACCGAACCCGATTTGATTCTTGGTGTTAAAGAGATGCCGATGGACTTTTTTCAACATCAAAAAACCTATATCTTTTTTAGCCATACCATTAAAGGCCAGTCGTACAATATGCCGCTTTTAAAGCGTATGATGGAAAAGGAGGTAAACCTAATCGACTACGAAAAGGTTACCAACGAAAAAGGGCAGCGCCTTATATTTTTTGGCCGCTTTGCAGGATTGGCCGGAATGATAAACTCGTTGTGGTCAGCCGGACAACGATATCGTGAGTTGGGTATTGAAACACCTTTTTTGTTGTTGCAGCAAACACATCATTATAACTCGCTTGAAGAGGCTAAGGAAGCAGTGGCTGCCGTGGGTGAAAAAATAAAAACCGATGGCCTTCCCGAACAGCTTTCACCTTTTGTTGTGGGTATTACCGGATACGGCAATGTTTCAAAAGGTGCACAGGAAATATTGGCGTTGTTACCTGTTGAAGAGGTTTCGCCGGCCGGTTTAACAACACTTGGTGAGCAAAATAATCTTTCAAATAAAGTTATTTATCAGGTGGTTTTTAAGGAGGAGGATTTGTCGAAACCACTTGAAGCCGGTAAAGCATTTAATTTGCAGGAATATTATAACCATCCGCAACGGTTTGAGGGACAGTTTGAACAATATATTCCTCATCTGAGTATTTTAATGAATTGCATGTATTGGGATGACCGTTATCCGCGAATAGTAACTAAAAAATATTTGGAAGAGTTGTTTAAAAGTGGTCGGCCCAAATTAACCGTAATTGGCGATGTTACCTGCGACCCCGACGGCTCGGTGGAGATAACCCATAAAGGTACCGAAATTGAAGACCCAGTTTTTGTTTATAACCCTTATACCCGTGAGCCGGTTATGGGTTTTAAAGGAGAAGGTATTTTGGTGATGGCGGTTGATATTTTACCCAGCGAACTGCCGCGTGAAGCCTCGGGTGCCTTTAGCAATGCTTTGGTAAATTATATTCCCGATATAGCTGCCGCCGATTACAACCTTAATTTTGAAAACCTTAATGTACCGGCACCTTTTAAAAGAGCCATGATTTTACATCGCGGTAAATTAACCCCTGATTTTGAATACTTAAATGAGTATGTTAAAGGATAGTATCAATTCCGTAAATCATTTTTAAAATCAATGAAAAAAATATTAATTATCGGAGCAGGATTATCAACAATCTCTCTGATTGAATACCTTTTGGAAAATGCCGAAAAATACGATTGGCAGATTACCGTTGGCGATATTTCGGAAGAAAATGCCAGAAGAAAAGTAAATGGAAACCCACGGGGAACAGCCAAAATATTTAATATTAACGATGACCTTGAAAGCTGGAATACCATTGCCAATCACGATGTTGTTATTTCCATGTTGCCTGCATCATTGCATCATTTGGTGGCCGAAAAATGTATCGACTTGCGAAAGCCAATGCTCACGGCATCGTATGCTACCGACCCAATTAAAGCCCTCGACGAAAAGGCCAAAAAAGCCGGCGTTCCTATTTTAATGGAGTTGGGACTTGATCCCGGCATCGACCATATGTCAGCTTTAAAAGTTATGCACCGCATTAAAGAGGAGGGAGGCAAACTAACCTCTTTTTACTCTTTTACAGGCGGGCTGGTTGCTCCCGAATCGGATAACAACCCCTGGAACTATAAATTTACCTGGAACCCCCGAAACGTAGTTGTGGCCGGTCAGGGTGTTTCGCAGTTTATTTTAAACGGCCGCTATAAGTACATACCGTATCACCGTTTGTTCGACAGGGTAATGACACGAAAAATATTGCAATACGGTGATTTTGAAGTGTATGCAAACCGGGATTCGTTAAAATATCGCGAAATTTACGGACTAGACGACATTCCTTCGCTTTACCGGGGAACGGTACGTAAACCCGGGTTTGCCAAGGCATGGAACGTTTTTGTACGATTGGGGCTGACCGAAGATAACTACGTGATTGAAGATTCTGAGAACATGACCTATCGTCAGTTTGTAAATGCTTATCTCAGATATGAGCCCAATGTACCGGTAGAAATCAAGTTGCAGGAGTATTGTACCAATGCTGCCGATCCGGTGGTGTTTGAAAAGTTAAAATGGCTGGGTATTTTTGATGACCGTAAAATAGGCCTTAAAAATGCTACACCGGCGCAGATTCTTCAAAAGTTACTTGAAGAAAAATGGACCATGGATCCCGATGATAAAGATATGATTGTTATGCAGCATGAATTTAAATATACTACTGCTGATAATCAGGACAAGATGATTGTGTCGGCGATGGCTTATATCGGGCAAAATCAGGAAAAAACCGCCATGGCTGTTACTGTCGGGCTTCCGCTGGCAATAACAACAAAATTGCTGCTAACCGGAAAAATAGACCTTACCGGCATTAACCTGCCGGTTCATAAGCAAATTTACGAACCTGTGTTGAATGAGCTGCGTGAGCACGGAATAATTTTTGAAGAAAAAGAGTATATGATGGGGTAATGTTAGTTTTTGGGTTTTCCCGGTATTTTAGTTTCACCAAAAATCCGCAAACATTTTTGTTTTGCCGCTAATGCCGCTAATTTGCACGAATACACCTTCACCCATTTGGGTAATTATTCGTATTATTGCTTTTATTCGCGCATTCGCAGCTTTACTTGATTTAGACTTTCGGATATGAGATATCACAAAATTCACGCTAAAAATATATCCGCTTTTTTTTTATAAAAAAGAGAAAACCTTACCACTTAAATATTAAGCCCATGCGCCAGATAGACGGAATATCGTAGAAGGCAGGGTTGTACAGATGCATTTGGTAGAGTAACCGATAGGTGTCGGGATTTAGATGGTTGTTTATTTGCGCGTTATTTTCCGGATCTGATAAAAATCCGTCATCATCCGCTTTACCCGTTTTAGCGTAAACTTTAAAAGAATTCTTTATATTAAACAGGTTTTCAACAGTGAGATACAGACTCATCGTTGCTTTTTTTCCAATCCTAAAATCCTTTTGAATATTGAGGTTAAATAAATTTACGGCGGGTGTGTGTTCGATATCTTTTACATTATTGTTATTATAGTAATAATACGGAGTTCCACGACGATATTGGTAATAAATACCTGCTGAAAAACCATTCAGGGCCTTTGCAAAACCTGATAAGTTTCCATTGGCAAAACGGTAACCGAGATAGGAATTAAACACTTCATCACTAATTTGAAAATAGTTTGGGTCATCTTTATCAGGAAAAAGTACAGTAACATTCATACCTCCGAAAGGGCCTGATATTCCCGGATTAACAAAATCAACTTTGGCTGAAAAACCATTTGTCGTGGTAAGCTTTTTGGCGTTTACCAGCGTAAGATAATCATTGGGATAGGCACCCAATATTAACTTTGGCTCTATGTAGTTTTTTATGGAAGTCATAAAGTACGAACCATTAACCACAAGATTACGCCATACAACAGCTTTAACGCCGGCAAAAAGTTTGCCGGTTACCATCGGCTGTAAGTCGGAATTGGAAATGATTTTATGATTGCTGTAAGCTTGCCAATAATAAAATTCTTCCGGTTTAAAACCGGAATAATAGCGTGGATTCTGCGAAAATGAGCTGTAGTTAACATAAATATTTAACCGTTTTTTTATCGAATAATCTATTGCAATTTGGGGTAGAATGTTATAAACCGTATTGTAACTGTCAAAAGTCATGTTCGGTTTCCATCCTTCTCCCCCGACTCTTGATACTTCGGGATATTTTAACCAGGGAGAGATGCCATCACCTGCATCAATTAATGCGAGGTCCTCAATTTCTTCTCCATCTGCATTAAACCACCGATCACCTTTACGGAAACCCGTAACACGATTAGGGTAATAGGTATTGTCAACATAAACCAGATAATCATCACCAATGCTTGCCGGTTTTTTAAATTCAATAGTGTTTTGTTCCATTGCTTCCGCTACATTTGTAATGGGAAATAACGAGTAAGAATCGTTCATTACAGGATGGTTTGCGTTGTAAACATCCAAACGTAACCCCAATCGCACATGCAAATTTTTCCATTTGAACTCATCATTTAAAAAAGCTGACCAGTATTCCGGCTGCTCGGCAGCAATGGAATTGTTTTTGTAAAAGGCATAAGGGTCAACTTTCCCTTGTTGCCTGCTACCTGTATAATCGTACCCTGAGTAATCGATATAACCATGCCCGCCATTTAGTAATTCAGTGGCCGAAAACAGATTAAGTTTCCATAAATTATCAGGTGTTTTAATGGTGTGCATTATCCCGTCTTTATCGTAATAACTTATTGTATTAGCTATTTTGTTGTACGAATCCGTCAGGATAAAATCGAGGCCGTCAACGGGAAGTCCAAGTGCTTTACGGAGGTTTTTGTCAAAATTTTGTTGATAGGATGCAACATATTTACGGTAAAAAAATAGGGTATCTACCTGTCCGTTATGTTCAATGGGGATAGGGTTAGAAGCATCAAGCCCGTTAAAATGAAAATTGGTAAGCGATCTCATTAGGTTCCACAATTCGTCGGGTTCGATGGAATAATGTCTTTGAGTTTCCCTGTTGTACTCACCACCAACGGTAAGATGTTGTGCATGATAGTTGATATTTACCTGAATGGCACTTCTTATTTTTTCAAAACTGTTTTCCCCGTAATACCCTGAATTGGTGGCTGTATTGTTCCATAATCCGTAAATATCGTCAGGGCGACTTCCATTAATTAACCCGCCTCCCAGTAATATTTGATCCATATTATCATAATGGCCGACAGGATTTCCGGCAAAGATGTCGTAATAATTACTTGTGTAATTGGAAAGCCCCGGATACTGGCCCAAAGGATTAAATTGTACCAGTGTATCCCGATCCGGAGATTTTAATATCCATACATTATTATAATTAACGCTGTCGCTTACATAATCGCCAAACCAATAAACCGGTTCTTTTAATGTGGTAAACGACCCAATATATCCATATTCAAAAAAGTTGTTTTTTAGTTGGCGGTCTTCTGTTTTGAAATAATGATTGGTGTATTGAACCATAAGGTTATAACTTATCGTAAAGTTTTCTTTTACTTCGATTTGCTGATTCCATTTCAGATATGTATCAAAATTGCGTTGTGTTTTCAGGGGATTACCTCGTGCGTTAAATATGGAATTGTCAAAATCAGAAACATTTTTTTGCTGTATGGCCGAATAGTTCCCAAAGGTTAATAACGCATTGTCTGTTACCGGCAGTTCAAATTTGATAAACGGAAATAATCCTTTACTACCATTATAATCAGGCACTTTCTGTGTCGTAAAATCGTTGGTGGTCACAAATGCCGCGTTCAGAAAAGTACCATACTCCTGACCGGTATCCCTTAATGGATTGGCAATAAGCGCATCCAAAACATCTTTTTTCAGCTTTTGGGTTTTTTTCCAAACCGGATCGTTGTTGTTTGACCATCTGTATTTTCCTGCTACAAGTAACGTAGGTATATGTTTGTTGTTTTTTCTTCGTTTTTTGGAAATTAGCGGAACGGAAATGAAAAATTCGCCATGTATCCCTTGCATATTATAGGCCAAATCGGTTCCGGCATCCATTAAAAATGTAAAGTCATTAAGGTTGCTTATGGTTTTTATCGATGTAATTCCTCCGGTTGTAAAGCCCATATTAATAGGAGCTTGTGTAGTATATAAATTGTAAGTTTGTATAAGCCGAACCGGAAAATCGGATGCATCACTAATCTGCATGTCGTCAATAAAAACGTGATCGCCGGTCGTCTCTATTCCGTAATAGAACATCTGGTCACCTTTTAAACGATAAGCGGAAGGCGAAACAAGCCCATACGTGGAGAGGTTTAGAAAAGGAAGATTTTGTAATTGTTTTTGATTGAGTTGCAAAAATGATCCGGAATTAGAAAGATTGATGGTTGTATCAGCCGGTGAAATACTATCGGTTTGTGCCTGCAATATTATAAATGGAAACACTAAAAGGACAAACACGGAAAGAAATGTGTATTTATTTTTCATGAGTCGGTTTTAAGTTCTTTCCAAAAGTAAGATATTATTTTTACACCGAGTTTCCCGGAAAGCATCCTTTTAAAAAAAAATTTTGTTCACCTTTAATTAACTTCATTTACTGTGATATTATCTTTCAAAGGTTTCGTAGCAT
>CAYVWX010000068.1:0-1361 GCA_964455635.1 uncultured Lentimicrobiaceae bacterium | reverse complement strand
AGCATAAAAAAACCCTTACTGCCGAAGCAGCAAGGGTTTTAAAAACATAGTTTTGATATTATGCCTGTGCTATGGGGCCACCCATTGAAAACGGTGGGAAACCCTCGTTTCCGTTGTCTTTAATGGGGCCATGCATTTTTTCAAATTTATTTATATTATCCTGAAGTGCTTTTTGCAAACGCTTGGCATGTTCAGGAGTAAGAATAATACGCGATTTAACTTTAGCTTTGGGCGAGCCCGGCATCAGTTTTACAAAATCTATTATAAATTCGGAGTGCGAGTGGCTGATAACGGCTAAATTTGAATAGATGCCTTCGGCCACCTCTTCGCTCAGCTCAATATTTATTTTGTTTTGATTTTGGTTGTTTTCCATCGTTTTATAAGTTTTGATAAAAAAAGCGTTACCTGAAAAGGGCAACGCTTTTTTTTATCCGGTTAATTTAATCTTCTTCGGTTACTTCTTCGTCTTGCAGCGATGCAAGAGAAGCTTTTGCCTGTAAGGCTTCGTAATCGGCTTTAGAGCTTACAATAATGTCGTTATAATCGCGTAAGCCCGTACCTGCCGGTATTTTATGGCCTACAATAACATTTTCTTTCAAGCCTGTAAGTTCATCCGATTTTGCCTGAATGGTGGCCTGGGTAAGTACCTTGGTAGTTTCCTGGAACGATGCTGCCGAAATCCAGCTTTTGGTTTGCAGCGATGCTCTGGTAATACCTTGTAATACCTGGCGTGCAGTAGCAGGACGAGCCTCGCGGGCAACAACCTGTTTTTTGTCGCGGCGTTTCAGCACTGAATTTTCATCACGAAGTTTACGAGCCGAAACAATCATACCCTCTTTTAAGGTTTCCGATTCGCCGGGATCTTCAATAACTTTCATTCCGAAAATTTCGTCGTTTAACTCCTGAAAGTCTATTCTGTTTACCAGTTCGCCTTCAAGGAAACGGGTATCACCAGGATCTTCAACCTGAACTTTGCGTAACATCTGACGAACAATTACTTCGAAATGTTTGTCGTTGATTTTTACACCTTGTAAACGATATACTTCCTGAACTTCGTTAACAATGTACTCCTGTACTTTCATGGGACCTTTAATAGCCAGAATGTCACTGGGGGTAATGGCTCCGTCGGATAGGGGAGTACCCGATTTTACAAAGTCGTTTTCCTGTGCCAGAATCTGCTTTGCAGTAGATACCAGATAACGTTTTTCATCTCCTGTTTTAGAGGTGATGATAACTTCACGGTTACCGCGTTTTAGTTTTTTACCAAAGGTTACAACACCGTCAATTTCGGAAACAACAGCCGGATCCGATGGATTACGGGCCTCAAACAGCTCGGTAACCCTTGGAAGTCCACCGGTAAT
>CAYVWX010000067.1:0-13419 GCA_964455635.1 uncultured Lentimicrobiaceae bacterium | reverse complement strand
ACTGTTTGCCTGCATCAACGATTTAAAAGAGGCTTGGGCCGGTACTCCTCCCAACTGAACATCGAAACCGTTTTTGTCCAGTTCAACCATTCCCAATTTTGGTAGCCCGATGTAATCGGTAGTTACCCATAGCTGTGTATAATAAGCGGGCACATCGTAATTAACCGAAAAAACACCTGAGCTGTTGGTTATTCCACTGGTAATAAGTTTACCACCCTCTTCGGGATTATCGTTGTAAATAAGAATTTTTGCTCCGTTAACAGGTTGTCCTAAGTTGTCGAAAGCATGAACCGTTAAGGTAGCCGGTTTGGTGGTTGACCAGTCGAAATTATCGGAAACAACCAGCTGATCCATGGTTTTTTTACTGTCAGGTACCGGTTCGTCAGGCTTATGATTGTTACACGAAACCAAAAATAACGCCGCTACTAACATAAAAACGAAAACACTTGAAAATAAATATTGATTTTTCATAATAAAAAGTTTAATGGTTGAGTCCATTCCGTGAAGTTCAAAAGCAACTATTTAGTTATCCGATGAATTTTTATTTAACTGATTGACAGCTATGATATTTGTATTTGTTTTGCAAATATTCATCGAATGACTTTTCGGAGCGGGATCAATGGTTACAATTATTTAAAAGACTAATCAAAAACCAAGCCTGAAACAGGCAAGTATTGACAGTTACAAAGTTAGCTTTTAAAACAACCTTTTACAAATTTATTTTTGAAACTTTTTGTTTTATTGTGCTACCAATGCTTGCGGGCCCGTAGCCACAATATTCATAAAGTTCTTTTCGCGAACCATGCGGAATAAACCTGTCGGGCACACCCAAAACCTCAACCACAGATGTAAAATGTTGCTTTTCTTTAAACTCCAGCACGGCATCGCCCAATCCACCTTTGACGGCACCATCTTCCACGGTAATAATTATATTGTATTGGCTAAACACTTCTTCAAGCAGCTTTTCGTCCAGCGGTTTTAAAAAGCGCATGTCGTAATGTGCCACAAAAATATTTTCCTGTTCCAGTTTTTGTATGGCCTGTTGCGCAAGAATGCCGGCGTAACCTATGGTAACAACGGCCACTTTAGTACCTTTTTTTAACCTTCTGCCTTTTCCCACCGGTAACATTTCGGGTGTGCTGTTCCCGTAATTTAACGTACCCGTATTTTTTGAATAGCGAATGGCGAATGGGCCATCCTTATAAATGGAGGCTGTAAACATCAGGTTTATAAGCTCTTTTTCATCCATGGGCGCGGCAACAACCATGTTGGGAATAGCTCTTAAAAAAGCCATATCAAAAACACCCTGATGTGTGGCTCCGTCGGCACCCACCAGCCCTGCCCGGTCGATGGCAAATACAACCGGCAGTTTTTGCAGTGCCACATCGTGGATAATTTGGTCGTAAGCCCGTTGTAAAAAAGTGGAATAAATAGTGCAAAAAGGTTTTAACCCCGAAGCTGCCAGTCCCGCCGAAAAGGTAACGGCATGTTGCTCGGCAATACCCACATCAAAAATTCTGTGGGGGAATTTTTTTTGAAACGGCTGTAACGACGACCCCGTAATCATGGCCGGTGTAACAGCCACTATTTTTTCATTTTTTTCGGCAAGAGTCAACAATGTTTGTCCGAAAACTTCGGGATAGGTTTTAAAATCCTTTTTACGGGCAACTATCTCGCCGGTATTCCGGTCGAATTGTCCCGGAGCATGAAAAGTAGTTTGATCCTGTTCGGCTTTTTTAAATCCTTTTCCTTTGGTGGTGACGACATGGAGCAACTTAGGGCCTTTAACAGAGCTTGTCTTTTTTAAAAAATTGATAAGCAATGGGATATCATGGCCGTCAACAGGCCCGAAATAGCG
Organism: uncultured Lentimicrobiaceae bacterium; assembly: GCA_964455635.1. Lineage (GTDB taxonomy): Bacteria > Bacteroidota > Bacteroidia > Bacteroidales > F082 > B16-G9. Next base: position 11,561 of record CAYVWX010000067.1, on the reverse strand, counting down.
AATACCCATCGACTCAAAAAGATTTGGTTTATTGTTGGCAGAGATTGATTTAAGATATTTGCCAATGGTACCCGTATTTTTATCAATGGCTATTCCGTTGTCGTTTAAAACAACTAAAATGTTGGTGTTACCCACGTTGTTAAAAGCTTCAAAAGCCATTCCTCCCGTAAGTCCGCCATCGCCAATAACCGCAATATGATTTCTGTCGGTTTCGCCTTTTAAGGCAGCTGCTTTTGCCATTCCCAATATTGCCGATACCGATGTGGAGGCGTGACCGGTGGCAAAAGCATCGTAATCACTTTCTTCGGGATTGGGAAATCCGCTTACACCGTTCCATTGACGCAGGGTGTTAAAACGTTCTTTTCTGCCTGTTAATATTTTATGGCTGTATGCCTGATGTCCCACATCCCAAACAATTTTGTCGTAAGGTGTGTTAAACACATAATGCAGTGCCACCGTAAGCTCAACAACGCCTAAGCTGGCACCGAGATGTCCCGGATGAACCGATACCACATCTAAAATAAATGTTCTGATTTCGGCAGCCAGTTGCAACAATTTGTCACCGGAAAACCCTTTAATATCTTCAGGTGATTTAAGGTTGTTAAGCAACGGAAATGGTATCGGTTTAGAATTTGACATAGCGGGCAAAGTTAGGAAAATTAGCTTGTATGAAGCCATCTGATTTCTCTTGCTTTTAACGGAATAATTAAAAAGTTTACAGGTTTGGCTATGCGTAGTGCGGGATTTTGAAACGATTAAATTGTAATTTACTACTCATTTTATCTATTGTTAATACTTTCATATTTAACACTTTAATCGCTTTGCGCAGGAACTTTTGTCAGGTCTTGACCTTAGATACTATTTTTTATTACCACCGGTTAAAGACATCTTCGGCAAATCCGAGTGCCGAATTTATTGTTAATACTGCTCCGTCATCCAAAACAACTTCACCGTCAAAGTAGCCGAAAACCTGATGTTGTACAGATTTGACAAGTAATAGATTAGTGGTTGAACTTCTATCGATACAAGGTATAAAATTCATTTTGAAACGATTGTCGTTACTTGTAAATTGCCAAGGTTTCATGTAATCTTTTTTATCCATTATAAATTTTACTTCATTAAGTTTATGCACTTTCCCATCATAAAAAATTGCATTTTCGGAGGCTAATTTCCTGTCGCTAAAACCATAACCGATATTAAAACCAAATGGTTTTCCGTTTACGACAGTAGATAACGAACCCCAATACCATCTGTTTTGATAAGTCCAAACGCCTCTTCCCCAATCTAATCCGCCCATTGCAGTCTCCGGTGAGAAACGGTATTTCTTTTTTCCAATGATGATTGATCCTTTCGCCGGCATACAGTTTATTTTCTGATTATAATAAAAAGCCGTTCTTCTTTTTTTCCACGATGATGCAATGACCATGCTCTCCATATCAGGGTCTTGAAAAAGTGTTATTTCTCCTTTTAATCCAACTGTTCCGTCGGGCAGACAGAACTTTGGTGCATCTACCTTTATGGTGCGATTCGGAAGTCGATAGTCAAAAGAAAGCAACAGTTTTCGATGCTCAAAAGCGACTGTCCCATTACCGGAATGCGGGAGGAGTCCTATTTTACCTAATGGTAAAAGCGTCATGGTGTTTAACTGATACGAAGTCTTTGTTTTAAAATTAAGAAATGCTATTGCTGCAAATCCGAAAGCGCCAAGGTCGGACAATGTAAATGTTATTCCAATGCTCTGCGAATCGTCAAGAATATAAAAATAATCCCACTCCTTTATTCTTATTGTAGCGGCATGAATGTTGCCACGGCGGTACTCCAAAAAAGGTTTGCGCGACCACCCCGCTTCGGTTAATGTGCCATCCTTTTTAAGAAGAGCTTGTTTTTGCTTTATTTCATGTTGAATGCCCATTGTCCTTGTATTTGGCGTTTTTTTACTAAGGGATTGAAAAGAAATAACTTTGTCAATTCCGGTCATTTTATTTCTCAACAAACCCTAAAGATTTCAAGCGTTAGCGTTTTCGTGCAGACCCTAATTTTTAAAATTATTAATTCTCAAATTTCAACTTCAATTCTAAATTTTCTCCAACTCTAAATACGGATTTTAAATCTTTAATTCTATTCAATCTTGTTAAAATTCTTATCAGACTGTCAGTTGTTGTAGATTTCCCTTGTTCTATCAGGCTAATTGTCGAAACGCTTAATCCAATTTCTTCACTCATTTGTTTTTGAGTCAGGTTATTTTGCAATCTTATTTTTTTTAGCCTGTTGCCTATCTCTTTTAAAATTTCCTGCTCCGTTAAAAACAACCAATTATCCATTAGCATTCAATTATAATTATTTAAATATACGTTATTATAGTTCGTTAACCCATTTAATTATTAGTATTTCATAAGTTATTAGTAATGCCGTTTTGCCTGTGCTTAACGGTGGATATAAGGGCTCTGTAGCTTCATTACAAATCAAATTAAAACACACCTATAATGTAATTGCTTTCAGGCCGGCTTTGCTGCTCTGTTTTAAAAACTCAGGAAGTACATAAAGCATATTATCTGCCGCTTTTTCGCTATCGTGGAAAACAATAATCGAGCCCGGTTTTAATCCTGTTAAACTGTTTTTCAGGCACTGTTCGGGGGTTATGGCTTTGCTGAAATCGTATGTTAAAACCGACCACATGATAATACGATGGCTTTTTTTCAGTTTTCTTAATTGAACCGGTGTTATTTTGCCGTAAGGAGGCCTGAAAAGATTTGAATCTATTAAAGCAGCAGCCTTTTTAATGTTTTCCAAATAAGTTTTATGGTATGTTTTCCATCCGTTAATGTGATTAAACGAGTGGTTTGCTGTACGATGACCACGATTGATAATGTGTTGATAGGTTTCAGGATACTTTTGAACATTATCACCCACACAAAAAAAAGTGGCTTTGGCATTAAATTCATCCAAAATATCTAAAACTTTTGGCGTAATAACCGGATGAGGGCCATCGTCGAAGGTAATAAAAACGGTGTTTGTATCTGTTTTAACCTGCCATTCAACAGAAGGGTAAAACATACGAAGCCAATGGGGAACCGTTATCATCATTCAACAAAAGTACTAAAAGTAAAAGATATTCGATTTATTTTACACATCACAGTCATACTGAAGCTAACGGGTGCGAAATGGTTTTTGTCGGGGAAACCCTGAGATGCACCATCATTGTATGCGGGGAGTTGTTTTGTTAATGTTTATTTTTGGTTTTTTAGTTACACCTTCTGTTCACCTTAAGAGTTTAGCAATGTTTGGAAAAAAGATTATTTTTGAATTTCTATGACACAAAACCTGTTTTTTAACCTGTTGTATTTTTGGATGGCGCTGGCATTTATTGTTTTCCCGATAATGCTAAAAGTTACCGTACCTTATGGTCGTCATACTACTACCACCTGGGGCCCGACGCTGCGAAATAAATGGGGTTGGTTTATTATGGAGCTGCCGGTTTTGCTAATTTTTTCATGGTTTTTTTTTAACGGTACAGCCCCAAAAACATGGCCTGTATATGTTTTTTATGCATTGTTTATGTTTCACTATTTTAACCGCGTTTTTATTTATCCCTTTCGTTTAAAAGAAAACGGCAAACGAATGCCATGGCTTATTGTTTTGCTGGCACTTTTTTTCAATTTTGCCAACGGTTTTTTTAATGGCTACTGGTTTGGTACTCTTTCGCAGGGATATTATCCCGATTCGTGGGGAAGTGACCCGCGTTTTATCGTCGGCCTGGTTGTGTTTTTTGTGGGTATGTACATCAATCAAAAATCGGATAACAAGCTGTTGGCCTTGCGTAAGGGTGGTAAAAAAGGATATTATATTCCTTACGGATTTCTGTTTAAATATGTATCTTCACCCAATTTGCTGGGCGAAATTATTGAATGGACAGGATGGGCAATTATGAGCTGGTCGCTACCCTCTTTTTCGTTTGCCTTATGGACAGCTGCCAATCTTATTCCACGGGCAATAGACCACCATCGCTGGTACAGAAAAAAATTTCCGGATTATCCAAAAGAGCGAAAAGCGTTGTTTCCTGCAATACTTTAATACTATATTTCGTTTAATATGACAGATAAACTGAACTTTAGATTATTTTAGCCAAAAAATTTATTATGAGCGACGGACTGGTAATAATACCTACTTATAACGAAAAGGAAAATATTGAAAAAATCATCCGGGCCACAATGGGGTTGTCTAAAGATTTCCATATACTCATTGTAGAAGACAACAGCCCCGACGGAACAGCCGACATTGTAAAAGGTTTGATAAAAGAGTATGACGGTAAATTACACATCCTCGAAAGAAAGGGTAAGCTCGGACTTGGAACGGCTTATATTGCCGGTTTCAGATGGGGACTGGAAAAGGGCTACAATGTTATTTTTGAGATGGATGCCGACTTTTCGCACAATCCCAACGACTTAATCCGGCTACACGATGCGCTTCAAAAAGGTGCCGATGCGGCCATTGGCTCCCGCTATATTACGGGTGTTAATGTGGTAAACTGGCCTATGGGAAGGGTGTTGATGTCGTATTTTGCCTCTAAATATGTGCGGATGATTACCGGCATGAAAACCCGTGACACCACGGCAGGCTTTGTGGGATGGACACGAAAAGTATTGGAAACCATTGATTTAGATAAAATAAAATTTGTCGGCTATGCTTTTCAAATAGAAATGAAGTACACGGCTATCCAACTGGGTTTTGATGTGGTGGAAGTTCCGATAATTTTTACCGATCGCACCGAAGGTGAATCGAAAATGAATAACAGCATTTTTAAAGAAGCTGTTTTCGGGGTGATTGATTTACGGTTAAGAAGCCTGACGGGACGAATTAAACCTGCAAAAAACAAGTAATTACCAATTATGTCGCACGGTTTTGTTATTAAAAATGCCACCCTCGTAAATGAAGGCGAACAATATGATGCTTCGGTGTTTGTTTCAGAAGGCATTATCGAAAAAATAGACAGAACCTGTTTGGCAACCATCCCCCCGGGTTATAAAATTATTGACGCTTCGGGGTTATATTTGCTTCCAGGCGTAATAGACGATCAGGTTCATTTTCGCGACCCGGGATTAACTTACAAAGCCGATATTTATACCGAAAGCAGAGCTGCCGTTGCAGGCGGAGTAACCGCTTTTATGGATATGCCCAACACGGTTCCCAACGCCGTTACGCAAGAAATTCTGGAAGACAAGTATAAGATGGCTGCTGAAAAATCGCTGGCAAATTTTTCGTTTTATATGGGTGCCAACAACAACAATTTGGATGAGGTTGTAAAAACAGACCCTTCCAAAGTGTGCGGTATTAAAATTTTTATGGGCTCGTCCACCGGAAACCTGCTGGTAGATGATGAAACGGCTTTGGAAAATATTTTTAAACATGCACCAACATTGGTGGCTACCCACTGCGAAGATGATGCCACCATTTTAGCCAACACTAAAATTTATAAACAAAAATACGGCACCGACGCTCCTGCCCGCATTCACCCGATGATACGCAGTGCCGAAGCATGCATGCTCTCCTCTTCAAAAGCCGTTAAGCTTGCCCAAAAACATCATACGCGGTTACATATCTTACACCTTTCTTCGGCCAAAGAGATGGCCCTTTTTGACAATACCATTGCTTTGGAAAAGAAAAAAATTACTGCCGAGGTCTGCATTCATCACCTTTGGTTTAATAGCAGCGATTACGACACAAAATCCAATTTAATAAAATGGAATCCGGCTGTAAAATCGGAAACCGACCGCAAAGCGCTTTTTGACGCAGTGCTTAACAACACCATCGACATTGTTGCCACCGACCATGCTCCGCATACGTTGGAAGAAAAACAGCAGCCTTATTTTAACGCCCCTTCGGGAGGGCCCATGATACAACACTCGTTACAGGCGATGCTCGAATTTACCCGAAAAAATAAAATAACCATTGAAAAAGTTGTGGAAAAGATGAGCCACCATCCGGCTATTTTGTTTAAAATTAAAAAGCGCGGGTTTATTCGTGAAGGGTATTATGCCGATTTGGTTTTAGCAGATTTGAAAACAACCCAAACCGTTTCGAAAGAAAATATTTTTTACAAATGCGGATGGTCACCCATGGAGGGCGAAACTTTTCACTCAAAAGTTGTTTCAACCTTTGTAAACGGCCATCGTGTTTATCACAACGGCATTTTCGATGAATTGGTTAAAGGAAAAAGGTTGCTGTTTGACCGTTAGCACTTTGATAAACGAATAAATTACAAGCCCAAAAACCGGTTTGGAGTTTATAATTACCGGCCTCTGATTAACTTCATTTAAAATCTTTTGGTTTTTATTTTTATTTTACTAAAAATGAGCTCTTTATTTTTTAGGATGCCTGAAAAAGCATATCCGTTGTCAAGTGGTTTATAGGAGATTTCAATAAAAAGGGAGTGTGTGTCAGGCACAATCATATTGAGATATTTGGCGGAAGAAACTTCGTAAATAAACAGTTTTTGGTTTAAAGCCTCTTCGGCCAGTTCGCGTACCATTTGAATTTGTATAACACCCGGAACCACCGGCCGGCCGGGGAAATGGCCTTTGTAAACAGGATGGCCTGGATTTAACAAAACAGAAGCCTCCATGCTGTTTGTGTCAAACGAGAAGTTTTGAATGGTGTAAAAATCTTTTATCAGCATATTTATCCAATATTAAAAGTCAACCTGTTTATTTTAAAATCTTTAAATCAAATTTAACGGGATAAAACTTACATCGAACCGTTGTGTGAAAATCGGCACTACAAACCTGAACCCGTTTTCCGAAAAGCCCGAAAGCCGATTTGCAACTTCTGCCCTTTGATTTAAAAAACCTGACTTTCTTATCTTTTTTAAGCATCTTGTCAGCTTTGTAACCAAGTAAATACATCTCTTTAGCAATGCCGGTTACTCTTTTTTCGGTTTTAAATACAGGGCTAAAATAGTGAATGGTATAATTAAATTTTGTAACGGAAGTTTCCACATCAAACAGTTTTAATCCCGGTTTGCTTACAAAAATATATCTGTAACCGTTATTGGCAGTGGCCTGAATTAAAATACCCGACACATCTTTATCTCCAACAATTATATGGGCATCGTATTTTGTTACAACCTGTTGTGCCGAAGTGCTCCATGCTAAAACGACGAATATTCCGGCTAAAATATATTTTGATTTAAGGTTTAAAAACATCATCTAAAATGGTTTGGTTTAGCTTTTGATTTTTAAAATCGATAACCGTACGGTCGCCCGAAGTTTCATTCATCACTATTTTTTCCATCAAATAACCTCTTTTTGTAAAATAGAGGTCGATGGAGGCAATATACGCTTTCATGGCTTTGTTAACCGTTTTAAAATTTACCACATAGTAATTATCATGCTCATGTAAAGTTGCGTGATAGTCGGGGGTGTCAAACATTTTGCCGTTAACCATGTTAATAATTACCTTTTTTATTTGTGCAAACATGGCATTGGAAGCAGCATCAAAACGGCTCTCTTTTTTGTTGTCGATAACCGTGATGTTGTCGCCGTCAATAATAATAGAATAAAAAAAAGGTTTTTGATATTCCCAACGCATTTTATCGGGGCGGCTAAACCTGAATTTACCGTTTGAAACAAGTTGTTCGTCAATAAAAGAGATGGTTTTTGTTTGTACAAAATCGGCTTCGATGGTTTTAATTTGGAGGGCATGTTGTTTTATTTTTTGCAACACTCCGGTATTTTGAGCCGTTAGCAACCACGGGTTAAATAACATACAGAATAACAAAAGGTTACGCATAAGCTTTTTTATTGATAAGTTTTTCCAAAGATACAATTTGAAAATCATTTTTTTTCAGCCACTTAATGTAATCGGAAAGTATTACCGGTGTTACATCGGGATAATCGTGCAACAAAATAATGTTGCCGGCACGGGTCTTTTTTTTCAGCCGATTTAACAATTTGCCGGGGTTGTTAATTTTTGTGTCCAACGAGCGCACCGTCCACCCCACAACCGTATAGCCCGACTCGGTGACGGCTTTTGCTATTTCGGGGTTGGTAATGCCGTAGGGCGGCCTGAAAAAGAGCGGTTTTTTTCCGGTAATCCGCTCTATGGCTTTGGCTGCATTTTGCAGATCGGTTTTTACCTTTTTTTTGTTTTGAAAGGTAAACTTTACATTATGCGAAAACGAATGATTTGCCAGCAGGTGTTTTTCGTCGTAAATTCTTCTGGCAATTTTACGAAAGGCGGTGATGTTTTCTCCTTTCAGAAAAAAAGTAGCGGTAACATTTTCCTTTTTAAGGATATTTAAAATGGATTCGGTTTTTATTGACGGGCCGTCATCAAAGGTAAGCGATACCTGCTTTACCCTTTTACTGCCGTGATGGATGGCCTTTAGATAAAAATTCCACCTGAAAAACAGGGCACCGGAAGCCAGTATTGTTAAATATGCCATTACCAGTCCTGCAATATACCAACCGGAAATGTTTTGCCGGAAAAACAGAAACAGAAACACAAATAGCAAAAACAGCCAATTATAGGTTATTAAATAAAATTTCGATTTATCCATCGGTAAGCAGCAAAAAGCTGTGGTTTATATTTCTGAACTGATTGTATATTAATACTTTTCTTGGCTTTTGCCGAGCTTTGCCTTTTTTCATGATGATTTCGGGAACCGGCTCGCCTGAAATTATTTTGGCTGCCAACGCCATGGCAAAAGCTGAAGCTGTATCGTACTCGCCTGACAGGTGTTTAAACCGGGCGGTTGCCGTGTGGCTAAACAGCAAATCTTCAAGGTTTTGATATGTGGAATCAAATTTTTTGTCGCCATTATATCCCATCAGCAACAAATCGATGCTGCCGGCAGTAAGGTTGTTTTTTGCCAGAAAGGTGTTCAACTTTTCCACCACCTCATCCATGCTTTCGGGGCGGAAAAAGTTTTTTACATCCTGAACGGCAGCATAGCTTTTTTCATTTTTGCTTTTTGAAAGCACAAAAAAGGCTGCTCCTTCGCCGGGTAATGCACCCGGTTGATGGTCGTTAAACAGTTGTAAATTGTTTACCGGCCCCGACTTATAATGATGTATATGGGTTTTAATAAGCCTGCTCTCTTCGGTAATTTCGTCAATACCTCCCAAAAGCAGATTTTGTTTGCCGTCGGCCAACATCAGCATACTGTCCAGAAGAGCACTCTCGAATGAGAAGGTTCTGTGAACATAGGTAAAATTTTCATTTTGATTTTTTAGCATCAGGGCTATACGTGCTCCCACGGTGTTGTGTGTTGACTGCATAAATGCCGTAGGGTTACCAAAAGTTTCGTTGTTGTCTATCATTCCGTTTAAAAACTTTTCGGTATCTTTTTGGCATCCCATGCCGGTACCTGTTAAAATGGCACCGGGTTGTTCAATACCTGCATCGTTCATAGCATCAAAAGCAGCATAAACGCCCATGCGTACAATTTTACTCATGCGTCGTAACGACTTGGCCTCCATATATTTTTTGTAATCGGGCTTTTGAATTTGAAGCATCTTTTCGTGATATTCAAACACCCCGGGCAACAACGCTCCCCGCGTGCACAACCCTTGTGGTGTTACCGCCCCGATTCCGTTAATATAAGCTTTGTTCATTGATTTTTTCGATTGATTTATTCGTTCACCGGATTGTTGCCATATCCTTTTCCCTGTTTTGGCCAACCGCTTTTTTCGAGGCCTGTTGACATGGAAGTAATACAATGAATTTTTGATATGCCTGCCATAATAATATTACCGTTATGTGTAATTACAGGTGGAAATGCGGTCGCCTGCATGTCTTCGTCAAGCGTTGAAAATTTAATAGATAATTTTTCGCCCGAAGAGGCGTTTATGGCAAACAGTTTAACATCAACAATATCACCCCAGCCATAAAGTATGTTGTTGTCACCCAACGTAAACGACAACCGGGAGTCAACCGTGCTTCTCCATTTTTCGTTTCCCGACTCATCGAAACAAATTAAATCGCCATCGGCAAAAACAACATCGTTATCGGGTAAAATGGTAACCCCTCGTTGCGAGGAGTATCCGTTGTCCCTGTCGTTTTCAGGATAGTAGTTCCAACGCAGCGTTCCATTGTTTCCGTCCACCGAAAACAAAGCACCTTCAAAACTCGAAAAATAAATGTTGCCGTTTCCGTCCACACTCAGGCCGTTACCGGCTATATTGGTGTCGGGGACAAATTTCCACAACGGACTGCCGTCATTCATATTTACGGCGATCAAATCATTCCGGTACTCAAAGACATCTTTAAGAAGTAAAAAAAGCTTTGTCCCGTTGGCAGCTATACCCTGCCCGAAGCTGTACAAGTTAAAAGTTTTATCCCACAGACGGTTGCCGGAAGCATCCAGTTTTACAAGGATAATTTTTCCGGATTGCCCGTAAGTAAACCACACCTCGTTGTTTTTTACCAGTAAGTTTTGGATATAGGTGTCTTCATCGTTTAACTGATAGCTCCACTGCATGCTTCCGTTATTGCTGTTGTAGCAATAAAGGGTTCGGTTGTTGTAAAAATAGAGGTTGTTATTACTGTATATTACAGAGTAAGAGCGATTTGAGCTTAATTGAAAAACATTGTTAACTTTCCATCTTAAGTTACCTGTAGTGTCGAGTGAAAAAAGTACAGGAGCCTGTTCGTTGGCCGGTTTAAGAAAAAAATAACTGTTGTCATTTTCATCAATGGCGGGAAAAGGTGTTTTCTGATAGATGAAGTTACTGGTTGAGTTCCACGTCCAAACAGATAAAGCAAATTCTTTTTTGTCGGGTACAGGAGCATCGTTTTTGGTTTTACACCCTGCGGCAAAGAGTGCCACAACTGAAACAATGAGTAAAAAATATTTTTTCATTTTGCATATATTATTTTAATAAAATCGGGTAGCTGTTTAACAAAAATGGTTCCGTTAAACTTCAAATTCGTTAACCCAAAAATCGTGTTTGTTACAAAAACTGGTGGCAAACAGTTTACCCTTATAGTTTTCGGGAAGGGTGTAGGTTGATACCGGTTTATCGTCGGGATAAAAGGTTTTGCTGCCGATTACCAGGCCGTTTTTATCCACAAGGGTGTGGCGCACAATGTAATGGGCTTCGCTCATGCCATGGTCGGTGGTAAGCGTAATTTCGGGGCCGTTTATTTTAATTTGAGGCAGGTGGCTATCGACTTTTAATTTCCATTTGCCCGGCGTTTTTTTGGTATAAATTACTCCGGGAAGGTTAATTTCAGACGATGATTTGGATACGTTTTGTGAAAAAACGGTTTTTGAAGCGGCAACTGCAACGGTGGCAGCGAGGCTTGTTTTGATAAAATTTCTTCTGTTTTTCATGGTTTTATAATTTTATTATTGCTTGATATATTATATTTTTGTTTTGTCATGATTTTTGCTCTTAACAGGCAAAAATTCCGCCAAAACCGGCCTTGTTTTATTTTCTTTACCTCGGGTTAACACCCGAGGCTATAACATGTCACCCCTACGGGGTTTTGTATAATCCTTTTGCATTATTCCGGCTTGCCGGCATAGACGTTTCACCTGTTTTTAATTTTGTATGTTTATT
>CAYVWX010000066.1:0-13718 GCA_964455635.1 uncultured Lentimicrobiaceae bacterium | reverse complement strand
CCATTACAAACAATTCAATTTATTACCGGGTAACAATTTGCATCTTTTTGTAAATTAATTAGTGGCTATAAGAAAACGCCAATAACTTCGTTAGGCTCATGCTGAAATCAAACATTTACAAAAGCAAACTTTTTGATACTCAGCATTTCGCAAGCCTCGTTCTTGACGTTTTTTATAAGCTACTACGAAAAAAGGTAGTTTTCTTAGAAGCATTATGCAACACTTATCAGCTTTTTATTTTTGCTCTGCCAATTTTGTATCCCCAGGTGGCAAAATAAAAAATAATTAAATAACAGGGTATCAAAATTGAATAGGCCAAGGTGGTTCCAATGGACGGAATGCCTGATAAATAACCGTATAACAGCGGAATAGTAGCACCTCCGGCGATAGCCATAATCATAAATGCAGAGCCCATTTTTAAATATCTTCCCAACCCGTCGATGGCAAGAGGCCAAATGGCGGGCCACATAATTGAATTGGCAAAACCCAAAGCAGCAATAAACAGTACCGATGTAAATCCGGTAGTAACTACCGCAACCAATGTAAAGGCAACCCCAAGAATGGCAAAATATTTAAGAGCCTTTTGTTGTGAAATATATTTGGGAATGGCAATAATGCCGAAAAAATACCCCACAATCATGGCCACAAGCGTAATGGACGAAAAGAATTTAGCCTCATCAATGCTAAAGCCAAGCGATTTTCCATAATTAATTAAGGTATCCACCGCAACCACTTCTGCCCCCAGATAAAAGAAAAGGGTAAGCACACCCAGCCAGAAATAGGGAAACGAAAAGATGCTGTTGTGAACAGGCTTCTCATCCGAATGTTCATCCTCCTCTGCTTCTACTTCGGGCAACGATGAATATTTTACCGCCACAGCCATTATTACCAGCACAACAGCCATAACAGCATAGGGTAAAATAACTTTCGATGCCAACGTATCTAAAATTCCGGTGCGCTGTGCTGCATCAGTTATACCATCCAGCTGTTTTTCTATTTTATCGATACCGGTTAAAACAATGGAGCCTAAAATAATGGGACTTAAGATACCGGCAAACTTATTGGCAACTCCCATAATGCTGATACGCTTGGCAGCACTTTCGATTGGGCCTAAAATGGTTACGTAAGGGTTTGATGCCGTTTGCAGTATAGCCAAGCCGGTACCCTGTACAAACAAACCCAACAAAAACCATGTGTAAGTACGGGTATGGGCAGCCGGTATAAATATTAAAGCTCCGATAGCCATAATAAGCAAACCTAACGCCATTCCGTTTTTAAATCCGGTTTTCTTTAATACTACAGACGATGGAAGTGCCATCACAAAATATGAAATATAAAAAGCAAACGTTACCAAATACGACTCGAAAGAAGTTAACTCACAAGCCGTTTTTAAAAAAGGTATTAAAGTAGCATTGAGCCACGTTACAAATCCGAAAATAAAAAATAAAACTCCGATAATTATTATGGGAATCAGATAATTATCCTTTTTTACCGAGCCCGCTGTTGCTCCCGAAACGTTTTGCATTGATGTAATTTTTAAAGATTAAAAATATCCGTTTAACACATTTTGATGACCGCACAATAATAATAAAAAAAGTCGGGCAAAAACAAAATTTACCCGACTTTTTTAAAATTTTTATAAAACTTAGCGTTGAATTGCTATTTTTTGTGAAAATGATTTTTTTCCAATCTTTGCCTTCATCAGATAAAGGCCATTTGAAACGGTTCCGTCAGGAGTCCATTTTATGTTGTGCTTTCCTGATGTCAGTTTGTTGTTAACCAGCGTGGCAACATACTGTCCTTGCACCGAATAGATGCTGATTTTAGTTTGAGCTTCCGAGTTAAGGTTAAAGGATATATTGGCTGATTGTGCTACCGGATTCGGATAGGTTGTCAAATTAATGTCAGAGTTACTGTTTTCGACAACACCAACATACTGCAACATCTCTTTATGGCCGTTAATAATTTCTTTCGTATCAAGATTTTGAACAAAAGCAATTACTTCGAGGTTATCGGGATTCCAATCTTCACCAATATCAAAGTCGTAGCTTAAGTTAAGGGTATTATTGTTGGCTATGTCGATAGGGGTTCCGTTTTGGTCGGGCAGCATAAGACGTTCCACAAAGTCAAGTTTTGACTGACCCTGCCAGTTATAGGCAATGTCGGATTCGGTAACCACAAACTGAAGCACAAAATTGCTTCCTAAAACCGGAGCATATTTCATTACCGTAACATCCACATGATAGCCGCGGTTGGTGGCAGTGGTGGTAAACTGAATACCAACACCTACTTTAATTGCTTCGCGGGCTTCAACATAAGGCAGGTAAGTAGTGTAAAGCGATTGTGTATTGCTTCCGCCGATGTACGAATCACCGCCGTCAAATACAGCAGTAGGATAGCCGGAGATACCGTAATAGGCTGTGCGCGCTGCTGCCTCGGGTGTGTTAAAAGGGTCGCCGGAATTGTAACTGTGATACTCGATGGCGGCAACAGGTTTTCCGTTTGCAATAAGATCGTCGGCACCCATGGCCGCTCCGGGGCAATAGGGACAACCGGTACCGGTACCTATTTCCAACAATACCATATCGCGGTCATGCGTATAAGTATAAATATATTTTGATTTTGAATTGTTGGTTGAATCCATATCACCGCTTAAAAGCGTAGTAACGGTAATGGTATAATAAGCATCCGGCATGGCAAGCTGATATGAACCGAAAGTTACATCCTGATACTCTCCTTTGGCAAGATTGGCTACTGCTGTGGTATCGGCAAAAACAACATCGCCATTGACATCGGAAATGGCAACAGCTACATCGAACGATTCGGTGTTGAGCCCTTGATTATAAACAGAAGCTCTGGGCGTATAGTTGCTGTAAGGCTGAAAATAGATGGTGTCACCCAATACTTTATCCGTAAGCACATCATGGTCGTAAGGTGAGAACAGACGAATATCATCGATATACCAATCGTTTATGTTGTATGAATTACCATGAAAATAGAGGCAAAACTGAAAATCGGATGCTCCCACATCGGGAGTGCTGATGGTTAAAATTTTATGTTCTGCCGGAATGGTTGCTCCGGGTACCTCCCAAACAACATTCCAGTCGCCACCACCCGAACGCGTTGCAACGCCAATGTGCTCGGTAGAGCCACCGTAAAAATCAAGCATATGTTTAAATTCTATCGACAGGTTGGTAACCCCCGTCAGGTCAACTACGGGCGAGATAAAACGGGTATAGCCGTTAAACTGCGGGCTCCAATGTAAATTTGCTTCTCCCAAATTATCACCTTGGGCATTTTTAGAATCAGATTTCGCCCAGTTACCGCCATGCGCATCAATGCTCCATCCCGAAGGTGGAAATGTTGCGGACGTAAAATCTTCACTAACATAAGTTTGGGCACTTGCAAGTGTTGCAACAACCATAAGTACCATAAAAAGATAAACCTTTTTCATTTTTTTAAATATTAATTAGTATTTTGGTATATAATTTACAATGACAGGACAGTAATCGCTTTAGTTGCAAGTATCCATTCAAATATTCAGGCAGTTGACAATTTTTAAAACTTACTTAAAACTATTTTTTCAAACCCATAATTATTGTAACTTTGAGCCCATACATTCCTACTTTTGTTAAAGGTAAAATCATGTGTAAAAAACCGGTCATAATTTTGATAGCAATATTATTGCTTCCTGCCGCTCAGGTACATGCACAAAAAAAGTGCAAGGTGCTGGTAAAAGAGATTAGTTTGCAGTACCATGGAAAATGCAAAAAGGGCCTGGCACAAGGCAAAGGTAAAGCACAGGGAATTGATACATACACAGGCCATTTCAGGGCAGGATATCCCGATGGGAATGGTACCTATAATTGGTCCAATGGCAATAGCTACACCGGGCAGTGGAAGAAGGGTAAACGACAGGGAAAAGGGACACTAACAATTCACAGGAGCAGCAGCGATTCTATTGTAAAAGGATTATGGGAAGAGGACAAATATTTAGGACCGGTACCATCTAAACCGGAAGTATTACAAAGTATTAGTATTGACAGGTACTCCTTTGTAAAAACGGGTGACATACGAAAGAGGGTTTTAATAGATGTTTTTCAAAATGGTTCAAGAAACACAGAACTTAACGACTTAATTACTTATAGTTCCAGCGGAACCAAAACCCAGGTGGGTAATTCGTTTGGCTACGAATTTATCGATTTTCCGGTAACCATAAAAGTAAATTACTACACCCTAAACAAACTGCACACAGTTCGCGTTTATGTTAAATTTGAATTTACGATTACGGAGCCTGGCGACTGGCGAGTTACCATTATTAACTAAAAGGTTACCCTGCAGCCTGAGCAATGGCAGAAACTTTCAGCTCTTCAGAATCAAAAAGCTCGGTTACCATTCGTTTCAACGATCTTCTTGCCCGTGAAAGTTGCGACTTGGATGTGTTTACCGATATTTGCATTAACGAACCAATCTCCTTATGAGAATACCCTTCGATAACATTCAGGTTAAACACCGTCCGGTAACCATCGGGTAAATCTTTAATAAGGTTCAGCAACTCTTCATGGTTCATTTTGGCGATGGCATTTACATCATTTTCGGTAGCAACATAATATTGAACGCTTTCGGGATCAACACCTTTTGAAATTAAATTCTTCCGTTTATAAAAATTAAGCGCCGAGTTTACCATAATTTTCCGGAGCCACCCTTCAAACGAACCACGGCCGGTAAAATCCTTTAAATAACGAAAAACTTTAATAAAACCTTCCTGCAATATATCCTCGGCATCGGTAGCATTTTTTGCATACCGCAAACATACACCAAACATGGCCGGCGAATATTTTTCGTAAAGTTTAAATTGTGCCTGACGATTGTTATTAAGACACTGGCGAATTATTTCCTTTTGACCAAGTAATTTTTTATCCATATCTGCCTTTTATAAATGAAATACGTCATGTTTTATTAAAACATTCGCCAACAAATGTAAAATTATATTGACAGGAAAATATACTACGGACTTCTACAAAAATACTACAAAGGATTTTTTACTTCTACACGCACGCAATTATACTACTACTCAGATTTTTTTAAACATCTGTATTACAGCTTTATAAAAAATACGAGCCTCTACAAAACGTTAAATACAACTTATATACTCGGTTAAACTGGTATTGTTATCTATTCCGCATTTTTTTCGCAACCGATAGCGGCTCATTTCAACAGCTTTTACCGAAGTATTATTTATGGAGGCTATTTCTTTTGAGCTTAATTTAAGTTTAAGCAAAGCACAAAGTCGTTCTTCGTTTTTTGTGAGCGTGGGAAAATGCTCCTTTATTTTATGGAAAAAACCATCATAAGTCTGACTTACTTTTTGATCGAAAAGGTCAATGTCCTCTTGTATTTGAAGCATCTGTTTTATATGGAGGCTCATCTCTCTGAGACGCTTATTAGTTTCGGGGGCGCTACTTTTTGCCAGCTCTTTCAAATCATGCTCCAACTCTTTTAACAATTTGTTTTTTTGAACAATGTGAAGGGCAAAACTCATAAGGTCGCTATCCTTGCTGTTTAATTCCGATTTAAGCAACTCCTGCTGTATTTTATGTAATTCGGTCTCTTTTTCGCGCAACTGGTTTTGTTTTTTTACAATAATTTTATACCGTACCGTAAGCAATACTCCGGTCAGAAAAATGATAATAAGAACGGCAAGCAAAATATTCATTTTCAAGCGGTAAATTTTCTTGTCCTTGGTCAGCATATCAATTTCGTATTTTTGAAGTTTAAACTGAGTATTATTTAATTCGGTTAATAGTTGAGTTTTAATAGCTGCTATGTTATTTCGCTCTTTAATTTTAAAAATCGAATCTTTGTAGGTTTCAAAACTTTTAAAATACTGCAATGCTTTTTTCGGTTTATTCAGTTTTTCATAAGCTTTACTCAATCCTTTTAAAGCCCACATATAATAGTGGTGGTAGCTGTATTTCAAGGCAATATTTTTGGCTTCATTAAAATATTCAACGGCCTTTTGAAATTGTGCAAGCTTAATGGCATTTTTACCCATCAATATCAATACACTGGAAATGTTTTCTCGATCGTTGGCTTTTTGGTAGTAGTGCAAACTTTGCCTGTAATAGTTTAGTGCATCATCAGGCCTGTTCATTGTATAATAGGTAACCCCCATATTTTCCATATTAATGGCCATTTTTCTTATGTCGTGCAATTCGCGGTGAATAGCCAGACTCTGTTTATAATAGTCAAATGCTTTTTCATAATCACCTCGGTATCGCTCTATTTCTCCAATATTATTCAACGCTTTTCCAATTCCGGTTCTGTCGTTAATTTCTTCGCTTATCAGCAACAGTTGATGATAATAGGTATAGGCCTTATTTTTTTCGTGAAGGCTTAAAAACAAGCTGCCCAAATTGTCGTACGAAGAAGCAAGCAGTTGCTTATCGTTAAGCTCCATGGCGATATCGAGCATTTTATTGTAGTACGAAAGGGCTTTATCCAGCTCAAAGTTATTGTTATAATACATTCGCCCCAGATGACCGTAAACAACCGCCAATTCCTTTTTATCACCAAATTCTTTATACAGTTTTTCGCTGATAAGAAAATAATTAATGGCCGGTTGCAGGTTGTTTTCGGTTATGTAAAGCTCGCCCATCAGGCGATTTATATGGGCTAATAGTTCTGAAGTATTTACATGATGTGCATATGAAAGTGCTTCCCGATTAAAAACCAGAGCCTGCTGCGGATCCGATTTTTTTAACGAATCGGCTCTTTCAAAAAGACGTTTTGCTTTTAGCAACGAGGCAGATTCGTCGGTGCTGTCCTGAGGAGAGCCGGCTAAAACAACGAGCGGAAAAAATAATAAAATGAAAAAAAAAGGTACTACTTGTTTTTTCCGGAACATATTACAGCCAGTAAAAAAAGGGCAGTATTTTATACCTGTCCTCATCTATTCGTAAGGGTCTGTCATAGGAATAACATAGTACTCGCCGGTACGCGGATCTTTATAAAACTTTGAAAAACCGTTAATGCTTTCAATATTGGCATCCACAGCACCTTTTATGAATACCGTATTGGTAACGTCCACTTCGCCGGTAACACGGAGTGCCGAATCAGCCACAACAACCTGTGGCCTTGCCGGGGGAATTATTCCGGCATTTTGAAAAATAAGCACCCAAATGCCGGCAGCAATTAACACCAATACGGTTTTAATAAATCTTGTACTTAACTCTTCCATGGTAAAAGGTTTTTATTAATTGAAGTTCAAAAATATTGAAATTAACGGTCATAGCAAAATTGAATTTAGGAAAACAGAAATAGTTTGACAAACTGAGGTAAAAAAAGAGAATAAAAGCAGCAATAAAAACCAAACCTGTCATACACAGCGTTACCTGTTTGCTTCAAAACCATTGATTGTAAATTTACCATTGGCAAGCTCGCCATAGGTAAAACGGGTTAGCCAGTCGCCCAAAATAATTAATGAAGCATGATTTTTTAATGGTGTATTAACCGAAATGTGTCTGTGTCCGAAAACAAAATAATCAATATCGGGCATCATTTCCAGCTTACGCATGGCATAATGATAGAGCATTTCGTTTTCCAAAGGAATTTTTTCATGCTTTGTCTTTTTCTGACGGGCAACTCCGGCCAACCTGCTTCTATGCGAAAAGAAAAGCCCCATAGCCGTTCCCACATCGGGGTGTAACCACCTGAACAAAAACTGATTGGGCTTAAAAGCAAATACTCTTTTTAAAAATTTATACCAGCCGTCACCGGGTCCCAAACCATCGCCGTGGGCAAGAAACAATTTTTTTCCCTGATGTAAAACCAGCTCTGCATCGCGATGAATAATCAGGCCCGCCTCCTCGTGCAAATAGTCAAAAGCCCAAACATCGTGATTTCCTCTGAACATATGAACAGGGATGCCCTTGTCGGTAAGCTCGGCCAATTTACCCAACAGCCGTACATACCCTTTGGGAACTACCTGTTTGTATTCGAACCAAAAATCAAAAATATCGCCCATAAGATATATTTCTCCGGCATCGGGTTCAATAAAATTTAGCCATCGTACCAGTTTTTTTTCCCTTTCCAAACTGCTGTTATGGCTCGGAATACCCAAATGAAAGTCGGAGGCGAAGTATATTTTTTTTGATTCCAAAAATGAATTTCTTTAAATAAAAGTTGATTTTTTAGTCCAACACTAAACTTCTTTTACCAATTGGGTAACAATTTGTTTTATTCTTCCGGCAGCATGCTCGGCAGCATCCAGCACCTCTTTATGCGACACTTCAACAATTTTACCTTCCACACCAAGGTCGGAAATTACCGAAACGGCAAATACCGGCAGCCCCATGTGACGGGCAACAATAACTTCGGGAACCGTTGACATACCCACAGCATCGCCACCAATTTTATGAACATAAAAATATTCGTGAGGTGTTTCGTAAGTAGGGCCTGTAAGGGCTGCATAAACACCGGTTTGGTAACGGATACCGAGGTGACGGGCTATTTTTTTTGCTTTGCTCAACAACGCTTTGCTGTAAGCTTCGCTCATATCGGTAAAACGAGGGCCAAGCTCTTCCATATTGGGGCCAATAAGCGGATTAGGCATCAGGTTAATGTGATCGGTAATAAACATAATATCACCTATTTCAAAATCGGGGTTAACACCACCGCTGGCATTGGATACAAATAAATTACCGATTCCCAGAAGCTTTAAAACTCTTACCGGAAACGTAACCTGTTGCATGGTATATCCTTCGTAATAGTGAAACCTGCCTTCCATGGCAACTACATCAACACCGTTTAATTTACCAAATAAAAGCTGACCTTTATGTCCCGAAACGGTAGATACCGGGAAATTGGGAATATCGCCATACGAAATGGCTACCTCGGTTTCAATGTCTTCAACCAGCCCGCCAAGGCCCGAGCCTAAAATAATGCCTACTTTGGGTTCTGCTTTAATTTTTCCTTTGATAAACTCAACGGACTCTTTTATTTTCTCTAACATAATCTAATACTTTGTTGTCAAACATTTCATTACCCGGCTTGTGTATTTTTACTTCAATGGGTATAAAATACAAGGGTAAATTTTTAAAGCGGCTAAAATACGGAGATTTTAGCAATCGGGTCATATCTTTTTCGGTAGTCAGTAAAATTTTGTTGCGGGTAAACTGTTCTTCAAACGTTTTAATAATAATATCAACATCTCTTTTTTTAAATTCATGGTGGTCGGGAAAATCAAGGTTGATTAAATCTCTGCACTTTGAAATAAGGTAATCCTGCAAAGGCCACGGATTGGCAATTCCGGTAAACAATACAATAACCGAAGGAAATTTATTTTTAATTTCAGACAGTTCCAATCCCGGAAAAGGCTGCAAATGTCCATATCGCAAATATGAAAAGTAAAGTTGCTGATGGGGCAGCAGTTTAAGCATACGTTCAATTCCCCTGCTCAAAATGGGCGACATCACCTTATCGGTTTTAGTAACAATTACTATGTCGGCTTTGGAAGCAGCACGTTTTAAATCGCGTAATCTGCCCACCGGCAACAGGTGGTCGTTGGGATAAAGATTGTAATAATCGGTTAGTAAAATGTTTAATCCCGGTTTTACGTAACGATGCTGAAACGAATCATCTAACAAAATAACATCCAAATCTGTTTTGTCCTGCATCAGGTTTTCAATACCCTCTCTTCTGTTTTCGTCAACCGCAACGGTAACATTGTTTTTAAATTTTTTAAAATACATCAAAGGTTCATCGCCCACCTCTTTTGAGCCGGAATACTGATTGGCAACAAGATATCCTTTTGTTTTCCGGCCATATCCCCTACTGAGCGTTGCCAGCTTATACTCATCCGCAAGCAATCGTATTAAATACTCAACCATGGGGGTTTTTCCGGTACCTCCTACCGTGATGTTGCCCACTCCGATAATCGGAATCGGATAACTTTTGGAACGAAGAATGCCCGTATTAAACATCCAATGGCGAACAAAAATGGCAAGCCCGTACAAAACGGCCAACGGATATAAAAGGTAACGGAGATAATTCATAGGGTAAAAATAGTAAGGATATGTTTACTCAAGCTTAAAAAACCATTATTTTTATCGCAAAAAAGAAAATGAAAATAAAACAGATCACCTCTTTTTTAGAAGAATTTGCTCCGCTCGCTATGCAGGAATCGTATGATAACGCCGGTTTGCTTATCGGATATCCCGATGAGGAGATTAACAGTGCCTTAATAACTCTGGATGTTACCGATGAAATTTTAAACGAAGCCATTGCCAACGGTCACAAGTTAATAATTGCCCATCACCCGGTAATTTTTAAGGGTTTAAAAAAACTTACCGGAAGCAATTTAACGGAAAAACTGGTTATAAAAGCCATAAAAAATAATATTGCCGTTTATGCCATCCACACAAATCTTGACAATATGTTTAAAGGAGTTAATGCCAGGTTAGCCGAAAAACTCGGCCTGATTAACCTTAAAATACTTCAGCCCGGTGGTTCCGACTTAAAAAAAATAGTTGTTTTTTGTCCGGTAAAATATGCCGATTCCGTTCGCAACGCAATGTTTAATGCAGGGGCAGGCCACATTGGAAAATACGATAACTGCAGTTACAACACCAACGGAGAAGGAACTTTCAGAGCACTGGAAGGAGCCAATCCGTTTGTCGGCGAAACAGGCAAAACTCATGTTGAAAATGAAATAAAAATAGAAACCGTTGTACCCTCTTTTAAATTAAACGGCGTTGTTAAAGCCATGTTAGCGGCTCACCCGTACGAAGAGGTGGCCTACGATATTTTCACTTTATCAAACAAGCAAACCGCCACGGGAGCCGGTATGATTGGAGAGCTTAAAAAAGAAATGCCCGTTGTTGATTATCTTAAAAAAATAAAAAAATCGTTAAACGCGGAAGCCCTAAAATACAACCACCCCATTGGCCGGCCGGTAAAAAAAGTTGCTTTTTGCGGAGGCTCCGGAAGTTTTTTAATTGAAACGGCTTTTAAGGCAGGTGCCGACCTTTTTATTAGTGCCGACCTAAAATATCACGATTTTTTTGAACACCTCAACCAAATGACCATCGTTGATGCAGGCCATTATGAAACAGAACAATTCACAAAAGAACTTTTGTATGAAATTATTACGGAAAAATTTACTAATTTTGCACTCCAAATTTCAGAAACAACCACTAATCCGGTGTCGTTTTTGTAACAAACTGAAAATAAATTTGATATGACAAGCAAAAAAGCAAAAGCAGGCGAAGAAAAAGATGTTAGCGTTGAACAAAAACTTATTGCACTTTATTCTTTGCAGCAAATAGACTCTCAGATAGATAAAATCAGAATTATTCGAGGTGAGCTTCCGCTGGAAGTTCAGGACCTTGAAGATGAAATAGAAGGTCTTGAAACCAGAATTTCAAAATTCAATGATGAAATTACAAAGCTTAACGATGCTATTACTGACAAAGAAACTGCCATAAAAAACAGTAATGCCCTTATAAAAAAGTATGAAGAGCAGCTCATGAATGTTCGCAATAACCGTGAGTACGATGCTTTGTCTAAAGAAGTTGAGTTTCAAAAGTTGGAAATTGAACTTTCGGAAAAAAGAATTAAAGAGGCCAAATATAAAATTGATCTTTTAAAAGATGAAGCTGCGCAGGCACAAGCCAAACTGGACGAACGCAAGCAGGATTTGGAAGCTAAAAAAGACGAACTGGACGGCATTGTTGAAGAAACGAAAAAAGACGAACTGGAACTGCAAAAAAAATCAGAGTCCAACGAAAAATTTATTGAAGATCGTTTGCTTACCGCATACAAACGCATTCGTAAAAATGCTCTTAACGGATTGGCAGTTGTGCAAATTGAACGCGATGCCTGCGGAGGTTGCTTTAACAAAATTCCGCCTCAGCATCAGTTGGATATTAAACTGCACAAAAAAATTATTGTTTGCGAATATTGCGGCAGAATACTTGTTGACAGTGATATTGCCGAAAAGGTAGCCAATAAGTAACAACAGAATAAAACATTGTGTATTAATAAGGAGTCTCTCTTAAAAGAGGGCTCCTTTTTTTTATCTATTTTTGAAAATAGATTGTAATTTGTTAAACCTTACCAAAAACAAAAAAAGTTGAAACCCGTTTTGCTATTTCTTTTAATAACACTTTTTGCCATTCCTGCTTCACGGGCTCAAACCATTGATGTTGATTCTAATTGCATAAAAGCTTATAAAAACATTATCGCCTTACGATTTAATGACGCACAACAACTTATCGAAAAAGAAAAAACCGAAAATCCTGAAAACCTTTTTCCAATATACCTGGAAAACACCATCGACTTTTTAACCCTTTTTATCGATGAAAACAAGTTGTATTATCAGGAAATTTCGGACAGGGAAGATATCAGATTGGATTTGACAGACAATCTGCCCGACGACAACGCTTACAAAAAATATTTACAAGCCAACATAAACCTGCAATGGGCCATCGCAAAACTTAAATTCCACGATTACTTTAGCGCAGCATTGGGCATCCGGCGCAGTTACCTGCTGATAAATGAAAACCTTGAAAAATTCCCCGGTTTCGAACCACAACAGGTAACCCTGGGGATACTTCATATTATTATTGGCATGGTGCCCGACCAATATCAATGGATTCTATCGTTAATATCCATGGAAGGCAATGTACAACAGGGCGAACAGGAGCTTTATGCTATCCTTGAAAAAACCGGCAACAGCAACCTCAGCTATTTAAAACCCGAAATTCTTTTTTACCTCGGTTTTACCGAAATGAATTTGGGGCTGGACAAAACCAAAAAACAGCAACTGCTAACCCGCTTAAGCCATTATACTGATAATAATTTGATGCTCACTTTTTTATATGTCAATATGCTTGCGCGCTCAGGCCACAACAACGAAGCGCTGCAACTGCTCAACAAGGCACTTACCTGGAAAGGTTACCACCCCTTTTACTACCTCTATTATTTAAAAGGAGAATACAGGTTGCGTAAATTAGACACCGATGCACGGGCAGATTATACAATTTATACCGGTAATTATCAAGGTATTAATTTTATTAAAGATGCCTGGCGAAAAGCGGGATGGAGCCTTTTGTTACAAGGCGACACCAACGGATACTTTAAAATGATGAAAAACGTATTATCGCATGGCGAAACAGATGTTGGCGCAGATAAAGAAGCTGAAAAGGAGGCTCTTAGAGACATAGTGCCAAATGTTACCCTCATAAAAGCCCGTTTACTTTTTGATGGCGGTTATTACAAAAAGGCGCTTATTCTGCTAAAAAAGGCAGATACATCAAGCTTTAAACCGGACGAAAAGCTGGAAAGATGGTACAGACTTGGAAGAATACTGCAAAAAACCAACTATTTTAAAGAAGCTAAAAAATATTATTTTATCACGATTGACGCCGGAAAAAATTCACCTCGTTATTTTGCGGGCAATGCAGCTTTACAGCTGGGCAATATTTTTGAGGTGGAAGAAAACTATGCCGAAGCACTAAAGTATTACCGGTTATGCCGCAACCTCGATTTTGACGAATACGAAACCGGCATAAAAGACAAAGCAAAACAGGGAATAAAAAGAATTGAAGGAAAAAAATAAATCTTTGGAGACCAATTAAAAAATCGGCGATAAAAAATCTGTTTAATCCGCTTAATCCGATGAAAAAAATTCCAAACGACTAATCAATCATCGGATT
>CAYVWX010000065.1:0-13793 GCA_964455635.1 uncultured Lentimicrobiaceae bacterium | reverse complement strand
AAAGCCGAAAATCATGACAAAACATAAAAAATAGAATATCAAATTCACCCCGTGGCATAGTTTTCAAATTCCACAGGGTAAACAAAATGACAAACACATAAAACATCCATGATTAGCAAGCTAACACACAGAAGCATGATTATGCAGAACCCCGGAGGGGTGACATATTTTAGCCCCGGGTTTCAACCCGGGGTAAAGAAAAACCCAAGACCGGTTTTGGCGGGATTTTTGCCGCATGGCAAGCAAAAATCATGACAAAGCAAAAACGCAGTATATCAAATTCACCCCGTGGAATAGTTTTCAAATTCCACAGGGTAACAAAATTATAAACACATGAAATTATATCCCATAGAAACAGGTAATTTAAAACTTGACGGAGGCGCTATGTTTGGCGTGGTTCCCAAGGTATTGTGGAGCAGGGTGTATCCTGCCGACGAAAATAATTTAGCTAACTGGGCCATGCGCTGCCTGCTGGTGGTTGACGGCGACAGAAAAATTTTAATAGATAACGGTATAGGTAATAAGCAAGATGAAAAATGGCTTTCGCATTATTACTTAAATGGCGACGATACATTGGAAAAGTCGCTTGCCCAAGCAGGTTTTTCAAAAAACGACATCACCGATGTTATTATTACCCATATGCATTTCGACCATTGCGGCGGCAGCGTGGAAGGCAACAAAGAAAGCGGATTCAGGTTGGCTTTCCCCAATGCTATTTACTGGACCAGTGAGCAACAGTATAATTGGGCAACAAACCCCAATCGCCGCGAAAAAGCGTCTTATCTGAAAGAAAATATTTTACCCATCAACGAGAGTGGCCAGCTTAAGCTTATCAGTGAAGAGGGAGAACACATTCCCAACATCACTTTTAAATTATATAACGGCCATACCGACGGACAGGTGATTCCTCATATAAAAACCGGCAACAAAACCGTGGTTTTTATGGCTGATTTAATGCCCTCTTCAGCGCATATTCCCATGCCGTGGATTATGGCTTACGATACCCGTCCGTTGCAAACTTTAAAAGACAGAGAGCGGTTTTATGCCGAGGCTCTTGAAAATGATTACATCCTCTTTTTTGAGCACGACTTGTACCACGAAGCCGGCACCCTAAAAGAAACACCCAAAGGAGCCGGAATTGATAAAACGGGTAAGCTGAGTGAGTTTTTGTAGCGAGGTAAAAGGAGGCTGAGCGAGTTTTTTAATAAATTCGCGGAGTGACCGGAGTAATAAACAAAAGGTAATTACCTAATAACAAATGTAGGAGCTTTTCACGAAAAGCTCCTGTAGCAAAAATATTACACAACAAAACCCACAATCTAACAAAATCAACCCTTTGTTTTATCTCCTAAATTATGTTAAACCCGTGTTACTTTTATTTACACCTCTTTTACAGTTCGTTTTTTCAGTTAGTTTTGCAATAGTAAATAATTTGTATCTATGCGTATAGCTATTTTTGGCAAAGCTTTTGATAAAAGTCAACTGGTTTATTTAAAGTTATTTATCGAAGAGCTAAAGGCCCGTAAAGCAGAGTTGTGTTTTTACGAACCCTACTTCGAGCGCCTTAAAAACAGTTTGGAATTACCCAAAGGAGTTTGCTTTTATCGCACTCACCAACAGCTGCGAAACCATGCCGATATGATGTTTTCCATTGGCGGCGACGGAACCATGCTCGATACGCTTCCCTATGTACGCGATTCGGGAATACCCATTTTGGGAATTAATCTCGGCCGCCTCGGCTTTTTATCCAGCATTCCCAAAGACGAAATAAAAGAAGCCATCGACAACGTTTGGAATAATAACTATTTTCTTGAACAGCGAACTCTGATACAGCTTGTTAAACCCGGTAATATTTTTGGAGAACTCAATTTTGCGCTAAACGATTTAACCATTTATCGCACAAACAGCGATTCGTTGTTAACCATTCATGTTTACCTCGATAATAAGTTTTTAAACACTTACTGGGGCGACGGGTTAATTGTTTCAACACCAACAGGCTCTACCGCTTATTCGTTAAGTGTTGGCGGGCCTATTGTTACGCCGGGATCTCAGAATTTTGTCATTGCTCCCATTGCTTCACACAATTTAACAGTACGTCCCATCGTTATTCAGGACAGTAATGAAATTAAAATCCGGGTTGAAGGACGTGAAAAAAAGTATCAGCTTACCATGGATTCGCGGCAAGGTATGCTTGACATGGATGATGAAATTGTGCTGAAAAAATGCGATTTTAAAGTAAATTTGGTACAAATGTATGATAAAGACTTTTATACCACGATACGCGAAAAGTTACTCTGGGGTAAGGATGTCCGAAATTAGATGTCGGGTTTAAACAAAAAAAAGCTATTTTTGGCGCTCAAAATCAGGATGAAAGAAAACAAAAACATGAGGATGGCCGGTAACCTGAAATTATTATTTTTAGTTATCTTAACAGCTTTAACCGGTATTGCGGTTAAGGCACAAACAAAAACACTGGAAGTAGGAGCCTTTGGAGGAACCTCTTATTATATTGGCGACCTTAATCCGGTTTTACCGTACAACATGGCTCAGTTTGCCTATGGAGCCGTGGCCAGGCTAAACACTTCCCCGCGCTGGTCTTTTAAACTATCCTATTCGCGCGGAAAGCTGAAAGGTGACGATGGTGTAACAAATGCCGTGGCCAACCGAAACCTTAACTTTATTTCAACCGTCAACGATTTTTCGCTGATAACCGAATTTAACTTTTGGGACTATTTTACAGGAAGTAAAAAAAGCTTTTTTACCCCTTATCTGTTCGGAGGAGTGGGATTTTTTATGTTTAACACAACTGCATTTGACGGAACACCCCTGCAGCCTTTGGGAACCGAAGGCCAAAATGCCGGTTTCGACGGCCGTAAGCCTTATGTTAAATATGGTGTGGCTTTTCCTTTCGGCTTTGGGTTTAAATACAGTATAAACGACAAACTCGGACTTGCTTTCGAATGGGGTATGCGTAAAACTTTTACCGATTATATTGATGATGTAAGCACTACCTATTACGATAACTCATTAAACGATCCCTATTCCGACCCTACGGCATCGCACGATGCTTACGAACAACGTGGAAACAGTAAAACTTACGACTGGTATAACTTTACAGGCATCACGCTAACCTATAAATTCGATTTATATAACAAACGTAACTGCCATGTTGGCAAATGGTAATCTACTAACAAAAACATGAGCTTTAAAAATAAAATAGTTGAAGAAAAACTTCCCCAACACATTGCCATCATTATGGACGGTAATGGCAGATGGGCAAAAAAGAACGGCAAGGAACGTTACGAAGGACACTATCAGGGTGTAGAAACCGTACGCGAAATTGTTGAGGCCGCTGCCGAACTGGGCGTTAAATTTCTTACGCTTTATGCTTTTTCCACCGAAAACTGGCACCGCCCCAAAGAGGAGGTCGATGCCCTTATGCATCTTTTTGTAGAAACCATCGAACAGGAGTTGCCAACCCTTAACAAAAACGGAATACGCCTGAGAGCCATTGGCGATATTGCCAGTATGCCGCAAAAAAATATTGATAAACTGGAAGAAACCATGGCTAAAACAGAACAAAATAATAAAATGGATCTTGTTTTGGCTTTGAGCTATAGCGGAAGATGGGAAATATTGGATGCCGTTAAAAAATTATTAAACGACCGGAATAAAAATCTAATATCGGCAGACGAAATTACCGAAGAACTCTTTGCAAAATACTTAAATACAGCAGGTATTCCCGACCCCGAACTCCTTATACGCACCAGCGGTGAACTGCGAATAAGCAACTATTTACTCTGGCAAATTGCCTATACCGAATTATACATAACACCAAAATTATGGCCCGAATTTAATAAAGAAGATTTGTATGAAGCCATCGTTGATTTCCAAAGCAGAGAACGCAGGTTTGGAATGACAAGCGATCAGATTAAAAGGTAGAAAGAGGAAATGAAAAAAGAGATTGTACTTTTGAGTATTAAAAAAATGGTGCTGACGGCCTTGCTTTTGTTGCCTTTTTTGGGTAATGCCCAAATAAGCATTGGCAGCGACCTGTCAAAAATTAATTACGCCTCACCCACGCAATATGTTATCGGCGGAATTACTGTTTCGGGTATCGAGTATCTCGATAAAAACGTAATTATTATGCTTTCCGACCTGGAAGTGGGTAAAAAAATCAGAGTTCCCGGTGATGCCATTTCAGGAGCCATCAGAAAACTGTGGGATCAGGGGCTTTTTGAAGACATTAAAATAGCGGCTACCGATATTAAAGGAGATAAAATTTTTCTGGACATTTATTTAAAAGAACGCCCCCGGCTGAATAAATTCTCGTTTTCAGGTATTAAAAAAACCGCTGCCGACGATATTCGCGAAAAAATTAACCTTACACGCGGCGATGTTGTTACCGAACATCTGAAAATAAGAACCGCTAACATTATTAAAGATTACTATCGCGGAAAAGGATATTTGAATGCGGAAGTAAAAATTAAAGAAACCGCCGATAAAAAAAGTAAAAACTTTGTAAACCTTGCCATCCAAATCAAAAAAAATAACAAGGTTAAAATAGAGCACATCAATATTTACGGAAATCATGCCCTTTCGGCCGATGCCGTTCGCAGTGCCATGAAAGAGACCAAAGAACGCGGGCACCTTAATCCGCTTGACAGCCTCGGGCCAACCATTATTACCATGGCACAACATGCCGTCAGGTTTCAGTTTGGTAAAATACCCGAAGATTTAGCACACTTTTTTGTTACCAATTATAAAGTTAAAATTTTTAAAGGGTCTAAATTTATTGAAAGCGATTATAAGGACGACCTGAAAAAAATTATAGAAAAATATAACAAAAAAGGCTATCGCGATGCGCAAATTATAAGCGATTCCGTTTACAAAATCGACAACGAAAACATTGCCATCGACATTCACCTTGACGAAGGAAACCGATATTACTTTAGAAATATTAAGTGGGTGGGAAATACCATCTACAATTCACGTTTTCTCACTCAAATACTCGGTATCCGTAAGGGCGATGTATATAACCGCGATTTGCTGGAAACCAACCTGCAATACAACCCCGAAGGGTACGATATCAGCTCGCTTTACATGGACAACGGCTATCTGTTTTTTAATGCTACCCCTGTTGAAACCTATGTGAGCAACGATTCCATCGATTTGGAAATCCGTATTCACGAAGGCAAGCAGGCACGTATTAATAAAGTTACCATTAAGGGAAATACCAAAACCAACGACCATGTTGTAATTCGTGAGCTGCGAACCATTCCGGGCCATCTGTTCAGCCGTTCTGATGTTATTCGTTCAACCCGCGAACTTGCACAACTAAAATATTTTAATGCCGAAAATTTAAAGCCCAACATAAAACCCAATCCCTCAGATGGTTCGGTAGATATTGAATACGAAGTGGAAGAGGCTTCGGCCGACCAGATTGAACTTTCGGGCGGATGGGGCTATGGACGAATAATTGGAACCCTCGGATTGAGTTTTAACAACTTCTCTATCCGTAACTTTTTCGACAAAGGAGCCTGGAAACCGATACCTTCGGGCGACGGGCAAAAGCTTTCGTTAAAATTTCAAACCTACGGGGTGGGCTACATGAGTTGGAGTGCGTCGTTTACCGAACCCTGGCTTGGAGGCCGTAAACCCAATGCCTTAACACTGTCTTATTATCACTCGCGTTATGGTAACGGGCTGCCTTCGTGGAACGAAAAAAGCGCCTCTTTTGTTATTAACGGATATACTGTTGGCCTGGGTAAACGACTTACCTGGCCCGACGACTTTTTTACCCTGTATCAGGCGGTAAATCTTCAGTTTTATAAATTGGATAATTACTCAACAATCTTTCCGGTAGGTACCGGAACCGGAAACTTTAACAACCTGAGTTACGAAATTGTTTTCGGACGAAACTCAACCAATGCACCCATCTATCCGCGTAATGGATCCGATTTGTCCTTATCACTTGAGCTGACACCACCTTACTCGTTGTTCTCATCTCAGGATTATACCAAACTCGACGACAACTCAAAATATAAATGGATTGAATATCACAAATGGAAAATTAAAGCTTACTGGTATTTTGAATTAATGGATAAACTTGTGTTGGCTACAAAATTCAGATACGGCTTTTTGGGTAATTACAATGCTGATCTGGGAAATACACCTTTCGAGCGTTTTTACCTTGGTGGCGACGGAATGTCGGGCTACAACAACTTTGACGGACGCGAAATTATTGCCATGAGGGGTTATACCAACGAGTCGGTAACACCTTTGTATTATAAAGATAAAAATATTGGAGGTACAATTTTTTCAAGATATACGTTGGAATTAAGATATCCTCTTTCGCTTAACCCCAACTCTACCATCTATGCGCTGGTATTTTTTGAAGCCGGTAACTCGTGGCTTAACTTTCAGCACTTCGACCCCTTTGATGTTAAACGGGCAGCAGGGGTAGGTTTTAGAGTGTTTTTGCCCATGTTTGGGATGCTTGGCCTCGACTGGGCTTACGGTTTCGACCCTATACCGGGATTGCCCAGTGCCAGCGGAAGCCATTTCCACTTCTCACTTAACCAGTCGTTAGATTAATTTTGGCAGAGTTTTTGAACATGATATGCAAACCATTAAAAATATAAAACGATGAAAAAACAAATCATAACTTTTGCCCTGGCAACTCTTTTTTTAACCATAGGCTTGTCATATGGCACCCGGGCACAATCGCAAAAATATGCCTATATCGACAGCGAATATGTACTCGATAACATTCCGGAATATCACGATGCTCAGGATGAGTTAAACAGCTGGTCGGAAAAATGGCAAAAAGAAATCGACACCCTCTATTCGCAAATCGATCAGCTTTACAAAAAGTATCAGGCCGAAAAGGTTCTTCTTCCCGAAGATGTAAAAAAGAAACGGGAAGATGAAATTGTTAAAAAGGAGAGTGAAATGAAAACCCTTCAACAAAAATATTTTGGCCCTCAGGGTGAGCTGTATAAAAAACGCAAAGAGCTGGTACAGCCTATTCAGGAAAAAATATATAACGCCATCGAATCGATAGCCAAAACCGACCATTATGCGTTTGTATTTGATAAAGCCGGCGGCGTAACCATTCTTTATGCAGCTCCCAAATACGATATCAGCGACGATGTGCTGGACGAAGTGGGAACGGTAATGCAAACCGTACGACGTGCTAACAGAAAGAAAAAATAACAAGCAAATGTTGTTTGTGTGCAAAAATTACCGAATTATTATAGCTATTTAACAAGTTTTAAATTAACACTTATTCTTTTTTTTCTAAATTTGCCCTCTGTTAATCACACAAATAAATTAATTTACAGTAAAATAAGTTTTTAAAAGATGAAAAAATCATTAACAATTTTGTTCGCAGCCCTTTTGATTTCAGGTATGAGTTTTGCCCAAACCAATGCAAAATTCGGATACATCGATTCAAACAAAATCTTAACTGAAATGCCTCAAACCGATTCTTTGCAAAAAGAGTTAAAAAATTATGCCGACTATTTAGATCAGCAAATGCAAACCATGGGGCAGGAGTACAAGAAAAAAGTGCAGGATTATCAACAAAACGTAGCCGGCATGTCCGACCTTATCCGCCAAACCAAAGAAAAAGAAATTACTGATCTTCAGCAACGTATTCAGGCTTTTCAGGCTTCTGCCGATCAGGATCTACAGAAAAAACAGCAGGAACTTTTTAATCCTGTAATTCAGCAAATTAAAGATGCTATTACCGCTGTAGGTAAAGAAAATAACTACAACTACATTTTAGATGTTGGTACAGGTGCCGTTGTTTTTTATCAGGGCGATGATGTGCTTCCGCTGGTAAAGAAAAAATTAGGAATTAAAAACTAAGTAAGGTTTTTTTAAACTGCTAAAAGCTCCACTGTTCAACAGTGGAGCTTTTTTGGTTTGGTATGCAATGTGCTTAAAACTCTTATTAGCGCAAAACCCGTTGACAGGTTATGTTACCTTTAAGGTTTCCCACATTTTTAAAATTTCCATGGCGTTTTGTACCGGATGATCTTTTTCAAGAAAAATTTTATGAATTGTTGAGGGGTTTCGTTTTGAAATGCCGTGCTCATAGGCTTTGTCGTAGTAGCGAAGCGTTAAATCGGCAACGTGGTCCATTTTGTTTTTGTTTAAAGCTTCAAGTGCTTCATTGGCAAATTGGCCTCCCAGCCGTTCACGAATTTTTTCAATTTGTTCAGCCAGCAGTTGTATTTCAAAGTTGCCATATTCTTTAACAAGTCGTTTTACCCGTTCATTTTTCGGGAGGATAATTTTTATAACGGGAGCATTGCGCATTTGATTAAAAAGAGGATCGGGAATACCACAGGTTCCCAGCTGGCGGCTTTCATCTTCAACCCAAACGGGTTTTGACAAATCGAATTTGCGCCATACATCGGCCAGGTCGTTTTCAAACTGTTCGTTTGAAGGCTGTGCTTTTTGTCCCAAAGGGCCAAACACCGAGCCTTTGTGATGTGCCAACCCTTCAATATCTAAAAATTGTTCGCCCTGCTTTTCCAACTCCTGCAAAATGGCAGTTTTTCCGCTTCCCGTATAACCACCCAGCACAATCATGTTAGCGGGTTTTGAAAACTGTTGCCTGATATACCGGCGATAGGCTTTGTAACCTCCCTCTAAAACAATGGCATTTAATCCGGCTGTTTCAAAAAGCCAGGCCATGCTGCCCGAGCGCATCCCTCCGCGCCAGCAATGAATCAATATTTTTTTATCCTTTTTTACCAGTTTCTTAGCCTGTCTGACGAAGCCGGCCATTTTAGGCCCTACATATTCCAACCCCAGCAAAACAGCGTTTTCTTTACCACCCAGTTTGTACCTGATGCCAACCTGCTTCCGCTCATCGTTATCAAATAGCGGAATGTTAACAGCACCCGGAATGTGTGCTTTGGCGTATTCGGCGGGCGACCTGACATCCACCAGTGGCAACACATCGGTTAACGGTAAAAATGTTTCAATGGATAATTTTGCAGGCATACTCCGGTTTATAGGTGCAAAGGTATGAAAATAGATCTGTTTTCCGTTTCAACAATTCGCCCCTTTGTTGCATTGTATGCCATCTTTTTGTATATTTGAATGTTTTAAAAAAAAGGCCATGAAAAATATTTTATACTTTTTAACAGCTATCCTTTTGATTTTAACCGCGTCATGTCACATTAACAACCCCGTCCCCAATGATAAAAGCATTACAGAGCTTGCCGTTAGCAACGATTTCGACTGGCAGACGTCGGGCAACATCAACTTTAGTATTAAAAAAAACAGTTCAGGGGTAATTGTTATCACTTCCGAAGACGGTTCAATTTTGTTTCACAAAGGATTCTACAATGGCCTGGAGTCCGCTTACCAAGTTGCGGTAAATCTGCCAAAATATGTTACCCGTGTGTTGGTTAACAATACGGCGGTTGATATTGTGGGTACCGATGTTTCCGTTGATTTGAACAAAAGCTTTTTTAAAGCGAATCCTGTAACTTTACGTGATGAAGACAGAATTGCCTATTGGCAGTTTAATGAAAATTCGGGAAGTGTGGCGGCGGATGCCGAAAATACAAATGATGGTATTATAACAGGTGCCAACTGGACAACCGGCATCAATCAGAGTGCCCTTAACTTTAACGGCTCCGATGGCGATGTTGAAATACCTTTTAACAATACTTTAAACATTGCAGATGATAAAATAAGCCTGTCGATATGGGTTAAAAAAGAGTCGGCTGTCGATGACGGTACTTTTTTGTTTAATCGTACTAAATACATCCTTCGTATGGATAATCATGGTAAAGTTACCTTTGCTGTTTATGTTCCCGGATGGAAATCGGTTACCATTCCCTGGAAAAAGCGAATCGTGGATACCGACTGGCATCATATTGTTGCCACTTACAACGGAAATAAGATTAAACTGTATGTTGACGCTAAGCTTTTGGCTAAAAAAAATGTGTCCGGAAATTTAAACTCCACCAATTCATCAACATACATTGGAAGTGAGGCGTCGATTAATTTTTTTGACGGAACCATCGATGAGGTAGCCATTTACCACAAAGCCCTGTCGAAAAACGAGATTGCCGATATTTTTGCCAATACACCTAATCCCGACAGTGGTGACGATGCGCTTGTTTCGTGGTGGAAGTTTAACGAAAATTCGGGAAATACCGTTGCCGATTCAAAAGGAGACAATAACGGTACTGTTTTAGGCCCTCAGTGGACCTCCAACGGGGCAGAGGGCGCGGCCTTAACTTTCGACGGCCAAAACGATTTTGTTTTGGTTTCCAATGCTGATAACTTAAATGTTGACAATCAGTTTACCATGGCGGCCTGGGCAAATACCGTTGAAAACAAAACGGCTAAAATTGTGGAAAAGGGCGACTGGGACGGAAACAGCCTTTTACAGGACCACTGGAACGGCTGGGCGGCTCAAATAAGAACGGCTTCCAATCAAAGCTACTCGATAAATTGGGGAAACGGTATTCCGGTTTACAACGAGTGGTATCATCTTGCCCTTACTTATAATGGTGCCATCATGAAACTGTATGTAAACGGACAACTGGCCAACAGCAAGCAGGTAACCGGGCCGTTGCATGTTAATGGCCGCGATTTTGTTATCGGCTCAAACAACGGAGCTCAGAAATTTTTTCACGGCAGCATTGATGATGTAAGGTTTTTTAACAAAGCGCTTTCTCAAACCGAGATTCAGGCTATTTATAAAAATCAGGATAACAGTGGAAGTGACGATGCCGATGGTGACGGCATTAAGGACTCGGAGGATGATTACCCGGGCGATCCGGCAAGGGCTTTTAACAACTATTTTCCCGCTACCGGCTTCGGAAGCCTTTCGTTTGAAGATTTGTGGCCCGGGCAGGGTGACTACGATTTTAACGATTTGGTACTCGACTATCGTTTTACTACCGTTACAAATGTTTCAAACAAAGTGGTTGATGTAATCGGTACTTTTGTAATAAGAGCCATAGGAGCCGGACAGCCTAACGGTTTCGGATTTCAACTTCCCGGCAACAACCTGTCAGCATCCGATATTACCGTTAGCGGTTCCCTGATAAAATCGGATTACATATCGCTTGAAGATAACGGACTGGAATCGGGTCAGACAAAGCCCACTGTGATTGTTTTTGATAATGCCAACGAAATTATGCCTGCCGGCGAAGGGTTTGGCGTAAATGTTGACCCTGAAAAAGAGTATGTCGATCCCGATACCATTGTTGTTTCCATGGCTTTTGCCTTAAACAAATATAGTGCACAAGATATTGATTTAATTCATTTTAATCCGTTTATGATTGTTAGTGGTATCAGGGGAAAAGAGATTCATTTACCCGATTATCCTCCCACAGCGCTTGTTGATGCAAGCTATTTCGGCAGCATGGACGATACCAGCGACCCCAACTCGGGAAGATTTTATAAAACGGCCAACAACCTTCCCTGGGCTATCAATATTCCCGAAAGTTTCGACTATCTGATTGAAAAAAACGAGATAACAACCGGTTATTTAAAATTTTACGATTGGGCAGCCTCTTCGGGAGCAATTTATCCCGACTGGTTTAAAGATAAAGCAGGATATCGTAACAAAGCGGTCATTTATCAGGTTCCCGAATAATACAAGGTACGTCACATTTCTTTTTTTTATAACGGCAAAGGTTATTTGCCTGAGATGTTTAGCTTTGGGTTTGTTTTACTACTTTTGTCTCCTGCATTATGGAAGAACAAACAACCAAACAACATCCCGAAGAAAAAGAAAAGGTAATGAGCTTTTGGGATCACCTCGAAGAGCTTCGCTGGCATATCATGCGGTCGATTATTGCTGTTTTGGTGCTTGCCGTTATTGCCTTTTTAAACCGGAAAATAGTATTTGACTACATTATTTTAGCTCCGAGCACGCCTCATTTTATTACCAACAGGGTTTTATGCCGGCTGGGCGAAATAATTCATGTTTCGTCCATTTGTATTAAAAACCTGCACTTTCAAATTATCAACATCAGCATGTCGGGGCAGTTTTTAACCCATATGTATATTTCAACGGTAGCGGGATTTATTTTGGCTTTTCCCTATATTTTGTTCGAAATATGGCGGTTTATAAGGCCTGCACTGCTTGACAATGAAGAGAAATACAGCAGAGGCGGCGTTTTAATCAGTTCCTTTCTTTTTTTGGTTGGTGTGTTGTTCAGCTATTTTTTAATCGTACCGCTAACGGTTAACTTTTTGGGTAATTATCAGGTAAGCGATTCGGTTATGAACCAAATATCACTAAAGTCTTACATCAATACGGTGGTGTCGGTTACCTTTGCCGTGGGCATTGTTTTTGAACTTCCCATACTGGTTTATTTTCTTACCAAGATAGGTGTTATTACCCCGGAGTTTTTAACATCGAACCGTAAGTATATGTTTGTGGTTTTGTTAACGTTAGCCGCCATTATTACCCCTCCCGATATGTTCAGTCAGATAATGGTTGTAATCCCTCTCGTGGGCCTTTACGAAGTAAGCATACGAGTTTCCAAACGGGTTTATAAAAAGATACAGCAAGAGGAAATCGGATAAAAATAACAACACTCAATAATGAACTTTATTCTCTGAATGTTTCAATATCTGAAGTAAAAATTATTTTTCTGACCTTTTCCGGTTATGTTTTTGCAACATGTTTCTCGGCGTGGTACGACGAACGCACCAAAGGGCCGCTTTCCACAAATCTGAATCCCTTTTCAAGACCAATGCGTTCGTACTCTTTAAACTGTTCGGGTGTAACATATTCAACCACCTCTATGTGTTTTTTAGTCGGCTGCAGGTATTGTCCAATGGTAAGTACCGTAACACCTGCTTCCAGCAAATCGTCCATCAACCGGTAAACCTCGTCAGGCTTTTCGCCAATGCCAACCATAATCCCCGATTTGGCTACCACACCCAATTCTGCAATGGTTTTAAGGGTTTTAAGGCTGACATCATATTTTGCCCTGCTGCGTGTTTGCGGTGTAAGCCGGCGTACCGTTTCCAGATTGTGTGAAATAATATCGGGTTTTGCATCGGCCACAATTTTTATCAGCTCCGGGCGGCCGTCAAAATCGGGGGTAAGTGTTTCAATGGTGGTTTGAGGATTTAATTTCTTAACCGCTTGAATGGTCATGGCCCAAATGCCGGCACCGAGGTCGTCCAAATCATCGCGGTCAACCGAAGTAAGCACCACATGTTTTAACTTTAGCAGCTTTACCGATTGAGCCACTCTTTCGGGTTCCAGGTAATCGGCAGGCAGCGGCCGGCCGGTTTTTACATTACAAAATTTACACGAACGGGTACAAATATCGCCCAGTATCATTAAAGTTGCCGTGCCTCTGCCCCAGCACTCGTGCAGGTTTGGGCAGTGGCCGCTGGTACAAATGGTGTGCAGCTTGTTTTTTTCTACAATATCCTTAACACCAATATATTCCTTTCCTTTGGGAACTTTTATTTTAAGCCAGTCGGGTTTCTTGCGGCTGTTTTGCTTTATATTTTTTTGCATGATATTTTTCTATTTAAAAAGGGGGCTAAATTAGCCATTTTATTTTTGAACCATCCTTTTTTAAGGGACTGATTCCAAAATTAATTTATAATCGTTTTAAACACCAAAACCGCTATTTTTGATGTCAAACAATAAAGGATTACTCAAAACTTAATACATTATCGAAATGAAACATCCATGTTGCCAGGATAACACGCAGCAACATGGTTAAAAAGCTCCGTTAGGAGCGAAATATTTATAGCCTCGGGTGTTAACCCGGGGT
>CAYVWX010000064.1:0-14277 GCA_964455635.1 uncultured Lentimicrobiaceae bacterium | reverse complement strand
GGATTAGTAGTACGATGCATAATATTTTTAGTGTTGGACAAATTTTAACCGAACTGGACTTTAAAATTTTAAATATCATTACATGGCAGAAAACAAATCCACCACCAAATTTCTCTTGCAGATATTTTACCCATTCAACAGAGCAAATTATATGGGCAAGAAAAAGTGCTAAAAATCCGCATTACTATAATTATGAATTGATGAAAAAAATTAATGATGGAAAACAGATGAAAGATGTATGGACTCTGCCAGCCATTGCCAAATGGGAAAAATCTTGCGGAAAACATCCCACGCAAAAACCACTTTCGGTTTTAACAAGAACAATCCTGGCATCAACAAAAAGAGGGGCTTGGATAATGGATCCGTTTACCGGAAGTAGCACAACCGGTATTGCTGCTAACATTGCTGAGCGAAGATTTTTGGGGATTGATATTGAAAAAGAGTTTCTTGAAATTAGTAAGTGCCGAAAAATCGAAATTGAGAATCAAAGTATATTTAAAAAATACAGAAGTAAAATACAAGGTTTCAAGGAACCAAAACAATTGGAACTGCATATATTAGAAGAGCCTTTTGTAAATTATCGAAAAGAAATAAATTTTACTTCAATACCTGATTAAACCCATCAATAATACAGTATAAGTTTCCCCGTTTTTTTATTCTTCCCGGTTTTTAAAACGGGTTATCGTTAATGTTGCTTTAATTTCTTTGCTGTAGCCGTTTACCATTTTACGGGCGGCTTTTTTTGTGTCGAAACCGGCAATGTAAATGTAAAAGTGCTTATCATCCGCTATTTGTCCTATATGGCATTTAACTCCCTGTTCGCTTAAAACCTTTGCCATTTGTGCAGCCGTTGAAATATTATCGGCAAAGCCGGCAATTACATAATATTTTAACGGGAAAATTTGTTCAACTTCTACCTGCTGCTCCGGAAAATTAAACTGTGGTGCTTTGTTTTTGTCGAATACACGATTGTTTTCGCTGTTGTATATTTTGCCCGGCAACACTTTTATTTTTTGCAGCTTGGGAGGTGATGGCTCATTATTTACCGGAGTAATGTTTTTAAATCGAATTTTTCGTGCCTGCTCAACAACGCTGAAAGTAACCGGTTTTAAAACAGTATCGTTTAAATTTACCGGAATATCATTGTTTAATATTTTATAATCTTTGCCAAATACATTCCGTATTCGCAGTTGATATTTATGATGCCCCGGAGCAAAAATCACAAAACTCCCATCGCCCTGAGTAAAAGATGAATAACTGTTTCCTGCATGATCAAAAGCGGTTACTTTAACATTGCGTACATCAATTTTTTTATCGGCATCTTTCGAGTAACGTTGCCGTTTTATGACAATTTCGCCTGTAATTTTACTTGCTTTTTCGAAGGGTATTTTAATGAATCTGTTTTTATAAAGCTCTACCTTTTCGGCATTTTTACTGATGTAAAAATATTGTTGCATATCGTTGATGGGGATAATCGATAATTGATAAAACCCTTGCGGAATCTGGTTAAATGTTACAATACCTTTTTTATTTGACAACAGCGTGATATCAACGGGCAGGTTTCCGTGTTTTGTTTGGTCGGCAGCATTTTTCATAATCAGTCTTATTTTTACACCGGGAATCCTTTTTTCGTTGTTGTCCATTTTTCCGTTGCCGTTTTTATCCTGAAAAAGCTGAATCTTTAGTCTTCTTACCTCGTTTTTCCAACGGTCATATTTTGGCTTTCCCCATTTCTTTTTAATTGAAAATTCGAGGTAGTAAAACGAGCCATGGGTAGTAAAATCGGAATACGACTGTGTTGTGTAGGTGTAGTTTCCTCCCAAAGTCAGATACCAGTTTTTGTACAAATAGAATTCAATTTTAGGATTTATATTGGCCGAACCATATTGTAAATCAAACTTATAGCTTAGGTTTGTAAAAAGCGATAAATTCACCCAATTTTTAAAATACGATTTAATCAGGAAAGGAGCAAAATTGATACTGTTGTTGCCTACATCCAAAGCATATTGATAGAGGCCCATGTTTACCATGGGACCGTAATCGTACGATAAACGCAATCCGTAACCGTTGTTGCTGTACGATGTTAACAAATGGAAATCATAAACAGCCTCTTTTTGGCTTTTGTCGCCTTGAAAATACATTAACCCCACCCCATATTTAGCATTGATCATAAAATGTGGCCCAAAAAAGCTTTTATATTCCATACGATATTTGCTAATGTTAAAAATGATTCGTTCGTTGGGAAGCGAGGCGGGTCGCGAAGCGTAGTAAAATTCAAGACTGGGCCCAATGTACCATCTGACTTTTTTGCCGGCATTGAAATTAAAAAGCAGGTTGATATATTGGTCTTTTAGATGAATGTGAGGCATTTTCACCCCATCGCTGTTGCGGTTGTAATAGTTACGCGAACTATTAATATACAAGGTGGTAAAGTAATTTTTTGTGGTGCCGATATTGTATTTCAGGTGCGATAAAAATGTTAGCAAACCCTTTTGCGGCCCGGGAATATCGGGCGATCCGTAATTGTTTAAAACTTGAATAGAGAGGTTTTTAAAAATTTTGCCTGTATAATTTATATCCCACGCAAATCCTGTTTCCTGAAAACTATTTTTAAAATAGTTTTTTTCGCTGTATCCGTATAGTACGGCATTCATTTGGTGATTTTTGGCAATCTTTATTTTACCCGTGTTTAAAATGGCAGAAGTGGTGTTCACTTTATTAAATCTGTCAAGGTCGAACGCCAACGAAAATTGCATATTAACAGCATTGTTTTTAAGGTGATACGCAGCTGCAAAACTGGCTTTGGGGTTTATAATGCTATAACTTGCAAATCCTTCAATACCCGATGATGCGCTAATTTTTACAATGTCGGAAACCATTATTCCGTTTCGGCTGTACAGGTTACGTCCCAACTGCGAGCTAAAAGCGCCTATACCGGCTTTAAAATTGTTTTGTTGATATAAAAAATTGTAATAGGTATTACCCACAAGATTTTCTGTTTTCATAAGGTTGTAGTAAGTAAAATTGTATTTAAACAAAGCACTGTTTTTGAACGTTTTAATACCCCGCGCACGAACAAACGGCAAAAATTCGGTGTTTTTTAAAAAGGTACGTGCCCCGGTTTCCACCTCGTTTAATAAATCGTTGTTGATTTTAAACGGTGCATAAGTGTCGGTGTACTTTTCTATTATCACACTCCTGAACAATTTTTTTTCATCTGTTGATGAATAGATGTTCACCTTTCCGATATCGAAAACACGTGCTTCGGAATACACATAAGTTGCTTTAAATTTTAACGTTGTGTCGCTATTTGGAAGAAGAAATATATGTCGTTTTCCGGCTTCTGTCTGAATTTTTGCATCGGGACGAATATCCAACGAAATCGTCTCCCATGTATTTCCTTTATTAACGAGCATTACACTAAATTCGGCTTCATTTGTTTTGGGGTTAAAAACTATTCTGTTATTGGGAATGACAACATCCCATCTATGATATTTTTCAAGAATGACGGTAAAACTGTTTTCTACCAAAATATTGCTTTTTGAGGAGAATGCTTTAAAATGAATAAGGTGTTTAACGGTTGAAACGGCAGTGGAGGAAGCACGAAATCTAAAAGGAAGCGAAACAACCGAATGCGCTAAAACTACTGTATCGTGAAATGAATTACTAAACATGGCCCATCCTTTTGGCAGGTCTAATATCGGCCGAAAGGCTATTGTGCTTTCCGTATTGTTTTTAATACGTACCACATTGAAGCTCAGGGCATCTTTTTTTTGAATAATTTTTGTTTTAACAAACGAAACGGCAAGCGGAGGTAGAGATTTTTTGTCTGTTTGTGCCACAGCAGCCGATGCATAAAACACAAACAGCAACAGTACTGCTAAGTTAGCAGCAGCCTTAACTCCGATGTGTTTGGCAAACAACATCCGCTACTTTTTAAAGTGCCTTTTGTCTTCTGAAAGCGTAATGTAAAATCCATTGCTGTAATGGCCATCCTTAATGGAAAGGTTTGTGAATTTAACCATTTTATCCAACTCATCTTCAAAAATAAACTTCCATCTTATTACAAATGAGTTACGGCTATGGCCTCCTATATTGTTTTTTCTTCCGTTTATCAGAACAAGTGTTTTTTCAGGTTTTAGCGGTAAAACGGTATCTTTTGAACGGTTGGCAATGTGTGAAAAAATACCGTTATCCCAATTTTCGCCACGGCTTTCGATGGTATATCCTAAAAAATCCACCGGAATTTTTTTTGTGGAATCTTTAACATCGGTAAAATACGGGTTACTTGCCGAAATACTTAAATTCCAGTTGCCGGTCGATTCTACACTAAAGTTAATATCGTCGGGTTTTTTTGTAATCTCGTATAGGTTATCATTTACTTTTTTAATACCGAATTGAATTTTTGTATCGGGATTAATGTTTAAAATTAAAACCGGATCAAGGCGTGCCTCCATGCTCATCTCAAGATTGGTTTCCTGTGGGAAAACGGGTTCTGAAAGCAACAGAATTAGAAGTGATAATATTTTCAAAAAATGCTTAATCATCGTATTGATACTGTTAATAATTAAACCAGTTTTAAAAACCCGCTAATAAATATAGTCATCCGATAGATTTTTTTCAAATGGTTGTCAGTGATACTATTTATTCGTATTTAGTAAAATATTCATCAGGTGACTTTTCTCAGTGGGATGATATTTTTAAAACCATGTAAAAAAAGGGAACAGTATTCTGTTCCCTTCATTCTCGATAACGAATAAAAACGGGTTATGGTAAAGCCGTAAGCGTTAAATTCACGGTTGTGGTAAAAGTTCCCAGATTTGCAATGGTACCGTCTGAAAGTTGTTGAAAAATACTGTTCGTATTCATGGTTCCCTGCATGGTACCCATGGTCCAGTTTAAATTAAAGGCGTTGTCGGAAGCATCACCACTATTGCCCGATCCATTGTCCAATAACAGCTGATCGGTAGCGGTAAGCCCCATGGCTGTGGCTAAAGATGTGTTTGAACAGGTAACTTCGGCACCAATGGTGTGAGCTCCGGTAGCTTCGCACCAAACACCCAGATTGTTTATGGGTATGGTAGCCGAAGCACCGTCGGTAAAGTCGGCAGCATTAATTTCCAGCTTCCAGTTTGACGTTGCTTCCATGGTTACCGTGGTAGTACCAACAGCATCGATACCCAGATTATACTTGTCAGGAGTATCGAAAGTGGCGGTTTGTGTACCTCCTCCGGTTACG
The DNA here is from genome assembly GCA_964455635.1 of uncultured Lentimicrobiaceae bacterium. Classification (GTDB taxonomy): domain Bacteria; phylum Bacteroidota; class Bacteroidia; order Bacteroidales; family F082; genus B16-G9. The sequence continues at coordinate 9,038 of CAYVWX010000064.1, read as the reverse complement.
TTAAGGTTCAATACCGAGCTTAAAACAGCTGTAAAGTTTACGGTCTCGGCATCGGTAGCCTGGCATTGCGCCTTAAAGGTAAACCCGAGTAACACAACAACTAAAATAAATGTAAATTTTTTCATGGCATTAATTTTTTATTAACAAATTCAGTTTATGGCTATATTTTTTTGATAGTGTAAAAGTACACACCTCAAAAAAACTACCTATAGGGTTTTTGCTGATATTAAGGTTCAGAAAAGCTGATTTTTCTGTTCCCGGAAAGGAGAGACTTGTAGGTTGGTTTTTAATTAATCAAGCGAGATGATACCTTTTTTTAAGGCATATTTTATCATTTCAACGGTTGTTTTAATATCCAGTTTTTCCATAATATGCTGACGGTGTGTGCCAACGGTTTTTATGCTTACAAAAAGTAAATCGGATATTTCGCGGGTGGTTTTTCCTTCGGCATAAAGTTTTAACACCTCCATCTCGCGTTCGGTTAAATCGCTATCCTGGTTTTCATGGTCTGTTTCCTGACTCAGGTAATCATCAATCAGAGTTCCGGTAACATCGCCACTTAAATATTTTTTACCCGAAACCACCGTATTAATAGCATCAATAAGTTGGTTATAAGTACAGTTTTTAAACAGATATCCGTCAACCCCGGCTTCCAGCATCGATTTAATATAATACTTGTCCGAATGCATACTTAGCGCAATAACCTTAACATCAGGCAGTTGTTTTTTAACAAGCCTGGTAGCTTCGTCGCCATTCATTACAGGCATACTGATATCCATTAAAATAACATCGGGGTTGTAAATTACCGCCTTTTCATAGGCATCTTTACCATTGTCGGCATTGGCTACAATGTCAATCTCAGGGGAGTCTGACAGCAGATTGATAAGTCCTTCCCTGAATAATTGATGGTCGTCGGCTATTAAAACTTTTATTTTCAATGTGTTTTGTCTTTTATTTGAGGAACAATAAGCACCGCGTGGGTTCCTTTGTCTTTTCTCGATTTTATTTTAAACTTTCCCTCCATCGATTCCATACGTTCAGCAATACTGAACAGCCCATATCCGGCCCGGCCGGTTAACGCCGCCTGATGATTCTTTATATCAAATCCTTTACCGTTGTCAACAACAGAAATATAATAATTTTTGCCCAACATTTTAACGAACACTTCAATTTTAGATGCTTCGGCATGTTTTAAAACATTTAAAAGTAACTCTGATACAATGCGATATATTAAGATGCATTTATCCGGATCCAAATTAATTTTTTCTTCTTTACTGGTGAAATTAATGACTAATGAAGTCTTGCTTTTAATTTGTTCCAACTTCCATTTAATAGCAGGAATTAATCCCAGTTCATATAAAATAGGTGGACTTAAATCGTACGTCAGCAACCTCGTTTCCTGAATGGCATTGTCAATTAAGGTTGAAGTTTCGGAAATGGCTTTTTGTGTGGATGCCGGCAGGCTGCTGTTTAACAGCGATGTAAGCTTTATATTGGCTATCGAAAGTGTTTGGCCGATGCCGTCGTGAAGATAACCCGCAATGGTTTTTCGCTCTTTTTCTTCCGACTCTAACAAGGCTGCATTTAACGCTTTTAATCGTTTTTGATAGAGGTTGATTTTACTTAAATTTTTCTTACGGGCTTTTCCTGCTTCTTTAAGTTTTAAAACCGTTTGTTTTAACGCTTCATTTTGAATTCTGAGCAGGTCTTCCGATTGTTTAATTCGCAACATTACATTAACAAGAGCAACCAGCTCGGAGTTGTTAAAGGGTTTTGAAATAAATGCATCGGCACCCACATTAAGCCCCTTAATTCTCACATCCGTGTTATCACCGTAAGCCGAAATCATTAAAACAGGAATATGTTTGGTTACGGATGACTTTTTTAACTTGCTGCAAACTTCATAACCATCCAGACCCGGCATAAAAATATCCAGTAAAATGGTTTCGGGTTTGTGTTTTTTAGCCATTGCCAATCCTTTTTCTCCCGAGTCGGCAAGCAGCACCTTATATGCTTTAAAACTACTGCTCAAAATTGATTTTATGAGTAACAGATTGGTGCTTATGTCGTCAATAACTAAAATACTTTTCATGGGTATCCTCTTTTTTAACGGTATGGCGAGAGTGTTAAAATAATATTGACCGTATAGGTATCCGATGCAATCATTTGTTCCAAAATACTTTGGTTATTCATGTTTCCCCGTTTGGTTCCCATTTCCCAATTTAACGTAAATGAATTTTTTATGCCGTATCCTTTATTTGTGTCAGTACCTTTTGTTAACAAAGTTATGTCGGTATCATCCAAAGCAACAGGGGCGGTTTTGGCAAAATTAACAATGTTTGAGCCGTCGTCCTGGTTTGTGCCCGTAGAAACTACTACAACACCTACATTGTTCAATTCCATTTGATTTGAAGGGTTGTTTTCGCCATAAAAAATTGATTGATCGGCCGAGAATTGCAGTTTCCAATCCATAACAGCTCCAATGCGTATAAAAGTTGACTGCCCTCCGTTAAGAATCCCATTTTCATACTCACTCATCTCGTCAAAATTAAACGATACGCTGTAACCCGATACTATGTTAATCACCAATCCGGGATTGGGAGGCGGTATGTCCTGCGATTTTGCTTTTACCGAAAGTAAAATCAATGTAATTATTATGAAGACTACTCCTGATTTCATGATTGTTGTTTCCGTTTTTAAATTAAAGCGGTTTACCGAATTTGGCGAACCAAATGATTGTCGCGGTACTCTGCCTGTTCTGCAATATCGCCGTTTTCGTTATATGCTGTAAGGATACCGTCGAGCAATCCGTTTTTATAATACAAATCAAGTTTTACCCTGCCGTTTTTATAATAGGTGACCCAGTGTCCGTCACTCTTGTCGTTTACATACCTGCCTTTCATTTTTACCCTGCCGTTTTCAAAGTAAAATTTCCAAAAACCATTGGCTTTACCTTCCACAAAATTGCCCTGTTGTTTAATTTTTCCATTGGGATGATATACTATCCATTTTCCTTCGGCTGCCCCATTGCGATAAACACCTTCCATGTAAACTGTTGAATCGCGGTAAAAGGAAGTCCATTTGCCATCGCGTTTACCGTTTTTATAAAGGCCTTTTTCATACAGCTTACCGTCGTCGTAATATTCTATCCATTGTCCTTCGGGCCTGCCCTGATTATATTGTCCTTTAATCATAAGGTTTCCGTTGTCGTAGTAAACCTTATAGGCACCGTCAATTGAGTAGCCTTGATAGGAAAAAGTTTTCTCGATATTACCGTTTTCGTAATAGGATTTATAATCGCCATAAAACCGGTCACCCGACATATTGCCCTTTTCCTTAATCTTTCCCGAAGGGTAATGGCGTTCAAACAACCCGCTTTTAATACTGTCGGAAAAGTTAAGCCGGTAGCTGATGCTGCCGTTTGGATTGTATCCCGTTGTTATGCCGTTGAGTTTGTTGTTTTTGTATATTCTTACTTCTTGTTTTATACCTGAAGGCCAATACAACGTCACCGTGTCTTCCAGCAAGCCGTTTTGGTATTTGCCCTTTAGTTTAACAATGCCGTTATCGTAAAAGTTTTCAACAGTGCCGTTTTTAATTCCATCGGAATAATGAAGTATGCTTTTAAGCATCCCGTTGGGATAGTAAAATTTCCAAACCCCGTTAATTTTACCGTTTTTGTAATTACCTGTTTGCCATAACTGTCCATTCAAATAATAAAATTTGGCAATACCATCACGTATTGTATCGTTACCGGCTTTTAGCGTAACAACTGATTTTACCCTTTTTCCGTTATAAAAAAAAGTTGTATCGGTTTTTGTTTGTAACTGACAAAAAACCGAACTATTTAAAAACAAAAACGATATGAGCAGGGAGATAAAATAAAACCTGGCCATAGGGTTTTACTTAACCTCTACATCCAACTGCACTCCTTCAAGCTCCTCGTTATGGCCGTAATCAAGCACGGCGGCAACCGAATATCTCCCTTTGTCGAGTGCTTTATCGGTTGTAAATTCAATGGTTTTGTCTGATTCGGGAAGAAGCGAGAACTCAATTGGATTGGAGTTTGTCTCCTGAGCATTGTCAAGATTTGAAACAGTAAAATAAACTTTACAGTCTAAAATTTTATCACCGGTGTTAACCACCCTTGTTTTGTATGTTCTGGTTCCGTCCTCGTTAATGGTTTCGGTTAAGCCGTTAATGGTTGCTTTAAAAAGCTGATTTACATCGGGCGACTGGTAAATAGGTACTGCAATACGCGCTGATACTTTTAAGCCCATTTGAACATCTTTGTCGATGGCTGCTGCACCGGTTTTTTCAACGGCGGACTGAACAAAAAGTACCGCCCATTTTGTGGACGAATTATCGTTGGGTACCAGCATAGTAACATTTACTTTAACCGATTCGTTGGGTTGCAACGTTACAAGGGAAGGCGAAACCGTAATCCAGTCGGCACACGAACGTGCCGTTGTGCCGGGAGCAAGGTATTTTACCTCTCCCTTTTCATCGGTTAACCAGTCACCCAGATTAAACACAAAAGACTGTTCCGTTTTTGCTTTGTTTCTAACAAAAATTTGTTGCGTTTGCGATGAGCCCGGATTGGTTTTAAACAATAACGTTCCGGGAGTTACTTCAAGCTCCTGCGAAAACAGGTTAACACTTAACAGTGAAAATAACACTGCTGCAAACATGGTTGAGAATGTGGATAAATTTTTCATACGCTTAATTTTTATACAAATATAATTTTTTTATTTAACTTTTAAAACATTTGATTTTATGAATGTTGCCGCTATCCCGATAAAAAAACTTTAACATTGGAAATGTGTGTGGAAGTTTTAATGCTGACAATGTAATAACCCGGCGTTGCTTTTAATTCAAAAATTGCTTTTGTCCTGTCTGCCATGCGTGAAAAGTAAATTCGCTGTCCCGTAATATTATAAACAGCAACAGAGGCATTACTATTAAGCTCGATGTTGCTTTTAATCGTAATGACATTGCCGTTAACAGAAACAGTGAATAAGTTTTCGGAGGCAAGGTTGTCGATAAATTTTTCGTCGGGATTAAAAAGTATTATAAATCGTTTTGTGTCGAAATCAGGTGTGTGGAAAAAGCGGTATTGCGGCTCGGTGTTCAGATGAATCAATTTTTGTTTTCTGAGGTCAAACAAATAAATTTGATTGAAATTGAACAACTTACCGGTATTGTTTGCACTAAGAGTGTAAAGGCCTTGGGCATTACAGCAAAATTCAAGCTTTACCGAAAGATTGGGGGTTATCTCTTGTAAAGAATTTATAGCAAGTCGATTGTTGTTTTCGATTGTGCTTATTTGTGGTACACTGTCGCTGTAACTAAACAACTTGCAGGCATCAAGATTGGTATCAAAAGCACCGGTGGCCCATGGCAGAAATCTAATCAATGTTTCATCGGAATAGCCGTTACCATAAGCCGTTATCCGTAATTCTTGCGTTGAGGCATTTGATTTTTTATAATAATCAGGTGTTCCTGAGGTTGTTCCTGTTCTGCAAGCGTTGTTTATTTCAACGGTTCCGTTGTGTAAAGCCTGAACCCAAAATCCCTGATTTGAAGGAATAAACCGGGTGCCTCCGTTTACTCCTGCAGGATTGCTGCCTCCAAGAAATATTGTATAGTTGTTGTTGGCAGGATTCCAAATGTATTTGGCGTCGTTTATGTCGGTTTTGTCCCAACCCTGTTCTTCAAGCCAGTCAACAGGAGAAGGGTAGGGGTTCCCGATAAGGTTCCATCCCTTATGGTCTTCGGTTTCTCCGTTTGATACGTCGGTACGGGTTACCCCAATTGTGTAAGTTCCACTGTTTAAGCTGTTACCGGAAGGTGAAGTGTAAGATACCAAAAGAGGCGCTGAGGTGTAAACATCATAACCTTTCATGGCAGAAAGAGCACCCGAAAACCAAACCCACCCGAAGTTCCAGTCGTTTAGAATAATGGTTTCATCGTAATAAAAAACAAGGTCGGTTCCGGTATAAACACTGCTTACTGCATTGTTTACGGGTGCTGCCGTATTATGCCAGCCGCTTTGGGCTATGTAGCGCTCAACATTGATGTTTCCCGAAACAGTAACATTATTTCCGGTTGTTCTGTCAACCCAATAGCCCGAGCCTGATGCGTCGGAATTAATGTTTAATGAAGTGCCTACATACATGCTTCCCGTCGGATTAATGGTGATATATCCACCAGGATTAATGGTAAGCTGCGCATTTATAGTTGATGTCAGGCAAACCAACACAATTGACAGGTATGTTTTTATTTTTACCATATCATTTTTGTTGTTTATTAATTCGTTGTCCTGATTCCCTTTTCATATCTATTTTTATTGCCTTATGGCCTTCGGATAATCGTTTATCAAAATATTTTGTGTAAAAAATTCCTTTGTAGGCAGGCTGATTGTAAAGTTCGGGTTGTAAATACTTTCCACGATTTGATTTTTTATCGACGATCACTTTTTTGCTTTCGGGATAACGTTGCATGTACCGGTCATTTCGCTGTGCATAAACTACCCATGAAATTTTTTGGCCGGAGTTTCCGCCTGCAATGGTAAACTTTCCTTTTTCATCTATCTCTTTTTTAATGTATATCCGGGGTGCCGGTTTTCCGATAGCAGTTAAATTGTAGGAAAAATCAACATTTATATAAATAAAGTAATCCGGAAGCTTGACTTCGGCTTCTCCTTTTTCATTCAATACAACGTTTCCGCGGTACATATTTAGTACTTCAGGCGATTCGATGCAGTAATGTTTAAGCATCTTATTGGCCGGATCCAACGGGTCGTCAATAACAAACGATTTACTGCCCGTGGCGGCAAAATTACCACTTGAAAAAATTCCATAGCCTCCGCCCATGGCCCGGCCGTAAACGCCGTAACCTCCCGATGAAGTTGACCAGCCCGCAACACCTATAAGATTGCCCGTAAAGGCACCTCCGCTTCCGTTTGACGACAAATAATAGGTTCCATTGTTTCCCACGCCTACTACACCTGTGCCGTCGGAGCTTTCGGTGGCATACGAGAAACTGCCGTGGTATCCTGTAAAGGCACCGCCGCTTCCGTCGGACGTAGTATGATAGGTACTCCCATCGTTACCCACGCCAACAACGCCCACGCCCGAAGAGCTGTTGGAGCCATTACCGTAAACACCATGATAGCCGGTAAACGACCCCCCGGCTCCTTCGGAAATGGTGGCAACGGTTCCTAAATTGTTTCCACCGGCAATAATACCGTTACCGGTGCTTGAATGACCTATACAAAAAATACCGTCGTCACCATGAGCTGACAATCCAAAATAATGATTATTAAGCGTATAAGCCCCCGAATTACACCCGACAACCATCGCACCATAACCGTCTGAATTTTGATTTTCAGCCCATAAGGCATATCCCTGGCTGTTATTAACCTTTCCTAAAAAGGCAATGGCACCGGCCTCGGAGTAAAACCCGTAACCATTAGGTGCATAAGCATTTATAGCCGATGTTTGGTTTGTGTTGTCGTGAACGGAGAATAAATCGGTGTTATAAACGGGGGATGTCAACCCTATTAATATTTGGCCGTCCGATTCTATGCGCATACGCTCGGTATCGTTGGTGCGCAAAGCAAAATGCTGGTTGTCGGTTGTGCCGATAAAGTTTGTGTTTATCGAGGTGGCGCTGTTTCCCGTAATGCTCCAGTTGTCTGTTGAATAAGAGGTGGATACCCATTTTGAACCACTCCAATAGTAAAAACCGGCAGGTTGATTGCTGCCCGTGTTAAACACCATTAATCCTACAGCAGGATTTGAAACGGGGGAGGGGTTTGATAAACTCGTGGTTAAGGTTACCCTTGGTATGAGCAACCCTTTGCTTGAGCTGACAATATCAACAGCAGCAGATGCGTCGGGGGTGTTGGTTAATATGCCAATTTGTGCCCTGCAAGGTAAAACGGCAAAAACCATTGCAACAACTGCTATCAACGTCTTTAGATTTGTAAAACCTATACGCTGTAGCAATTTTGCTACATAAATTTTCCATGCTTTGAGCTGATTCATAATAAGTCCTCCAATTTGTGAACTTGAAAAATGGCTTTTGAAGTTTCCCCAAACCGTATGAGACTAACTTCTGTTTCGTATCAAAAAAATATAGCCATAAAGAGAATCCGCTCTTTGCGGGGGTAAATGTACAACAATATTTTAAAATTGTCAAGACATTGTCAATAGTATTCAATGTCTCGGGTAGTAATCAATGTGTTATCACTTATATCGCAGGCAAAAAAGTTGCCGTAAAGTTTTCTGGTTTCTTTTCGTTGTGTCCAGTCGTTGTAGCTGTTTAAAGTATAGGTTATTTTGGCAGACATAGCCGGCCTGTTGCTCATAAACAGCTTGTATTCCGAAGGAAGCCCCCTTTTATTATATTTAATTTTTTTGCGCCACGACACACTCCCTTTGCTATTGTAATATTTAATCTCAGTTTTGTGATATTTATAATCGTATTGGTAAGTGTATTTAAACAACAAAGTGTGGTCAGCTGTAAAATACTTTGCCTCTATAACATTCCCCATAAAATCATTTACATAAATCACGTAGGTGAACAACTTTTTATAATACGCTTCAAATTCCACCTCCACCGGATTACGCCGGCTGTCGTATAATTTTTGATTGGTTCTGAGATAGTCTGCCCTAATGGTAAACCCTTTTTTATCGTGTGTAAATTTTATGGTAAGATAAATAGTGTTGTCGGCGTTAAATTCGCGGCTCTCAGTTAACAGGTTGGCGGTATCATAATAAAAATCAGTATATGAAAAAATTGTATCGCTTTTATAAAGAAACGATTGATTGATGATGTTATCCTTTTTAAATTTCAGCAATTCGTCAAAAATAAGATAGCTGTTATTAAAATTTTTTTCTCCTTTTGGAAAAGAATAAATTTTCTTTCGGATACTCTTTATTTGATGTGCCGCCGTACTTTTTTTGTTGCCGGGGGTAAACGATGTGAGCAGTGCCATCAGCAGGAGTAGCGTATAAAACTCAATTTTTTTT
>CAYVWX010000063.1:0-14298 GCA_964455635.1 uncultured Lentimicrobiaceae bacterium | reverse complement strand
TGCAGGTTAAAGACGAAGCCGACACCTTGAGTTCGTTTTACAACGATAAAAATATAGAGTACAGAATACAACCCGGCGACAACTTATATGTAAAAGTGGTGAGCTTAGACGAGCAGACAACGATTTTGCTAAATCCTAGTGGAGCAAATGGTAATTATTTATCCAGCGATGCTTCTATTTATTTAAATAGTTACACGGTTAACGAAAAAGGATACCTCGATTTTCCGCTTACGGGCGAAATATTGGTTAAAAACCTTACGGTTGACGAAATTAAAGCCAGGCTTAAAGATAATCTTAAAATTTATTTAAAGGAGTTTGTGGTAATTGTTAAAATGGTTAACTTTAACCTTACCCTGTTGGGAGAGGTTAACAGACCGGGGCAATATAAAGTTTATCAAAACAGCATTAACCTTTTTGAGGCTGTTTCCATGGCCGGCGATTTGTCCGATTTTGCCAACCGCGAAAAAGTTGCTGTTATCAGGCAAACCAGAACAGGTTCCAAAGTCATTTATCTTGACATGACCAAACGAAATATACTCGAATCGGATTACTTTTACTTAAAACCTAACGACATAGTTTATATAACGCCGGTAAAAGGAAAGCAATTTACTTTTGCTCAATTCCCATACGGGGTTGTGTTTGGGTTTATCTCTTCTACCATCCTTTTACTTAATTATTTTAAATAGAAACAAAATTATCTCATAAAGTGGAAAACAATATAAATAACTTACAGTATCAGCAACAGCAACAGGAGGAGTCTGTTGATATAAAATCAATGTTTTTTAAATTTGTACGGTTTTGGTATTTATTTGCCATTGCTGTATTCGTGGCTGTTGTTGTAGCCTTTTTGTTTAACAAATATACATCACCTGTTTTTGAAGTGAAGTCGTCGGTTTTGGTAAAAGATGACAAATCTTCGCTGGACCCTTCATCCCTGATAGGTATAGGCCTGAGTAACAATCAGCAAAATGTTGAAAATGAAATAGGTAAATTAACCTCTTTTTCATTGTCTTATCGGGCCATCAGAAAGCTAGATTTTGAAATTTCTTATTTTCTTGAAGAGGGGTTGATGAAAACCGAGTTGTACCACGAAGCACCGTTTAAAGTGGTTTTTGATACTGCCGTTCCCCAGGCGGTAGCACTTAATTATACCATGAAAATTTTAAACAGCAACGAATATATTATTGAAGCACAGGGTGAGCTTATTAAAAAGTATATTTTTTCCAAATCGAAATTTTTAGAAGATACCGTTTTAAATAAAATTGAAATTAGAGAAACGCATCAATTTGGTGAGTTGGTTGATAACGGCTACAATACGTTTAAGGTTATATTAAACGATAAGTTTGATATGGAAGACGACCTTGATAATACGTACGGTTTTACTTTTAACGACTATTTTAGTTTAACCAAGCTGTTCAGAGATTTTAAAATCGAGCCCATCAACAGGGAAGCTTCGATTCTGGAAATTACTTTTCAGGGAAAGAATGTTAAAAAAGATGTTAACTTTTTAAACACTCTTACCACAGAATATTTGGCGCAAAGCCTTGAAAAAAAGAACCAGATTGCCGACAATACTATAAGGTTTATCGACAGCCAGCTTGGTGTAATTACCGATTCATTAAACTCGGCCCAACTGGCTTTGCAAAGGTTCAGGTCGTCAAACGAGGTAATGGATATTAGTTTTCAATCGCAGCAGTTGTTCGAGTACCTTAACGACCTGCAGAAACAGAAAGCGGAATTACTGGTGAAAGCTAATTACTACCAAAACCTTAAAAATTATATCATTAAAAACAAAAACAATCTGGATAACCTTGTTGCACCTTCTGCAATGGGAATTGATGACCCTGTTTTAAATCAATTGGTAGGCCAGCTTATCGACCTTTATAATAAAAAGTCGATGCAACTATTGGCCTCTACCGAAAAGAGCCCCGCAGTTATTAGTCTTAACAGCCAGATTATCAGTACCAAAAATGCCATTCTTGAAAACATTAATAATATAATTAAAAACTCAAACCAGTCGTTGGCAGAAGTAAATAAACGACTTGCAAAATTATCGGGCAAAGCCAGCACCTTACCTGTTACCGAAAGAGAGCTGTTTAACTATAAACGAAAATTTGATTTAAGTAACAACGTTTATACTTTTTTACTTGAAAAACGGTCGGAAGCACAAATTACCAAAGCGTCGAATATGCCCGATAACGAAGTTGTTGATATTGCACGTGAAGAACTGAATGAGCAAACTTTCCCTAAAAAAGGACTTAACTATCTTATTGCATTAATATTAGGCCTTGTTTTCCCCGTTATTTATGTTTTGGGGAAAGATTACATGAACGATAAGATTATTGACAAAAAAGACATTGAGTCGGTTACCAGTTTCCCCATCATCGGTCAGCTACTCCATTCGGATAAAGAGACTCAATTGGTTGTGGCCGAGTCGCCAAAATCAAGTATTGCCGAATCGTACCGTTCTTTAAGAACCAACATTCAGTTTTTGGTTAAGGGGCAGGAAAAAACAACCATTATGGTTACGGCCGATATGGTTAGTGCGGGTAAAACATTTGTTTCGATGAACCTTGCCAGTGTTTATGCACAGTATGGTAAAAAAACGGTACTCTTGGGTTTCGACCTTCGTAAACCTAAGATATATCAGGACTTTAAAATTTCAAACAACGTTGGGTTAACATCTTATCTTATTAACAAAGCTACCATTGATGAAATTATTCAGCCTTCCGTTCGCATACCCAACCTTGATATTATACTTGCCGGCCCGGTTCCTCCCAACCCTGCCGAGTTGATTGCCTCCGAAAAAACTACGGAATTATTTAGCGGCCTTCGTGAACGCTACGATTATATTATCATCGATACTCCTCCGGTAGGGCTTGTTACCGATGCTTATTTGTTAATGGAACATTGTGACGTTAACATTTATTTGGTGCGCCAAAATCTTACCAATAAAAAGGTGTTTGCCTCCATTGTTAAAAGTATTGAAGAAAGAGGCATGAAAATGTATATTGTTGTTAACGACATTAATCTTAAAGGGGGTTATGGCTATGGCTACGGTTATGGCTACGGTTACGGTTATGGCTACGGTTATGGTTACGGCTATGGTTATGGTTATGGCTATGGCTACTATACCGATGATAAACCAACCAAGAAAAAATCGTTCTTTAAACGGCTGTTTAATAAGATTTAACAGGTTAAAGTTAATACTTTTGCTATGAAAAACTTTGCCTTGATAGGGGCTGCCGGATACATTGCTCCACGGCATATGCAGGCAATAAAGGATACCGGAAACAGGCTGTCTGTTGCCTTAGACCCGTTTGACAGTGTTGGTATTATCGACCGCTTTTTTCCTCAGGCCGATTTTTTTACCGAGCCGGAGCGTTTCGACAGACATATGGATAAGCTGAGAAGAAAAGGAGGCGACTCTAAAATTGATTACGTTAGTATATGCTCGCCAAATTATCTGCACGACTCACACATTAGAATGTCGTTGCGAAATGATGCCAATGCCATTTGTGAAAAACCTTTGGTGCTAAACCCCTGGAATATTGACGGGCTTGAAGAGATTGAAAAAGAGACCGGAAAAAAGATATTTAACATCCTTCAACTAAGACATCATCCGTCGATTGTTGCTTTGAAAAAAAAATACGACAGCCTTCCCGATGATAAAATTCATGATATTGAACTGACTTACATTACCTCCAGAGGTAAATGGTATTTCTATTCGTGGAAAGGTGATGTTGCAAAATCAGGTGGAATTGTTACCAATATTGGTATTCATTTTTTTGATATGTTAAGTTGGATATTTGGCGAGGTAAAAGGCAACATTGTTCATGTTATGCAGGAAAACAAAGCTGCCGGACTGTTGCAACTTAAAAAGGCGAATGTTAAATGGTTTTTGAGTCTTGATAAAAACGATTTACCTAAAAAGGCAACCGATAAAGGAATCCCAACCTACCGCTCTATTACCATTGACAAAGAGGAGTTGGAGTTTTCAGGTGGTTTTACCGATTTGCATACGGTGAGCTATCAGGCGATTTTAAATGGAAAAGGTTTTCGGGTTTCCGAATCCAGAAACTCTATTAACATTGTTCATACTATCCGGTCAGTTAAACCAACCGGATTAAAGGGCGATTATCATTCATTTTTAAAATAGTATGGCTCCCAATTCCAAAACAAAACGCTGGTATGCTGTATATGTGCGTTCGCGAGCCGAAAAAAAGGCTGCCGATGAGCTGTTGATGAACAATATTGAGCACTATCTTCCTTTAATAAAACGGCTTAAACAGTGGAGCGACCGAAAAAAATGGGTTGAAGAACCGCTTTTTCGCTCTTACATTTTTGTACGTATTGATATAAAAGATTACTATCATGTTTTGCAAAACCCCTACCTTGTAAGGTATATAACCTTTGAAGGAAAGGCTGTTCCAATACCCAACGAACAAATTGAAGCCATTCGCTATTTTCTTGAAGAACTTGAACCCGACGAGCCTGAAAATATTGAGTGGATTAAGGGGCAACAGGTTGAGGTTGTTGCGGGTGAACTTACAGGCTTAACCGGTGAACTTATTGAGGTGAACGGGAAACACAAAGTGAAGGTACAAATTGATGCAATAGGGAAATCCATCTCCATTTATATTCCTAAAAATAAGCTGCAAATTATTAGTCAGATATCAGAATAGCTGATTACAAGGGGTTATTTTCTTCCATAATCTGCGGGTATTTCTCCCCAGGCGTCGGTTCGCCATTTTAAAATGGGATTACTCCATTCATGGGTCTTCAGCCATTCAACGGCTTTATCTACAGCATCGAAAAGTGATGCATTTTTGGTGTTGCGGCGTAATTTTGTGTTTACCCGTCGCTTGGCTACCCAGCTAATGGCTGTGTTTGAATCGGAATAGATGGGGATTTTTAGTTTGTTTTGCTTTAAATAAGCAAGTCCCAATACGATGGCCAGAAATTCTCCGATATTAACGGTTCCCTGAGGATAGGGGCCTCTGGCAAACACCTGCTTTTTAGTGTCGGTAAATACCCCGCGATACTCTAATATGCCGGGATTTCCGGCACAGGCAGCATCTACCGAAAGGCTTGGTATGACAGGCTTTCCAATGGCATTTAGTTCCGAATCGGACAAACCGGAACCTTTTTTTGTGTCGATGCCAATGTAGTTTTCGTAAAAACTTTTGGCGGCATCTTCAGCATCTTGCTTGTTGGCAAAAGCTTTATACTGCGCCCCGACTACCCCCTGAGTTTGTCGTTTACACTCTTCCCACGAAGTGTAAATACCCGGATTGTGGCCTTTCCATACCACATAATACTTTTTCTTGTTTTTTTTCCCCATGGCTTCAAAAATATGGATTTTATTTTAATGATGTGGCAGTTAGTTAACTTTTGTAATGTTTGGCAACCCGAAGTAACCGTTAAGTCACTTTTTTGTTAATTTTGGCTCAACAAATAATTGATTATGATGAAAAAATTATCAGCTTTAGTATTGGTTTTGTTTGCCGTAATTTCGTGTACAAACAGCGGTGTTTATTTTGAAAAGAGTGTACCTGTTGAAAAGCATAACTGGCAGCGTTTTCATAATATCGATTTTAAGGTGCCTGTTGATAGAGGCGATATGCTTGATTTTTCGTTGATATTTAAATACAACGATGATTTTAAAGATGTTTGGCTTCCTGTTAACATAACGTTTACAACTCCCGGAGGCGAAATAAGAACCATGAATTACAGATTTAGTTTAATCGACCGTAAAACCCAAAAAAAACTGGGGACGCACAGCGAACACACTACTACTGTGGTTATCCCTATTCGTAAGGAGATGCCGTTTATTGCCCATGGAAATTTTGTTGTAAGTATTGAAAAACGAATTCCCAGAATGGATACTGTCGGTGTTGAATCTATCGGGTTAAAAGTGATGAAAAGTAAGCCCAAGCCGGAAAAACCTGAATAATTAATTTCAGAACAGCAGGTATTCAACGGTATGGTAATTTTTTGTTTACCGGCCGGTTTTTTTACGGATATTTTTTATTGGTTTAACTTCGGCTAAAGGGTGAAACAAATACCACCGCCGATTATCAATATTTTGGCATAAATACCTGACTCTTCTTTTTTTTCCTTTTTGAAACCGCCGTCCGTTTTGTGTAATAAAGAAGCTGTTTTCGGGCAGCTCTTCAAGATGGATTACTCCTTCCGTTTTATTTTTATCGTACTTGCGCAAAGTCCGCATTAAGCTGATTTCGGCACTGCCCGAAGCTTTGCTGTTTATTAAACTTAAGTAAAGCTCCTGTTTTATGTCTTCGGGAAAAATTTCTTTTTCCAAAAAAATTTGCATTAAAGTGCGGTATTCACGTTTCCACTCTTCTCCGTGAGGTGATGAAACCTTTAGTTTATATTTTTTATAAACAATAAGATGAGCTACTTCATGAATAAAGGTAATCAGAAATGCATACGGGTTTAAATCGTGGTTGACCGATATTTTATGATGCGGTTGCCTGACAGGTGGCCGATAATCGCCAAGTTTGGTTTTACGCTTGCGCGAAATGGTAAAATAGATGTTGTAACGATTAATTAAATTGGCTACCGGTTTAACGGCATGTTGCGGAAGATATTCAGCCAGTATTTTTTTTTCTGCTTCGGTCATTTGGGTATAATAATGTTAAGCGCTTTGGGCAGAACTTCAAAATCGAGGGGTGAGTTGCCCAGTGATTCTCCATCGGTTTCGAGGTTTAATGCATGAGGAGGGTTGGAGATAATTGTAAAACTTTTGGCCCGGTAACGCTCAACCTCTTTAATTTTTACAAACGTGCCGTTAAACACATTTTTAATGTTGGCCAGGACTTTTAAACGCGACACTTTTCTGATAATTGTAAGATCGAACAATCCGTCGTCGGGCACAGCATCGGGTAAGAGCATCATACCCCCTCCATTGTATTTACAAATGCCTGCACTGGCCAGAAAAGTATTTCCTGAATAAATCATTTTTCCTTCTGAATAGATTGTCAACTGCGTTGGTTTAAAACCGATTAAACTTGACAGTAAACTGTACATATATACCATCAGGCCGCGGTAACCTTTCTCTTTTAATACATTCACTTTGTTGGCTACCATGGCATCGAACCCCATACCAGCAATGTTGATGAAATAGCGGTTTTTGTTCTCGTTGTCGAACCGGTATTTTGCTTTGCCAACATCATGTTTAAAGACCTTACCGGTTTTTATAACCTCAATAAGGTTGGTATAGCCGGCCGGCATTTTGTGGGTTCGCCCCCAGTCGTTTCCGGTTCCAACGGTAATAACGCCCAGTTTTATTTCGGGCAACAGTTGTTGATGTTTTAAAAACAGTCCGTTAACAATTTCGTTTAAAGTACCATCGCCGCCCACCGAAATAAAGTTACGATAACCTTGATCAACAGCATCCTGTACAAGTTTAATGGCGTGTCGCTGATATTCGGTAAAGACAAAAATAAAAGTTAAACCGCTTTTTTTCAATAAGCCTTTAATTTCGGGCCAGTCTTCTTTACACTTGTTGCTTCCTGCTTTAGGGTTAACAACAACATACCATGTGTTACGATTCAAAATTTCCCTCCGCTTTTTGGTTTTTATACAAGTCTCTTAGCATTTTATATTTTTTGTGTGTTGCTTTGGCCGATATTTTACAAACGGTAAATCCTGCCTTTCCATCTAAAAATCCCAAATTGACAAAATAGTCGCGAACAAATTTAACCGCCGGACTGAACCATACTTTTACCAGCGGTGCTTTTTTTCGCTGTTCAAAATAGGCTTTGGCACTTAAGGCACTGTATTTTTCAGTTCGGCTTTTGTGCTGTTCAACAGTGTAGTAGCTGTAGTGCCATAAGTCGCCTTGTAACCGGCCTGTAGTTGCATTATCGAACAGTTGAAAACTTTCGTGTACCAACTTTCCCCGCCACAATCCTTTTTGCCGGTTGTAAAGTCGTAACTTACGGTCGGGGTACCATCCGCAATGATGAATCCATGTTCCGCAATAATTTGTGAGGCGGCTTACCAGATAGCCATCGTGTTTTCTGTTTTTTTTAACTTTTAAAATCGATTTTTCCAATTGTGGCGAAACCACTTCATCGGCATCAATGGATAAAATTAAATCGTTTTGAGCCTGTTTATCGGCAAACTGATGTTGTTTAACAAAATCTTCAAACGGATGCTGAATAAAAATAGCATTATGTTTTAAAGCTGTTTGTTTTGTGCTATCGGTTGAAAACGAATCTACTACAACTATTTCGTCGGCAATATTTTTTACCGATTTCAAACAACGGTTTAAATTTTTTTCTTCATTATAAGTAATTACAACAACCGAAAGCTTTTGCATAGACAGGTATTAAAGTTCAAAAATAAACAAATTTCAGCGTGGTTTGGACGAAAGGACGGGCTTCTGTTTCTGTGATTTCAGCCATTGAGCTTTTGCCCGAAGCTAATAGGGTGAATATAAATACAAATTCATCGAACAGCTTTTCCAAAAGGATTTAATTTTAAACAACCCTGGCATCAGGTATCATTTGTATATCTCATGCAATAAACTATTTTTGTGTTGTTAATATATTTTGAATATACAACCTCCATGCGAAACAAATACGATGTGGCAATAATTGGTGGTGGCATAAGCGGCTTAACGCTGGGTGCGCTGCTTGGGAAATTTGGTTTTAGTTGCTGCATTGTTGAAAAGGAGACTCATCCGGGAGGATATCTGGCCGGTTTTAAACGAAAAGACTTTTTTTTTGACACGGCTATCCATTGGCTTAATCAGTTTAATGAAGAGGGTATTGCCCATCGTTGCTTTTCGTTTATTGACGAAAATTACCCGAAACCGGTATCATTACAAAAAATTCAACGTTATAAAACCGATGATTTTAATATTTTGGTAAGCGATGATATTGAAAGTGTTAAAGCTGACTTTATCAAATATTTTCCCGAAGAAGAAAAAGGTATCCGTAAATTTTTCGGTCATGTAAACGAGCTTGCCCATGCCAGCCATAAACTGGCAAACTTTGCCCGATCTGCTCAAACAATGACGGTTTTTGATAAAGCATTGTTTTATACAAGGGCTTTGCCTGCTGTTTTTCCGTTGATAAAACATTTAAAATATACAGGAGATAAAGGAGTAAAAAAAGGACTTGCCAAATATTTTAAAAACAACGAAATTAAAGATATTTTCAGCTCCGAAAGCGATTTGCTGTCCTGTTTGTTTCCGTTGGCATGGGCTAAAAACGGCGATTATTACTCCACGCCTGCAGGTGGCAGCATAGCTTTTATAAAATGGCTTTCCGAAATAAATACCGGTTTAAATAACGATATATTTTTAAATGCAAAAGTAACATCAATATTAACCCGAAAAAACAGGGCTGAAGGTATTGAATTTATTAAAAACAACCGTAAAGGCACCCTCTTATCAAAGTATGTAGTTATTGCCTCCGATTTAATAACCGCTTATCGTGAGATGTTGCCTGCAGGAACCATTCCTGAAAAAAAGATTAAAATTATTGAAGACTCGGTACAGTATAAATCCGGATTTACCGTTTCGGCCGCTTTGGATTGTCCGGCTGAAGAGCTTGGTTTTGGAGAAGAACTAATCCTTCTGTTTAAAAATAATCTTGAAAGGGAAAAACACGAAGAAGCAGACCCCTTTTTTAGCAAGCTTAACGTGCTGGCGCCTTCGGTACGCGACAAAAGTGTTTGCCCTGAAGATAAAGGTATTGTTTCCATATATATGAATGCGGATTTTGAAAAATACGAATTTTGGCAGACAAAAACCGATGAATCGGGAAATCGAATACAGGGCGAAGCATACCATAAATTAAAAAATGATATTGCTCAAAAAATGATTCAGCGGGTTGACAGGGAGATTAATCCTGAATTTTCAAAACATATCCTCTTTTATGAAGTGGCTACGCCCATCACTTATCATCGTTACACGGGCAATTATAAAGGTACCATTATGGGGGCAAAACCGGGTAAAGAAAACATGAAAAATAAAGTTGATTCGTATTTAACGCCGGTTGAAAATTTGCTGACAGGAGGACAGTGGGCCGAATTGGGCGGAGGCGTTCCCATCACTTCAAAAGCTGCTATGAATACTACGCTCATCATCCTTCGCAACGAAAACAAAAGCGCTTTTAAACTGTTTGCCGCCTATTTCGACGGAAAAAAGAGCCTGTCGGAAATAAAGAAACTTATACAAAAGTAAAATATATATATAGATTCCTATATTTAATTTACCTTTGCTGTAAATTATTATCCATCCTTAATTTTGTAAAATATGATTAAAAATTTAATACCGGCTTTTATACTCTTTGTGTCGCTATGCGGACTATCGCTTAAAAGCCAAAATTCCGTAAAGCATCGTTCAGGAGAATATATGATTCAGCTCAACAGGGCCAGCGACCTGCAAAATATTAAAATGCAATTTCAAAAAAAAGGGCTTGTCAACGTTGAAACCCTTTCGAAACGGTTTAAAATATATCTTTTAAAATTTGATGACAAAGCACTTAATCAGCAGGCAATGCTTACCGAATTGAAGTCGAAAAAACAGGTTGTTAACGCGCAATACAACCATTACCTTAAGTTGAGAGAGGGCAACGATTTTGATTCTATTCCCAACGATCCCGATTTTAGCGACCAGTGGAGTTTGCAAAATACCGGACAAAACGGAGGGACGGTTGATGCCGATATTGATGCCACCGATGCATGGACAATTACCCACGGCGGCCTGACCGTTTTAGGCGATACCATTGTGGTGGCAGTTGTTGACGGCGGTACCGACAAAGACCATGAAGACCTTAGTTTTAAACACAATTGGGCCGAAATACCCAACAACAATATTGACGACGACAACAACGGTTATATTGATGATGTAATGGGCTGGAATGCCTACAGCAATACCGGTTATATTCCCGATCACTCGCACGGAGCACATGTTTGCGGTATCATTGGAGCCATTGGCAACAACGGCATTGGCGTAACAGGTGTAAACTGGAATGTTAAAGTTTTGCCCATCGCCGGGTCGTCAAACAGCGAAGCTACGGTAGTAAAAGCACTTAGTTACATATACACTGTCCGCGAACAGTACGATAATACCAACGGACAGGAGGGGGCCTTTGTGGTGTCGCAAAACAACTCTTTCGGTATCGACCAGGCAAATCCCGATAACTATCCCATTTGGGAAGCCATGTACGATTCGTTGGGAAAAATAGGAGTGATGAGCGTGGCAGCTACGGCTAATGCTTCCTGGGATATTGATGTGGTGGGTGATGTGCCTACAGGGTTTACTACCGATTATATGATGGCGGTTACCAATACTACGCGTGCCGACAAATTATATACGGCAGGTTATGGCGATACGGCCATTGATTTAGGTGCTCCCGGAACGGCTATTCTTTCAACCATCCTCAATAACAGTTATGGTACCAAAACCGGAACATCAATGGCAACACCACACGTGGCAGGATCGGTTGCCCTGATGATGGCAGCGGCCGACTCTGCTTTTATTGCCGATTACAAAATCAATCCGGCAGAAAAAATATTAATGATAAAAAACTATCTCATTCAGGGTGTTGATACCTTGCCGACTCTTATGGGAAAAACGGTTTCCGGCGGAAGGCTGAATGTTTATAACGCCATCGAGCTGTTGCTGAACAGGCCTGTTTTAACGCCAACACCTGCCCTATTAAACGAAGAGATTGCTCCAAACTCAATTGTTCAATCCGACCTTACCCTTACAAATACAGGAAACGATACTTTGTATTACAAACTTACTGTTCCCGAGGATGCTCCCTGGCTTACCGTAAGTCCCGACACGGGTATGATTGTTCCCGGTAATTCCGATTTAATAATAGTTACGTTTAACGACAACGGCATGGATACCGGTCTTTATGTTACTAATATTCAGGCTACAACTGCTACTGCAGGCAGTAAAAATATTCCTGTTTCAATGCATGTTACCAATTATGTTTCGGTAAATTCAACGGCTGCAATTACAAAACATGTTGTGGTTACCCCCAACCCTTTTCACCATCAAACAAAATTAATGTTTAGCAATGCACAAACGGAAAAAGTGGTGTTGGATGTGTATAATCTTCAAGGCAAAAAAATGTTTACCACGAGTAAAACCGTGCAGCCCGGTACGAGTTTTATTTACTTAAAAAATAACCACCTGCCCGCCGGTATTTATTTTTATCATTTAAGTGCAAAAGGATGGTCAGCCTCAGGCAGGATCATTAAAAAATAAACTACTTTTACACTTCACAAAAATAATAATAATATCATGTTTAGCAAAGAAACTTATATAAGTCGTCGTGAAAAATTAAAACAAGAGGTAAAATCGGGAATTGCGCTCTTTTTAGGTAATGTTGACGCAGCGTTTAACTATCCCGCCAATCAATATCATTTCAGGCAGGATAGCCACTTTCTCTATTTCTTCGGATTACAAAATCAGGGTTTTGCCGGGGTTATTGATTTTGACAACGGAAAAGATTACATTTTTGGTGATGACTTTGACGATATCATTTGGATGGGGGCTCAGCCAAAAGTTAAAGATTTGGCTGCCGGAGCGGGAATCGAAAATGTTGCGCCCTACAACAACCTGACGGATTTTATTGCCGAAGCCTTTCATGCAGGGCGTAAGGTACATTTTTTACCTCCCTACCGGGGTGAAACCGTAATGGAACTTTCAAGATTGCTTGGTATTGCCAATGCCGATGTTAAAACTTCGGCATCCGAAGAGCTTATAAAAGGAGTGGTAAAACTTAAGGAAATAAAAACAGAAGAGGAGGTTGCAGAAATTGAAAAAGCCATTGATGTGGCTTACGAAATGCATACCACCTCCATGAAAATGGCCATGCCCGGAACCATTGAACAGGAGATTGCCGGTGCCATCGAGGGCATTGCGCTTGCATTGGCAGGCCCAGTTTCATTTCCTGTTATTTTAAGTCAGGATGGTCAGACGCTCCACAATCATTATCATGGAAATACGTTGGAAAAAGGACGTATGATGGTTACCGATGCCGGTTGCGAAACCGCTGAGTGCTATGCCAGCGATATTACCCGTACGGTTCCCGTGGGAGGGAAATTTAACCGGCGACAAGCTCAAATTTATCAAATAGTGCTGGATGCCAACATGGCTGCCATTGAGGCTATCAAACCGGGAATAAAATATCGCGATGTTCATTTTTTGGCTGCCCGAGTAATTGTTGAAGGATTGAAAAAAGCCGGCATTATGAAAGGCGATGTTGATGCAGCCGTTAAAGCCGAAGCACATACTTTGTTTATGCCTCACGGGCTGGGCCATATGATGGGAATGGATGTTCACGACATGGAAGGTCTGGGCGAAGATTATGTGGGTTACGACGAAGATACCAAAAGAGCAACTACTTTTGGTACTGCTTATTTGCGTCTCGGTAAAACGCTTAAACCGGGTTTTGTACTTACCGTTGAACCGGGTATTTATTTTATCCCCGATTTGATTGACCAGTTTCGCAACGAAGGTAAATTTACCGATTTTGTAAATTACGATGTGCTGGAGACCTATAAAGATTTTGGTGGTATTCGCATAGAAGATGATATTTTGGTAACCGAAAAAGGGCACAGGGTATTGGGTAAGCCCATTCCTAAAGCCATAGCCGAAATTGAAGCCACCATGGCCGAATAAAGCGAACCCGTTCTATTTTTGATTTGCCGCTAACACTGCTATTTTGCGCGAATATTTCTTTACTCATTTGGGTGAAGTAGGTGTGTCGTATTGTTGCTTTCGTGCATTCGTGGGCTTTTTTTGATTTAGATTTACGGATATGAGGTGCTCCTTAAAAAATATGCCGGTACGGCAGTAACTTAAGAATAACTTAATATTAGCTTTATCTACAGTTAATTTTGTAAAGATACTTTTGCCATTGTAAAAATCCCATACAATGAAAAAACAAATTATTACCTTAATGTTAGCAGCTGTTATTGGCTTTGCTGTTGCCGACAACGACGGCGTAAAAAACACAACTGCCACCAAAAATGCACCGGTACAGGTTGCTGCTGTATCTGGCAGTGTAACTGATTTTGTTTCAGGCGAAACTTTGGCAGGCGTTGAAATTAAGCTACAAGGCACCAACCTTAAAACTTATTCGGATTTTGACGGCAATTTTAAATTCTCAAATTTAAAACCCGGCCGGTACAACATTATTGCTTCCTTTATTTCGTATAAAAAAAGTTTGATTGAAAACTTTTCAATCGATACTGAAAAGAACAATTTGAATATTAAAATGCAGGGTGCTAATTAGT
>CAYVWX010000062.1:0-14302 GCA_964455635.1 uncultured Lentimicrobiaceae bacterium | reverse complement strand
TTTCGGCTTCCCTTCGACAAGCTCAGGGCAGGCTATCGAAAATCACGCCAAAACGTTGTACATCACATTC
Organism: uncultured Lentimicrobiaceae bacterium; assembly: GCA_964455635.1. Taxonomy (GTDB): domain Bacteria; phylum Bacteroidota; class Bacteroidia; order Bacteroidales; family F082; genus B16-G9. The sequence continues at coordinate 14,232 of CAYVWX010000062.1, read as the reverse complement.
TGTTTTCTATAAATATTATGCTCCTCCGGAGCTACCATAATTACGCTCATAGCGAAGCTTATAATTATAATTTGTGTACCGGTTTGCTGAGATGGGAGTTTTATGGGCATATTTTTAGCAGATTATTTTTCAAATTATTAATTGGTTTTTTTATCTACAATAATATTACCGAAATCCATTTCTATCACTCGGTTAACAATACCTTTAATTTCGGCCATGCGATGACTGCTTAAAATAAGCAATGCCTCTTTATTGTATTCCGTAAGGTAGTTAAAAAATATCTCACGGGCTGCGGGGTCGAGGTTTGCCGACGGTTCATCCATTAACAAGATAGCCGGTTGCTTGCCAAGCGCAAATGCCACCAAAAGTTTTTGTTTCATGCCGCCCGAAAGCGCCACAAAGGGTTTAGACAGGCTCTCTTTTATTTGTAATCCAAGGCGTTCGGCAATGGAAATAAAGTTCTCAGCAGGCACATCGCATAGGTTAGAAAAAAAGGAGAGCATCTCTTTCACGGTAATCTTTAAGGGAGGCGGAATCTGCGGCACAAAGCCTACATCTTTTAAAATAGCAACCCGCTCTTTTCTGGGGTTTTTATTCAGCACCTCTAACCGGCCGTCGTAAACATATTGTCCAAGGATACACCTTATCATAGTCGTTTTTCCGGCACCATTTTGTCCGATGAGTGCAATACGGTCACCCTCGTTAAAATCAACCGTCAGACTTTTTAAAACCTCTTGTTTTTTAAAGGATTTACGCAACCCCATTGCCCGAATTACGGGCTTTTTTTCCACTGTTTCCATCATAGTATTCTATCCCATCCTTTTATTGTATAACTTAATGCGTTGCCCGGGCAGGCATCGATACACAAGCCGCAGCGTGTACAATCGGAACCCACATCATGGCGTTTGTCGGTTGCTTTTCCTTTTTCAACAAACCAAAGTTCGTGCGGCACCAAACAAACTTTTTGGCAATCGAGACAGTGGGCACATTTATCAAGTTCAAATTTTACCCCGAACGGCGACAGTTTCCCCACCATACTCCAGGTAGCACCAATGGGGCATACATAACGACACCAAAAACGCTTGCTGTAAACAATCTCGAAAATGATAAGTGTAAAAATCCACAGCAAAACCAGTCCGGGGCCGTAAATCATGGCACGCGACAAAATCCCGACAGGGTTCACATCCTCAAATACAAGCTGTTGTGTTACAAATGCCAGAATAAGGAACCCAATCCAAAACACATAACGCAAATAAATATTATAAGTATGTTCTTTAATTTTTTTCTTTTTTACCAAATAGTTGTGCAGTTTTTCGCCCCACTCGGCCAAAAAATGATAGGGACAAATCCATGAACAAAAGGTTCTTCCTCCCATTAAAAAATAGAAAATAAAAATGGTGAAAAACCCGATTACAAAATTCATGGTTAAAAACTTAATATGGCCCGTGTAGGCCGATATTATCAACATCTGCAACGAGTTAAACGGATCCATCAGGTAAAACCCAAACAATCGTGAACCACTTAACGAACCTTCTAACAACGACAAGTCGAACATAAACGAAAGCACAAAAAGCAGATTAATGCCGATAAGTACAGTCCACCGAATAGAACGCCATTTATGTTTACTGCCGTTTTTTGCTTTCCATTCCTTAAAGCTAATACCCTGTTTTATGTAAGGAATATCCTCTTTTTTCTTAGCGGGTAAAGGTGTTTTATTATTTTTTCCAAACATGATGATTACGATTTAACAGGTTCAACAACAATACTTGGTTCGGCAGTTGGACATACCATGACGCACACGCCGCAACCGGTGCAACCCGACAGGACTTCCGGCACAACACTGCCCCTGCCCGAGTCAGCCATCACAATAGCGGTTTCTCCAATGGGGCACTCTTTAACACAGATATCACAAATTTTTTCATCATAAATCTTTTCACTTAAAGGCGTTGCTTTAACATCGTCGGTATAAGGAGAACGATTTATCCCTTTAAAACTACTGCCCCGCGGTGTACCTTTAAAACCTTTACCCTGAAAAGCGAGACAACTGTCGGGATTGATTTTGGCAACCCCCATTTTAACAATACTCTTCATGGCCTTTATTTGAACCGGAAAAGGGTTGTAATTTTCATCCATTTTATGAGTTGCATCGTACTCTTCAATGGCTTTTTCTCCCCGCTCTTTAAACTGAACAAAGTTCAACACGGCAGTAGGGCAGGTTTCGACACACTGCATCGAATCGCACGAAAAATCACAGGCCTGCTCACGCACATCAATATAGGGCGTGCCGTACGCAAGGCCATCTTTAATGCCTGCCAGTTTAATGGCCTGAATAGGGCAAATCTGAACACAAAGTCCACATTTTATACATGCATAAATAAACGTTGATTCGTCAATTGCTCCGGGAGGCCGGAGAAACTTCTGATTAATACGGTTTTCAGCCGTTACCTTTTGCAGATAACCCACACCGGCACCCACAGCAGCCAGCGCACCCACGGCAATAGCACTCGACTTGAGAAACTGCCGTCTGTTGAGTTCGTGTTCCGATTTACCCATAATTATTCATTTAAAATTGTTTCTGTACAAATTTAATATATTAATCCATCAAAACTTAATCCTGACAGCTAAATTAAAACTTCTTCCCGGCTCGTAATACAAACTTGATGAGTCCATATTTTTATAGGGCCGGCTGAGATGTTCAACATAATTAACATCAAACAAATTGGTTATTGTTCCGGTAACATCCAGGAACTTCCATGGCGAATAACTCAAATAGAGGTTAAGCACAGAGTATCCGGGAGTTACCGACTCGTTAAAACTTGTTGAAACCCTGTTTTGAGCAGCAGCCATTTGCGCATTTAATACTGCCTCAAACTTATCAATTGCATAAGAAAGGCTTGTATTAACGGTAAATGGCGGCATTTCGGGCAAAGGCTCGTCTAACGAAACATTTGATCCGTAAGTATATGCCATCCCGAACTTATAGTTAAAATGTTGCAAAAACAACACACCCAGTCCGGCTTCAAAGCCTGTCATAAAAGCATCTTCAATATTCGTAAATTGCTTGGTATATTTTGGCAACTTACAAGGCATAAATTTTCGTGGAATGGTGGTATCCACAACAGCTGAGATATAATTTTTAAGACGTGAATAAAAAATATCGCCGTAAAAGCTCATCACCTTTCCCGATTTCTCTAACTTCAAATCGGTTTGATAGTTTGTCTCGGGTTTAAGGTTCGGATTTCCAACATACTCATAAGCATCAGCACCTACCGATAAATGATTGATAAAAAGTTCCGACAAATCGGGAGTCCGTTGTGCCATGGCAACAGCCCATTGAAGTTTTACATTATGCCGGAACTCTTTAACCAATATGCTGTTGACAGCAGGGCTTATCCGACTTTGAGGTGTAATATTTCCGTTGTACAATTCACTAAAATCCGTTGCAGGGTCATGAATAGCGTAGTTTACAAAATCGAAACGCACCCCAAACTGCCAGGTAAACGATTCGGCAAACTGCCACCTGTTTTCGGCAAATAATCCGGCATCCTGTTTTACCGAATTTTGCCAAACTTTATCGGTAAAGTTTTTAGGCGTATCAAAAACCACCGGAGGCGTAACACAAACATTTTTATACACTTCGCGATAGCGAACGCCATCCTTGTTAACAAATTGATAATCGAGGCCGGAATAAAGCACACTGTTTATGCCCGATTTAAGTCCTACTTCAACCCTTCCCCCCATACTTTTGGCCTGTACCGGTGTTGAAGCGTGCGTTACGGCATAATTCGGCCTGTTTTCGTTGGTCATCAAATGATCGACAAACGAAGTATATGCTTTTACTTTCAGCGATATAATTTTATCGGAGATATTGGTTACGGCATAATCGGCTGAAGCAATGGTGCTGTTGTCTTTTTTCGCATCCATGGGCAAACCGGGATAAAGAACATCACGTGCAAAACTTTGGCGCACATTTACCTGAATGCGCTGATTATGACTAAGGTTATACCCCAACTTAGCCGTATAGCCAAATCGTTTAAACGAAGAGGCAATTGTTTCACCGTTACCGCTTTTGTAATTACCATAATTTTTATAACCGGCATCCAGTGCAAAATCCCACTTCGGCTTAACAACCTGAGTATAAAAATTACCATAGTAATTATTCCCGTTACTTTGATAACCGGTTTCAGCATACCCCCAAACAGCTTTGCCGTTTTTTATTACCGGCCTCTTACTTATCACATTAACCACACCACCGAAAACGGGCCCGAAACGAACACTATAGGGGCCTTTAATTACTTCAACTTTTTCAATATTCTCGATAGATATTTGCGAGATAGCAGGATCCATTCGATTGGGACAGGCATTGGTACTATGTACTCCTCCGTCGAACTGAATGTTAAGTTGTTCAAATTTATAACCTCTCAAAACCGGCTCCATGGCATAATTTCCTTTTTTAACCACGCTAAAACCGGGCGTAAATTTAAATATCTCGCCTCCGTCGTGAGGGTTTAACAAATGAATACGCTCACCGTAAAGCGGTGTTTCAACACCATTTTTAACTTTTTTTGCCGTAATCAAAATCTCCTCAATATTCAGGGTGTCAGGCTCTACCGCCTTCGCCATAAACGGAAATATGAACAACAGCAACACTATAATTTTTATTTTCATACTTTAATATTTAGTTTGTTTTAATAATTGTGTGCTACTTTTTAAAGCAACAGCATTAAACGGGGTAAGTAATCTATGGCCGGTTAACCATTCTTCAGCAGATTTTCCACGGATTTTAATCCGTAAATATTACGATGTCGTGGTGAAAAAAATTTAAAGCATTCGTTCACCACCTTTAACCAATTTTAACCGGCAAAATAAACCAGCCGAAAAAACAGTTAACCGACTCATAAAATATAAAAACAAACTAAACTTTTGGAGGAGGAATCCCCGGAGGAATAAAGCGTCCATGCCAAACCGTTGAGTAAGGCTTATAGTGAAAAGGCACGGAGGTAATTTGAAGATGTAACGAAATATCGTTGACAAGGTAAACAAAGCTGTTCACCTCTTTTTGCGGCTTGGGAGGAGCAGGTAATTTAACGGGAATAATATCGGCGGTACGTTTAACCAATGCATTCAAATAGTTGAGGTCGCTGACAATGGAACCGTTATTACTTCCCGCCGGGTCGGCATTAAAAAAGGTTGCATGCTGTATTTCGATATAGTAATGTAATGCAGGATAATTAGGCATGATTAACATGGCAATTATCATAAATACAAAACCGGGTATGAGCAACCTCCTTTTCATACAGCAAATGTACTATAAAAAAAATAAATAAGGTAAGATAATACCTAAATAGTGATAAAAAAAATGATTCCGGGCTATTGGTTCTCTTCCAACTCGTCAACCCAATGATACATAGGGTCTTTATCTTCGAGAACAAATTTAGGAGACGAAAAAGGTGCCAGTCGTTCCAAAAAGTCGAGCACAGCCAATATGGGCGCGCCAAAAAAGAAACGGGCATTGCGATTAAAATCCCATATATGTTCGGTGTATGAATATAGTTTATAGGGCATATCGCCAACATTATCATCATTACGGTCGAAGCCCTGATAATCATCCCAGTAATTGTTATCCCATTTGTTTAGGCTGGCGGTAGTAACCTCGGGATAAACCTGCAAAAGATTGTTGTGAAAATAATTACGTCGAAACAAGTTTCCCTGTTGATTGGTATGAAAAAAGATTCCTGTACCGCAAAAAGCAATTTCATTGTTTGAAATGGTGTTTATCTGCTCCAAAACATAGGGAGACGTATCCACATGGATTCCCTCGACACAATAAATAAATTTATTATTAAGTATCTGATTACCCGATGTTTCTTTCATGCCCAGTGCCATGCCGCTGCCTATATGATTACCTTTAATATAGTTGCCGGTAATAATGGTACGCTCGCTATACATCAAAAATATTCCCACCGAATTATTCAACAGCAAATTGTTTTGAATCCGGTTGTTGTGCGAGTACATAAAATGGATGCCATACCGGTTGCCAATGCCTTTGTTATCCTGAAAAAGATTGTCGCCCGAATACCACACCACCATGTCGCGTACATCATGCCAGTAGTTTCCGATAACCTGATTTCGTTTTGAATACCACAAACGGATGGCATCTCCCTTAATGGCCTTTTGGCGCTCCAACAACGATGAAATTTCGGTGTGAATAACTTTGTTGAAGTTACATTGCCAGATATCAACCCCGAAAAGGCACTCTTTAATACGGCAGTTTTCGATAACATTATAATCTCCACGCAGTCTTACCCCTGCATCCAGTTTATCGAAAGAACCACCTGAATTTTTTAATATAAGATTCCTAATTTGAACACTATCGGCATTAATAAAAACAACCGAAGTCTTCCTTAATCCGTCGATAATAGCTTTTCCCTGCCCGTCAATTACCAAACCGTTTGTAGAAATGTAAACGGGGCCTTTGTAAACCGCCTCTCGTAATAAAATAGTATCACCCGGACGGGCTGTATCGATAACCGTTTGAAGCAAAAGGGTATCATATTCCGGCAAATTATCAACCATGGGATAATAAGTTCCAAAATCACCTTTTCCTTCCACAACACTTTGCTGAGCAACAACCGCATGAGACAGGTACACGAAAAACAGAAACATAAAAAAAGAACGGATAGTTTTTTTCCTTTCACAAAAAATGTTACGAAAAAAAACCAACCGTTCTTTAATATAAAACATAAGTTGTTTCAGCTATTAATTGTCTTTAAAACTTTTCTTTTTCATGAATATGGCAATTACCAGCAGTACCAACACCAATAAGGCGACAAAAAAGCCGAGATACGGATACGACTGGGTAGTAAACTGCGCTACTTTACCTTCACCAAAAACCGTGGGCATAAAGGGCTTGATACCCTTAAAGGCACCGCCCCCGTGCATCGACAGGTGGTGGCCGTACCAATACAGATAATAAATATACACACCGAGGAAATAAAACGGCGTCAAGGCCGAAATAATGGCAGCCCAGTAGCATTTACGTTTGGGTGTAAACATAAATAGCAGTATCAGCAACACAAAAACGCCAAAAATATAGGGTGAAAGATGCATGAGTTTATCCAAAAACATCAGTGGTTTTGGAGTAACATTTACACGAACAGGCTCGTTTGTTTTCGGATCCAGAATTTCGTGGCCCTGTGCATCTTTTTTGGTATCGAAAACATAATAAATTGGAAATTCACGGGTTTTATCGGCATTAACTCCCGGTACAATATGGTACATACCGATAAAATGGTTTATGGCATTCATCTCCCGTAAACAGTCGGCACCTTCCTGTCCCTGAGCCAGCTCGGAACGTTCTTTGGTGCCCACACAGCCATTGTAAACACCGTTAAATTTAAAATCAATACGAATTCCCTTGGGGTACATTGATTTCGGGTATTGAATACTTTGCAGAGCCACATGCCACATGGGAAGGAAATAAACTACTATTATTAAAATAGCGGCAAGGCCGGCAACAATCTGATAACCGGATTTATTATTTTTCATGTTAATTATTATTTAAAGTTTTTAATATCATTACTGTGGCTTAACGAAACCGAAAAGCCTTTAAAACAACGATATTATTTTTTTGCTTCAACACCCGCTGTTTTAAGCATATAAGCAACAGCATCGTATAAATCCTGGTCTGAACAATCGGAGCAGGTTCCTTTGGGAGGCATTACACCATGTTTACCGGTAAAACCGTTAATAGCATCATGATGAAGGGTTTTCATTCCTTTTTGAGCAATTTCTTCCCAACGGGCTTTGTCTTTTATTGCAGGAGCTCCTGCCACACCGGTCATATGACAGGCAAGACAAACCTTGTTATAAACAGCTTTACCGTTTTCAATATTTGCAGTAAAGTTTTTTTGTTGGGGCTTTTCAGCTTTTTTCTCAACTTTTTGGGTATTGGATGTTGTATTACCGGCCTTTTTTTCAGCATTTCCACCACATGATGACAAAACAAAAGTTGCTGCAGCCAGCAAAAAGATAAATAAGAATACTTTTTTCATTTTTTAAAAATTTAATTTAATATTTCGGTGCAAAGATAAAAAAAGTAGAGGCCGCTATTAAACAGGCCTCTACTTTTTTCAAATATATTTAAAAAAGGTGAATATAAATTATTTCATCTCTTTTAAAACTTTCTCCGATTTAGCTTTCAGATATTGGATAATTTTAACAACATCTTCATCCGAAACATTTTGATCGGGCATTGCCAGTTTATATTTCTGACGCATACCTTCAATATCGGCTTCTTTGTAATGAGATTTAGGATTGGTAATCCACGATTTCAACCAATCATCGCTACGACGTTTGTCAACCATCAACAAATCGGGGCCGTTGTAATCTTTTCCAAATTTATGACAGGCGGTACAACCGTAGTTAAGGAATTCCAATTCACCGGGCAGGAGGTTTTTAAGCTCAATGGCTGAAGGTTGGAATTTCTGCATTTCGTTGTCTTTCTGAATTCTTTTTGAAAAAGCAATTACACGATCGTTATCGGCTTTAGCATTGTATTTAACGGTCAGATAACCTTGTAACTGACGGCCTTCAGGTGAATGAACACAATCAAGCATCAAAGGAAATTTACCTGCTTTATCAGCTAAAAATTCAAGCGAAGCCGTTTCGCCGGGACGCCAGCGATACTGTTTGTCGTACGAAGCAATTTCGTAAACATAATGTCCGGTTTTATCCTGACTTGTGTTTGTAAGATGGATAAGAACATTTTGTCCCTGCGTAACATCAATGTTTGCCGGAGTAACTTTTCCGTTGTTAATGGTTCCGAAAACTTCAACCAAATTGCCTTTGGTTTTAACATGCTCGTCGCCGGCATTGGTGGCATAAGGTGCTTTTTTCAAGGTAACAATATCGGTTCCTACGGGATAAACATCAATGGGACTCAATAAGTTATCATTCATCATAACGGTATAATGAGGTTCTCCCATGGGAAGCGGCATGTCGTATATAATCTTCATCTTATCACCTGATATATCAATCAACTGGTGATTCTGAGGATGCAACGGGCCTACCGGATTGAAACGGTCGATAGACAATTTATCAAGCTCAATAAGGTACTTTCCTTCGGGATGCTTGGTATCGCCATGAGTGGAAACAAGGTGGCCAATGTTATAATTAGAGGACACATGATCAAGCACTTTCAGGTTGATATAATCCCATTTGGTTGTCCACGAGTCAACATAAACCGAAGTATAAACAATACCTTTTTTCTTGTCGAACTGGTTATGTAAAGGCCCTAAACCGATTTCAAGGCTTCCGTGCAGAGCTGTTTCGAGGGCAATAATTGGTATGCCATATGAATCATGTCCTTCAAAGTTTTTCTCTTTGATGGCTTTTTGAATTTTGGCCCACGAGTAAACCCATGCATGTGAGTCTAATTTACCGGCAACAATAATATAGTCACCTGTCGGGTCAACATCCACCCCGTGAGGTGATTTAGGTTCCGGAATTAAGTACAACAAATGGTGTTTAATGGATTCGCTGATAGGAATAGTTCGTAATCCATTAACCATTTTTGTATTTATCTTACCGGCTTTAATCAACTCTTCTGCTTTCTTCCAGTTGTAAACATGCAAATAGTCAACATCACGCGAGGAACAACCTGCTTCAAAAGGAGGACGTCCCTGCATGTCGCCACCAATATACATTTCGGTACAAAATGAGTTGGTAAAACCCCATCCGTAGGTAGCCAGTTTACCGGCATCCGACAGGTCTTGTGTATAAGGAGGTAACTCGAAGTTAAAGGATTTTTTCTTATTAACTCTTCCTTTGTCATTATCAAAGGCCCAACAGGTTAAACCACCTCTCCAATATTTTTGGAAATTCACATCGTTTAAAGGGTGATATTTATGGTCGTAAGGAGCCGGATACTGAGTAGCTTCCAAAATATATTCGGAATTTGGTGTAAAAAAGGCACCACCATGATCGCTACGGAAAATAGGGTTTTGAATAACTTGTTTTACTTCAAAATCCTTAAGGTCAACAATATAAATACGCGGGTTGGCTTTGTCGTTAATAGCCATCCATTTACCGTTATAGTCGCCGTTTGTTTCCGAAAATCCGGGATGGTGTGTATCACCCCAAAGGATATTTTCGCCATCAATAAAGCCGGTTTTCATCAAACCGTAAGTTTCGGTAGAATAACCATAACCGTCGTAAGGCTGACGAGTGTTAATGGGTGTATATTTTACCAAACGCATAGAAGGCACGATATAGGTAGGCATATTACCTTCCTGCCCGCCGGAGTTTAAGGCAACATATTCATCTTTAAGATGATCGGGAGTAAAAGTTTTGGCCGCTGCCAAAACATCTTCTGAGGTAAGCCCTCTTCTTTTTGTAACGTCCCCAAAGGTTTCGTGACCACGGGGAGCACCTATTTCAGTATTCTTTGCTTTTTCGGCACCACCTCCACAACTCGAAAGCGTTAAATAAAAGCCGAAAAGTGCAGCTACCAAAACAAGGCTTGTATATTGTTTTATTTTTTTCATAATTCTAATCATTATAAATTTTTAAATTGCTTTAATATTACTTGCTTCCCAGTTTTTCTGTTAACAACTTTTTAGCACGTAAGCCTGCATCGGCCGCTTTTACCTGATACTGGAAATACTGTTCTGCCCATAAGAAGGCATCTTTCCATTTACCCTCTTTGGCAAATTTTTCGTAGTTCTGTTTTGGCACTGCAGCTTTATTCAACTGTGCAACAGCATCGGTAACCAAAGCTTTTACATAAGGATAGTTCTCATAATGATTTTCTTTCAACCATTTAACAACACCGTTAATTACATCTTGTGTTTGAGCAATTACTTTCAACTTATCTTCGTAGTTTTTCTTATACCCTTCCAATTCTTTTTTGGTAAGCGTAATTTCGCCACCGGCCGAACCTTTCCAATGTTTGGGTTTAACCAGTAAGATTCCTTCCATTTCGAGGTGCAGTGCCGAGCAAAACTCGGTACAATAATATGGGAAAGCACCTTCGCGGTCAGCTACAAAAGTTAACGAAGCTGTTTTACCGGGCTCAAAACTACCGTGTTTGCCGTAAGTGTCGATGGTAAAACCGTGGGTTTCGTCTTCGGCCAATTCAAGGTTTGTAAGGTGGAAAGTAACAATATCGCCCTGATTTACTTCTACAATCTCAGGTGTGATGTGAGAGCGGATAAGGGTTCCGAATACGTGAACACGATTTCCTTTGCGTTCAATTTTTTCTTTACCGGCCACGGTTTTAAAGGGTGATATTTCGCCCGTACGTGAGTTGGTTCCGGTGGGATAACGAATAATCGGCTTGATGGTAGTACGCAATACTGCAACCGAGCCATACATATTACACTGTGGAAGGCTCATAGTATAAATGTCGCTCATTTTATCACCTGAAATATCGATTAAATGCTGGAAACTCGGACGAACAGGGCCGGTTGAAACAAAGTTTTTATAGATACCCTCTTTATCAACAGCCGTGAGGTAGTTTGAATGAGGAGAAGCCGACATTCCCTGAGGAACCATCAACTGACCGGGTTTGAAGTCCAATTTCAATTCACCTTCTTTTTTCATCGTATTGTAATTCCAGCGAACAATTTTTTTGTCATTAAATGCTGAAGCATAAGCAACATCGGGACGATACTCAAAAGCAATATCAGTAACTCCGCTGCCTAACTTAATGCTACCGTGTTTAACAGCAGCGGCATCAATAACCGGAACACCGTTAACGTTACCTTTAAAAGTTTTATCGGTTAATGCTTTAATGGCTTTTGCAAAATCAAACACGGTGGTTTCGTCGCTTACCGTGATAAAATATTTTCCTTTTGGGCTTACTTTAACGTAAGAAGCTTTGGCGGGAAGTTTAATCATAGCCATTACACCTTGTTTAACTGCATCGGCAAACGGAACAACTGCAAAGTTATTTACCGTTTTAGTTTTCATGCCAACTACCTTATTATAGTTAACCAGATAAACATAATTATCGCCATTAGCCGAAGCCAGACCAACCATATATCCGTCGCTGCCAAATTTACCGGCATCGGAATAACCCAAAGTAAAGGGTGGAAGTTCAAGGGTAATTGATTTTTCTTTTAAAATACGGCCGGCATGGCCTGTTTTAGTAGTTTTTTCCACTTTGTGGAAATTCCAAAAAGTAATACCTGCTTTTAAGTCGCCGCTTTTAGCGTCCCAGGTAGCCGGAAACTGACTGGTTTGAATAACCCAGTCGGTATTAGGTGTAACGGCAACACCGGGAAAAGCAGATAAAAACAGAGGGTGACTTAAAACCTGTTTGGTTTCAAAGTCTTCAAGGTCGAGCATGGCTATGCGCGAGTTTGCACCGTCAGAATAAAAAAGGTGCTTGCCATCATAATTTCCGTTTGTTTCGGAAAAACCGGGATAGCGCATATCGCCGTACCAGTCGATTTTGTCGTCAAGCGAAGCTTTTTTCAACAAAAGCGAACTTTCGTCGTCGTAGCCGTAACCCTGCCATGGTTCGGGAGAGAAAACCCCAACGTACTTGTAAATACGCATGGAAGGCAGCCCGTAAACAATCATAGTACCTGAATTGCCGGTTCCGACAAATCCAAAATACTCATCACGGCCTCCACGCGGCATAAATGTTTTGGCAGCAGCTAAAACATCATTGTCCGTAAGGCCACGATCTTTTTTTACATCATTGAGCGTTTGCTGTGCATTAACAGGCACACTAGCTGTAACAGCTAACAGAAGCGCGATGCTCAACACGAAAAAACGTCTTGTAAATAACATCATAATATTTAATTTAGGTTTATAAAAAGGATAAAATTGGTTTAATATCATATTAAAAGATTTCTGAAAAACCATCCTACTAATTAGGTATTTAATTACTTATTTTTAAAACCATACTTTTAAATTTCCATGCCGAAAAAATAAAATCATTGGTTACTACAAAAATAGTTTAATTATTATTCAATGTTAAGGTCTGTTAAAAAAAATTTAAAAATAACTATTTTTTTACCAAAGACCAATAAATTAAGCTTCAATAAAAACATGTAAATAAAATAGATATATAATTTTTTTGATTTTATTTGGAAAGATTATAAATATTAAAACAAACCAAATAGAAAACGGATAATTGTAAAATCCACACAAAAATGACATCTAAATAAAATGCTTTAAAAACGGATTCACACAATATGCCATGCAATTTAAAAACACTGATACATAATTTATTAATAACCTATTCAATATTTAAAATCTTTATAAATAATTACCCAATCGGGGAAATAAGTAATTTACGTAGCCTGAAAATGAAGTGAAATTTGTACATTCGTGCACTTTAATTTTAAAGATTAAACTTATGGCAAAAGTAAGAGGAGCCATTGTTGTGGACATTGAGGCATGTAAAGGTTGCGGTGTTTGTGTACCTGCATGTCCCACCGATGTTATCGCTATGGCAAAAGAAGTAAATGGAAAAGGCTATCCTTATGCGTTCATGGCAACACCTGAAGCATGTACGGGATGTACCAACTGTTCCATTGTTTGCCCTGATGGTGTAATAACCGTTTACAGGGTAAAAATTAACGAATAAAAAAACAAATAAAATGGGTGAATTAAGATTAATGAAGGGTAACGAAGCATTGGCCGAGGCTGCTATCAGGGCAGGTGTTGACGGCTACTTTGGATACCCCATAACACCACAGTCGGAAGTAATTGAATACCTTACGGCTGAAAAACCGCACGAGAGAACCGGTATGGTTGTTTTACAGGCGGAAAGTGAAGTTGCCTCCATTAATATGCTGTATGGTGCCGGGGCAACAGGAAAAAAGGCTATGACTTCGTCGTCGAGCCCGGGAATCAGTTTAATGCAGGAAGGCATATCTTATATTGCCGGTGCAGAAATTCCCGTGGTATTGGTTAACGTTGTAAGAGGCGGCCCGGGATTGGGCGATATTCAACCTGCACAATCGGATTATTTTCAAACCACCAAAGGAGGAGGCCATGGCGATTACAGACTGATAGCTTTAGCACCTTCATCGGTACAGGAAATGTCGGACTTTGTACCATTGGCATTTGATTTGGCATTTAAATATCGTAATCCGGCCATCATTATTTCCGACGGAGCCATAGGACAGATGATGGAAAAAGTTGAACTGTTCGACCAAATGCCCCGTATGACCGACGAAGAGATTAGAGCAACCTATAAATGGGCTACCAACG
>CAYVWX010000061.1:5051-14310 GCA_964455635.1 uncultured Lentimicrobiaceae bacterium | reverse complement strand
AAATTATACGGTTTGTATCTTTATTACTTGTGATACAGTTTATTAAACTATTTTGCGCTAAAAAAGGTCCTTTTATGTACCTTTTTTTATTTTTTTTGTGTAAAACAAAAATTAATGCCGAAGGTGTGCCGGTAAATAAGGTTCCTGTTTTTTATCCCATACCCATCCGGAAATACAGCAACATTTTAGCCCGATAATATAACAAAAAATACATTGTTGCGTTTCCCTTAATAATTAAAGTTGTTTAAAGTTAAAATGATATGATTTTCTGCCGTTTATTAAATTTTTTGAGTTACTTTAGACAGTTTTTTTAAAAGTAGCGAACATAAAATTAACAATATCATTTTTCAGAAAAAATAGTATGAAACTAAAGAATTCACCTTCGATGTTGCTGTTAAATTTTACAGCGTTGTTGATGTTAATGTTTTTAAATATTAACGTACAAGCTCAAAAACAAACCATAATGCTATCGCTTCACGATGCCATACGCATTGCCCGGGAGCAGTCGCCCGATGCGTTGATGGCCAAACACAGGTTCAGAAGCAGCTATTGGGGCTACCGTACTTTTAAGGCCACTTACCTGCCCGGATTGCTGCTAAATGCCACCCTTCCCAACATTAACCGCAGTATTGATGCCATTGATATGCCCGACGGAAGTTCCAATTATGTGTCGCGAAGCCTTACCAATTATTCGGCCGGCCTTTCGGTAAACCAAAAAATAGGCTGGACCGGCGGTGAAGTGTTTTTAAATACCGGCCTTCAGCAAACCACCAACTTCTATAGCGATACATCTACAAGGCAGTTTTTGTCCAATATTGTTAACATTGGTTTCAGGCAACCTATTTTTACTTACAACAGGTATAAATGGGATAAAAAAATTGAACCTTTAAAATACCAAAAAGCACAACGAAAGTATCTTGAAGACAACGAACAGGTAGCCATAACGGCCATCAACCGGTTTTTTAATCTGCTGTCGGCACAAATAGAAGTGGAGATAGCCAAAAAAAATTATGCCAATTACGATACCTTGTATAAAATAGCCAAAGGGAGGTTTAATTTGGGTAAGATTGCCGAAAACGACCTGCTGCAACTTGAGCTTAATTTGTTAAAGGCCGACGCTTCGTTGGAGCAGTCGGAGCTGAATTACAACAATATGCTGTTTTTGTTTAAATCGTATCTCAGAATAAAAACCAACGATAAAATTCAGCTTATCGAACCGGTAGTACATCACTATTTCGACATCCCGTTAGACCGCGCTGTTCAGCAAGCCAAAACCAATACTTCAACCGGATTGGAGTTTAAACAACGATTGCTGCAAGCACAAAGCGATGTAAATAAGGCTAAAATGAACGGCCGCTTCGATGCACAGCTGTTTGCCTCTTTCGGTCTTACGCAAACGGGCGACTTTATACAAGATGCTTATGCAAATCCTTTAAATAAAGAACAGGTAACCTTGGGGATAACATTGCCTATTTTAGACTGGGGTAAAGCGCGGGGAGCTATCAGGGTTGCGCAGTCCAATGCCGATTTGGTGTTGACCTCGGTACAGCAGGATAAGATTGATTTTGAACAAAATATTTATCTCGAAGTGATGCAGTTCGGTATGCAAAAAAAGCAATTGTACATTGCAGCCAAATCGGATACAGTAGCTAAAAAACGTTTTAATGTTACTTACAAACGATATATGATTGGCAAGGTAAACGATGTTTTGGAGCTTAACAATGCCCAACTGGACAACGACAACGCCAATCTGGGATATGTTACCGCTTTAAAAAATTATTGGGTTAACTATTACAAAATACGTAAAATTACGCTGTACGACTTTGAAAATAATTTACCCATCAGCACCAATTTTGATGCTATTATTACAAAGTAATGTCAAGCAGCACAGGTTGCTATTTTATGCGATTGCTTTTTACACAAGCGCGTAAAGATTGCTCTTGTAGTATTGTTGTTAATCAGGTATTTAATGTTTTTCTGATAGAGACTTAGCGGATTGGCGTGCTGTCAAATACCGGTAAACAAATCACCCTGTTATTTTGTTACCATAAAATCGGCAAGCCAGGTTTCAAGGTTCTTTTCCAGTTCTCCGGCGTTCACGGGCTTGGTCATAAAACCCGACATGCCGGCATCGAAAGCGTTTTTACGTGCATCGCCCAACACATTGGCCGTCATGGCTAAAATTACGGGTGGTTTCTTTTTATGAAAAGTATAATATTTAATGATTTTTCTGGTGGCCTCCAGTCCGTCCATTTCAGGCATTTGAATATCCATTAAAATTAAATGATATTCATTGTCTTCGCAGGCCATGGCTGCCAAAGCGCCGTTTCCAACCACATCGGGATTGATACCGAACTTGTTAAGTATGCTTAGGATGACCTTTTGATTTATCAGATTATCTTCGGCCACCAACACCTTAGCCCCCGAAAATTGTGTTAACTTCCTGCCTGCTTTTTTCGGTTTGCCATTATTATTTTTTGATTCAATGGCTTTTAGCAGGCTGTTCCATAATCTGGTTTCCCGAACAGGTTTTTGAACATAAGAGCTGAAGAGTTCCATCTCTCCGGCAGTTAAGTCGGCCAACACCGAGGAGAGTAAAATTAACGGAAGCGTTTTTCCATCGGGCAGTTTTTTAATGGCCTTGCTAACTTCCACGCCATTGGTTTCGGGAAGTTGCATATCAATAATGGCTGCGTCGAAATGTTGTTCTTTTACAAGGTTTACGGCTTCGTCGGGGTTTGAAGTTTTAACCACCTTAATACCGCGGCTTTCCAACTGTTTCGATAAAATTATTAAGTTGGTTTTATTATCATCTAAAATAAGTATCTTCTTGTTTTTAAATAATTTCCTGATATTGGACCGGTCAGACTCGCCGGTATTGTCTGTCGAAGGTGCGGTTTTAATATAAAAGGAAAATACCGATCCTTTGCCGGGTTCCGAGTTCACCCAAATATCACCACCCATCAGTTGTATTAAATTTTTTGAAATGGGAAGCCCTAACCCGGTTCCTTCAAACTTACGCGACATGGACGAGTCGGCCTGGGTAAACATTTCAAACAAATTTTCTATTTTATCTTCAGGTATTCCTATGCCCGTATCTTTTACCGAAAACAACAATTCAAATTGAAAATCATCACTTTCCTTAACCTCCACTTTCACCACTATTTCGCCTTTATAAGTAAATTTAATGGCATTGTTTACCAGGTTTATCAATACCTGTTTAAGTCGTTTTTCATCGCCATAAATAAACCGTGGCACATCCGGTTCTTTACTAAAAATAAGTTCCAGCCCTTTTTTTGCTGCTGCGGGACTTAGCAGTGCTAATACCTCTTCAATAGCGTTAATTAGGTCGAATTTACCTTTTTTCAGTTTCATCTTTCCCTGTTCTATTTTCGAGAAATCAAGGATGTCGTTTATTACGGTAAGTAAATTTTCACCGCTTACACGAATGGTTTCAACATATTCATCCTGTTCGGGAGTAAGTGTTGTTTGTTTTAAAAGGCTGGTCATGCCAATTACACCATTCATGGGGGTGCGTATTTCGTGGCTCATGGTAGCCAAAAACTCGGCTTTTGCCTTGGCACCCATTTCGGCTTTAACCGCCGCCCGCTTAAAATAAGCTGCAAAACGGTACGACAAAATAAGCGACTGGAAAAAGAAAAACAAAATATACCCCACAAAATAAACATAGGGTAAATAGGGCACTACGCCCAAATAGTTTAGCATTTGAAGGCTTATAACCACAAATAATATAGAAAAACTAATAACTGCGTACTGCGACCCTTCGCGCTTATGCCTGACGGCATTAACAATGATAAAGATTCCGTAAACAACAAATATCAAGAGGATTATCAAAAAGGGTTCGATGGTAAGGGTAAAAACCGATGCGGGGAAGAACAGGGTGAGTACCACCAAAATAAGGGTGGTTCCTTTAAGGAAATTAGCCATTATTTTTGATGTCTCGTGGTGGTAAACAATCTCCAGAAACCGCATAAAAAAGAAAGTGCTCAAAAACAGCGTTAAATATTCAAGCCGCGTTGTATAAATCCATTTTACCGATGGAAGTACAGCATGTAAAAAATATAAATCGGTACCAATAATCCGGTAGCTGTATGTAATTGAAAACAACGAAAAATATAATACCGCTTTATTTTGACGTCCAAACATAAACAACCCGATAAAAAACAATCCGCCCATAATTAAGGCTCCTGTAAGCAACAACGATATGCTGAGTTGCTCTTCGCGGTCGGTAAAAAGCCTTTTTGAAGTTCCTATAACAAGGGGTTGAGAGATGCCGCCTTTGTTGTGTTCAAAATTTGAAATCTGTAAAATTAATTCAATGCGTCGGCCATAAGGGGTAAACGATTTAGTAACCGGCAGCCAGTAGGGCTCAGAGCTTTTTTTATCTGTTCCCACTTTTCCGTTTTCCGAAAATGGTTTTCCATTAATCCATAATTTGTATGAGGTGTAAACAGCCGGAATGCTGAGTGCCAGCACCTGCGATGACGAATCAATGCGTATGACCAGACGGTAGGTGGCATAGCCAAAATGCGAAATGTTGTTTGAGTCGTTGGCCAGATGGTTCCAGGTAGAGGGAAAATAAGGATATAAGGGTTTTATGCCGGTTGGAAAATTATGCGGAGCAAGCAAAGTATCCCAATAAAACGCCCATTCGCCATTCAGCGGTAAACTGTTATTTTCCGAAAAGCGATAGCCTCTTAAATCGAGAACGCCTTTTTTGGCAACCGGTGAAGTATCAAAAACAGCACTGTTTGTGTTTGCTGTAAGTTCGGAAACAGTTAACAAACAGATTATAAGAGAGGATATAAAAGACTTTTTTATCATTTTTATGCTTTGAGAATCGAAAATACAAAAATTTTCTTACTTTTATTCATTTTAAAGACAACTAAATGAATTTGCCCGTAAAAGTTTTTATTGTTGACGACCACGAAATATTTCGTAGCGGCCTGAAAATGATTTTTGATAAATCGAACGACTTTGAGGTGACAGGTGAAGCCGGAAGCGGTGAGGAGTTTCTTGAGGTAATGTCCAACACCGATTTTGATATAGTATTGATGGACCTGAAAATGGGAGGTATTAATGGAATTAAAACCACCGAACTGGCTTTGGAAAAAAATCCTGAACTGGCTGTTTTGGTGCTTTCAACATTTGGTGAGGAGGAGTTTTTGGAAAAAATATTGCAAGCCGGTGCGCGGGGGTTCATTTTAAAAAATGTGCTTAAAGAGGTTTTATTCAACGCCATCAAAACGGTTTGCAACGGCCAAAATTATTTTTCTCCCGAGCTGTTGCCTTTTTTTACGCGGCGTTTTGGAGGGCAAAGTGCAGATGATAAAGCTGTTGCGCTTACCGGAAGAGAATTGGAGGTGCTCCAACTGATTGGGAAAGGATACTCGAACAGCGAAATTGCCGACAAACTTTTTATCAGTATCCGTACGGTGGACTCGCACAAAACAAACCTGATAGCCAAAACAGGTTCAAAAAATATTGTAAGTATGCTCATCTATGCCATAAAACACGGTTTGATTGACATTTAGGCGGCTGTGTGTTGAAAAAATAAACAATAACCAGGGAAAAATATGATTAAAAAAATAATATTTACCATCCTCGTAATTATTGTCATCTTACAGGCTGACTTTGGGCAAGGCAAAACCGACAGTTTGAAAAGGTTGGTGCTGCTTACAAAAACCATTGATACCAATTACATTAACAACTGTTTGGATTTGGCTTGGGAGCTGATGTACACTCAAACCGACAGTGCCGGATTTTTTGCCGGTAAAGCTTGTGATGCTTCGCAAAAGATTAACGAACCTTTGTTTGAAGCAAACAGCTATAATACCCTGGGCGTAAGCTTTATAGTGCGAGGGAATTATGAAAAAGCTTTGGAGGCATTAAACAAAGCTCTTTCCATTAATAAAAAACTGATGGAGCAAAAGCCTGATAACCGGGCATACAAACGCAGGATTTTGGCTATTTACAACAACATAGGTAATGTTAATTATTACAGAGGAAATTATTCGGTTGCCATCGAAAATTATTTAAAAGCACTTCACTTTTCGGAAGATATCGGATTTATTTCAGGAAAAGCAAACTGCCTCAGTAATATCGGTGCTTCATACAAAGATTTGTTGGATTACGATAAGGCTTTGGAATACAATTATAAATCGCTTAAGCTTGCCGAAAAAACCGGAAATAACTATTGGTTATCGCAAAGCCTTAATAATTTGGGAACCGTCTATTTCTCCATTCCCGATTACGACAGTGCAAAGTATTATTTTTCAAAATCAACCAAAATATTTGAACAGGACAGCAACGAGTTTGAGCTGATAAACTGCTATGTTAACATAGGTAACGTATATCAGAAGCTGAAGGTTTATGACAGTGCTTTTATTTTTTTAAATAAAGCCCTTGCCTTAAGTACAAAACTTTCATCGCCCGACGGGTTAATCAATGTTCATTATATTTTGGGGCAGCTGTACGAAATTACCGGACAGGTTACCAAATCAATTAAACATTTTAACAAAAGTATTGAGCTGGCACGACAAACCGGCACTTCGCGATTTGTGATGCTTGGAAACGAGGAATTGTCGGGAATCTATAGTAAAAAAGGTGAATTTGAAAAGGCCTTTAAGCTTTTTAAACTTAGCAGCAGCATTCGCGACAGTATTTTCAGTACCGAGCACGACGAGCGAATTGCGCAACTGGAAACAAAATACCGCACGCGTGAGAAAGAGGAGCGCATCAAATTGTTAACACAGCAAAATGCGCTGGAAAAAGCCCAAAGTAGAAACCGGCAAATTGTTTTTATTTCTATCATAGTTATTCTTATTTTATTGCTTATTGTCCTTGCGCTGGCGTATCGTTCCTATCAAAACAGGCAAAAAGCCATTAAAAGTATGATGAAACAAAAAGCTGAAAAAAAAGTGCTAAATGCCGTTATCAGCACCGAATACGAAGAGCGGAAACGTTTTGCCGAAGAGTTGCACGACTCGATGGGCGTTTTGTTGTCAACCCTTAAACTTTATGTTAACGAATTGGGCGACTGTAATAATGCTGACAACATCAGGGTTGATATGTTAAACCGATCGAACAGCCTGTTGGATGAAGTAATCAACAATGCACGCACGTTATCGCACAATATTATGCCGGCTTCCATAAAAGATAACGGACTTGTTTTTTCGCTAAATTCGTTTATCGATAAAATTAATGCTACCGGAAAAATTGCTATTCATTTAACCACTTCGGGCTTGCGGAAAAGGTATAGTGCGGTTATTGAATTGTCGGTTTACCGGATGCTCACCGAAATGATAAATAATACCCTTAAACATGCAGGAGCCACCTCCGTTGATATTATGCTGGCTGAGAAAAACAACAGGCTTTTAATTACCTATAAAGATAATGGCCGTGGTTTTGATATGGAAGCTTTAAATGGTTTAAACAAGGGTGGATTGGGTTTGAAAAATATTTTAAACCGTATTGAAATGATGGGCGGAAAACAAACCATTACAAGTAAGAAAGGAGAGGGGTTTCAGGCATTTGTGGAGGTTAAAACTGATAAAAATGAATAACTGTTCTGCCGCCGATATTGTCATTAATATCCTGAATGTAAGTGCAGGCTTGTGGAAAGACGCTGCTGTAGGATTTCGGTTTGAGGGATTATACCTTTCGTGGGGTGGTCTTGTGTGGGTTAGTTGTTTGGTTTTTTGTGTTTAATTGTTGATATTCTTGTAACTAACACTATTTTAGTCAGTTAACTTTGGCCACCTTCATGGAATTAATAATAACAAAAATAAAATGGTTATGACAATAAAAAACTACAAACATCCGCTTTTGTTTTATGGTTTGGCTACCTTAATTCCCTGGGTATTTTGGTTCATGGCCGGATACCTTAGTCACATTAATTCATCGGGAAAAGGATATGAGCAATTGGCAAGTATATTGGCGTTTGTCGGCCTCACAGGCCCTATGGGGATGGCTTTTTGGTTGATAAATAAGGATTCCGGTTTGCGGAAAGACCTTTTCAGCCGGTTTTTTAATTTTAAATCGATAAAACCGGTTTATCTTTTTCTTTCCCTGTTTTTAATGTTGGCAAGTATTTTGCTTGCTCAGGCCATATCGTTGCTGTTGGGTTACAGTGCTTCGCAATTTACCATAACGGGTCACTTCACCTTTTCGTCGGGCGTTTTTCCCGTTTGGTTTTTGCTTTTGATGGCGCCTGTTATTGAAGAGCTGGGGTGGCACACCTACGGAACCGATGTGTTAAGAAACAGGTTTAATTTGTTTTACACCTCTGTTATTTTTGCTTTTTATTGGGGAATTTGGCATATCCCGCTTTCAACCATCAACCATTATTATCAAAGTAATTTAGTAGTGTCGGGCTGGATTTACAGTGTAAATTTTCTTGTTAGTATTTTTCCGTTTGTAATTATAATGAACTGGCTTTATTATAAATCTAACAGAAATATCCTTGTTCCCATTATCTTTCATATTACTGCCGGATACTTTAATGAAATTTTTGCAACGCATCCCGACAGTAAAATAATACAAACGGTATTGTTGCTTGTATTGGCGATTGCAATAATTTTAAAAGAAAAGGATTTCTTTTTTAAAAAAGAATTTACCGGTTAAATAAACGATTGTTAACACACAAACCGCTGCTACGGTTAACTATAACAATATTTCTAAACAAACTTTTCAATCAATTCCACCAGTCGTGAGGAGTAGCCCATTTCGTTGTCGTACCAGGCCACAACTTTTACCAGTTTGTTTTTGTCGCCCAAAACAGCCGTAAGGTTGGCATCGAAAACAGCCGAATGTGTATTTCCGATAACATCGTTGGAAACAATCGGGTCTTCGGTATATTGCAAAATACCTTTTAACTTGCCTTGGGCGGCTTTTTTAAAAGCGGCATTAATTTTTTCGGTACTGGTCGATTTTCGCAAGGTGCAGGTAAGGTCGGTGAGTGAACCGTCGGGAACGGGTACTCTGATACCTGCCCCTCCGAGGTTGTTTTCGAGATGAGGAAAGATTTTGGTAGAGGCTTTGGCTGCTCCGGTGGTGGTGGGCACAATGGAGTAGGCTGCAGCCCTGCCCCGCCGCCAGTCTTTGTGCGGGCCGTCAACTAAATTCTGGTCTTTGGTGTAACTGTGCACGGTGGTCATAAAGCCTTTTTCAATGCCCCAAAGTTCATCCAGTATCATGATGAGGGGTGCAACATTGTTGGTGGTACACGATGCGTTGG
>CAYVWX010000061.1:0-4951 GCA_964455635.1 uncultured Lentimicrobiaceae bacterium | reverse complement strand
TCATCCAGTATCATGATGAGGGGTGCAACATTGTTGGTGGTACACGATGCGTTGGAGATGATAACATCGTTTTTGTCAATTATTTCATCATTTACTCCAAGTACAACATATTTTACATCATCGCGCTCGCCTTTGGCCGGTGCCGAGATGATGACCTTGCGGGCTCCCGACATCTCCACATGTTTAATGGCGTCGTCTCTGTCAACAAACTGTCCTGTTGATTCAATAACCACATCAATTTTCAAACTTTTCCAGGGTAGCTTGCCGGGATTGGGTTCGTTCAAAACATCAATGCTTCTGCCGTTAACAATCAAATGGTTACCCTTTGAGGTGACGGTTCCGTCAAACTGCCGCTGTACCGAATCGTATTTTAATAAATGAGCCAGATTGGCAGGGTCGGTAAGGTCGTTAATGGCAACTACCTCCATGTTTTCCTTTTTGCAGATATTGCGAAAAGTAACCCTTCCGATTCGTCCGAAACCATTGATGGCAACTCTTATCTTTTTCATTTTAGTAAGTCGTTTTTATTGTTGACAAAAGTATAAAAAGCGTTGAGTGAAACAGCACCTGCCGAATATAATATGTAATACCGTGTTAGGGGTGAAAATATTTAAACACCACCATGGCTTTTGATTTGCCAATGACTTCTGCCAGGGATGTTTTGTCGGCCTCTTTAATTTTTTTAACCGATTTGAATTTTCGCAGCAGCTTTTGTGCTGTGGTGTAACCCACTCCGTTAATTTCGGTTAACTGCGATTTTAAGGTTCCTTTTTCTCTCTTTTTCCGGTGATGCGTAATGCCAAAGCGGTGGGCTTCGTCGCGTAGTTGCTGTATTATTTTTAAGGTTTCGGAGGTTTTGTCCAAATAAAGAGGTACCGGATCGTTGGGGTAATATAGCTCTTCCAGCTTTTTGGCAATGCCGATAATGGTTATTTTACCAAACAGGTGCAGCTTTTTAAGGCTTTTTACTGCCGACGACAGCTGACCTTTACCCCCGTCAACCACAATAAGTTGCGGGAGGGGTTTTTCCTCTTTCAGCAGCCGGCTGTAACGACGTTCGATAATTTCCTCCATTGATGCAAAATCGTTGGGGCCTTCTACCGTTTTAATGTTAAAATGACGATACTCCTTTTTGTTGGGTTTTCCTTTTACAAATTGAACCATCGATGCCACGGGGTAATCGCCCTGAAAGTTGGAATTATCGAAACACTCTATTACCATGGGTGTTTCATCCATGCGAAGGTCTTTTTTCATGGTTTCCAAAATACGGCGCGAATGGCGTTCGGGGTCAACCAGCTCGCGTTGTTTATTGCGTTCCATACGGTGAAACATGGCATTGCGCAGGCTTAGGTCGAGTAGTTGTTTTTTGTCGCCACGCCGTGGAATAATAAATTTAACGCCTTCCAAAACCACCTCGGGATGGAACGGCAAAATAATTTCGGTGGCATTGCTTTCGAATCGTTGCCTGAAGTCGGCTAAAGCAAGGGCAAGTATCTCCTCTTTCGATTCGTTAAGTTTCTTTTTTACCTCCACGGTATGAGCTTGCACTATGGCGCCATTGAGTACCCTGAGCCAGTTTACCCAAGCCAAACCGGGCTCGTCAACAATCGAAATAACATCTACATTGTTAATTTTTGGATTGACAATGGTAGATTTGCTTTTGTAGTTTTCAAGAATCTCAATCTTCTCTTTCATCAACTGTGCCTGTTCAAATTTCATAGCTTGGGCATAGCGGTGCATACGGGATTTCAGCTCTTTAATAATTTCAACAATATTACCTTTAATAATCGATCGGACCTGTTCGATGGAACTGTTGTAATCGGTTTCGGTTTGTTTGCCTGTACACGGCCCCAAACAGTTGCCGATATGGTATTCGAGGCATACTTTATAGGTTCCTTTTTTGATGTTTTTTTCCGAGAGATTTAGTTTGCAGGTTCGTAAAGGGTAAAGCTGTTTGATTATGTCAAGCAGTGTGCGCATCATTTTTACCGAAGTGTAGGGGCCGTAATATTCGGAGCCGTCTTTTTGCGGGTTGCGCGTTGGAAATACTCGCGGAAAAGGCTCGTTTTTTATGCATATCCACGGAAAACTCTTATCGTCTTTCAGTAAAATATTGTAGCGTGGCTGGTACTTTTTTATGAGGTTGTTTTCCAATAAAAGTGCATCCGATTCGCTGTCGGTAACAATAAATTTAATGTTATTGATTTTCCGAACCAGCAACTTCAGCTTTCCGCTCCGGTGATTTTTGTTGAAATAACTGGAAACTCTTTTTTTCAGGTTTTTGGCTTTGCCTACATAAATAACTTTTTCCTCTTTGTCTAAAAAACGATATACACCAGGTTTTCCCGGCAAAGTTTTTACCTGATTTATTAAATTGTTATTTTGGTTATCTTCCGTCAAAAAAAAAGTTGTTGTTGGTTTATAATTAAAAATAGAAACTATTTAAAGCACTTTTATCCTTTTAATTGAAAGGTTCAGTAAATTAATATGCCCGCTCGTTTCGACCTTCAATATAATTTATAAATGATTGATTTACAACTTTATTTCCTCCGGGAGTAGGGTAGTCGCCCGTAAAGTACCAGTCGCCCGAATGGTTTGGGATGGCTTTGTGCAGGTTTTCGATGCTTTGATAAATTACCTGTACTTCGGCTTTTATTCCGGGGGCAGTAACAATTTGAGCAATTTTAGCTGAAATCTGTCGTGCAGTAAACGGTTTGTAAATTTCTTTTACATAATTTACAATCTCTTCTTTGGGAAGATGTTGTTGCTGTTTACATTTCTTATAAACCTTGTTAATAACATCTTCCATTTTGTTTTCTTTCAGCAACATAATGGCTGCTTTAAATGCCACAAAATCGTTCAGGCGTGCCATGTCGATGCCGTAACAGTCGGGATAACGTATTTGCGGAGCCGACGAGGCAATGATAATTTTTTTTGGTCCCAACCTGTCCAAAATACGAATTATACTTTGCCGAAGGGTAGTCCCCCGGACAATAGAATCATCCAAAACCACCAGCGTGTCTTCGTGCTCTTTAACCACTCCGTAGGTAACATCATAAACATAGCCTACCAGGTCGTCGCGCTGGTTATCCTGCGTTATAAAGGTACGAAGTTTTACATCTTTTACCGCAATGGTGTCAACACGCGGACGGTATTGTAAAATTTTATCTAACTCGTTGCGGCTGACCTGTTTGTTTTGACTTAAAATGCTTTCGGTAATTTTTTCAACAGTATGTTTATTAATGTTATCAATCATACCCTGAAAGGCTACGGAGGCTGTGTTTGGAATAAATGAAAAAACCGTATTTTTTAAATCGTAGTTTATCTCTTTTAACACCGAAGGGGTAAGCAGCTCGCCTAATGCTTTCCGCTCTTTGTATATATCTTTATCGGTTCCTCTCGAAAAATAAATCCTTTCGAAGGAACAGGCTTTTTTTGGGAGCGGGTTGATAAATTGTCGGTTTATAATTTCACCGTCTTTTTTAATTACCAGAGCATGGCCGGGTTCAATTTCATGGATTTTTTCAATTTTAACATTTAAAGCGGTTTGTATTACGGGACGCTCGGAGGCCACAACAACAATTTCGTCGTCGGCATAATAAAAAGCCGGACGTATGCCCGCCGGGTCGCGCATGGCAAAAGCATCGCCGTGGCCCAGCAAACCTCCTATAACATAACCGCCATCCCAACGCTTGGCCGAATCGCTAAGGATGGGCAACAGCTCAATATTACAGGCTATTTTTTCTGTTATTTCACGTTTTGAGAATCCTTGTTTGCGAAAATTATGGTAAAGTCTCTCGTTTTCATCATCCAAAAAGTGACCTATTTTTTCTAAAACGGTTATGGTGTCCGAAGTTTCTACGGGGTATTGTCCAAGCTCTACCAGTGTTTCAAAAAGCTCATCGTTGTTGGTCATGTTAAAGTTACCGGCAAGTACCAGGTTTTTTGTTTTCCAGTTGTTTGAGCGAACCAAAGGGTGGAGGTTTTCGATGGAGTTGCCTCCGTAAGTGCCGTATCGCAAATGGCCAAGAAAGAGCTCTCCGGTAAATTCGGTGTTGTGTTTTAGCCAGTTAACATCTTTAAGGCGTTTGGGATTTCCTCCTTTAATAAGCGCGAGCCTGTCGTAAACACTGTTAAACACATCCTTAATGGGGGTAACACTGTTTGAGCGAACTCTGTCGATATATTTTTTCCCCGGCGGCAAATCAAATTTTACACAGGCCATACCGGCACCATCCTGACCCCTGTTGTGCTGCTTCTGCATTAACAGGTGCAGTTTTTGAAGACCGTAAATGGCAGTGCCATATTTGGCCAGATAATATTCTAACGGTTTTAAAAGCCGAACCAGGGCTATGCCGCATTCGTGTTTTATTTGTTCGCTCATTGTTTAACTCCGGAAATGATTAATTTTGCCCTTCCTAAAAATGAAAACCTTGCTTTTTAATGAGCAAAGATAAAATAATTACCGATGATTGTTGTTAGAACCGCTACAATTGATGATGCTGAAATAATAAGTGATTTTCAGGTTGCCATGGCGCTGGAAACCGAGTCGTTTACGTTAGATAAAAATACTGTTTTAAAGGGTGTTACGGCTGTTTTTGAAGAAGCCTCCAAAGGACAGTATTTTGTAGCTGCCCGGGAGGATGAAGTTGTCGGGTCGCTGCTGATTACGCGGGAATGGAGCGACTGGCGAAACCAATGGGTGTGGTGGATTCAGTCGGTGTATATTAAACCCGAATACAGGGGAAAAAAGATTTTTAGCACCATGTACCATAAAATTAAAAGTTTGGTAATTAATAATGACGGTGTTGCAGGGCTCAGGTTGTATGTTGATTTAAGTAATCAAAATGCACGCCGGATTTATGAAGCCATCGGAATGAACGGTGAGCATTATCAGCTGTTTGAATGGATGAAAGAATGATTGGGACAAAGCATAAACACACAGAAGCAT
>CAYVWX010000060.1:0-14473 GCA_964455635.1 uncultured Lentimicrobiaceae bacterium | reverse complement strand
ATATAAAATTCAAAATACCTAAACTCCTTACCAATCGAAAGCTCGGCAGGATTTGTAATCCTGCCGATGATAACACAACAGTCTGCGTTTGTTGTAAAGAAACCATTCATGAATGGTTTCTACGTTTGTTATAATGTAAATTACGTTGTGTTAACTACTTTAGGCACTCCAAACTTTAGGCACTCAAGGCACTTCTAATAAGGGAACTCAAAGATCGATAGATTTTGTAATACTGCGATTTGGTAACCATGGCGACATTGTGCATTATTCTTTAAAAAAATTACCGACCTTTGCAACAAAATTATTTACATGAAAATTGCATCGCTGGTTTCGGGAGGAGTTGACAGCTCGGTAACTATTCCGCTGTTAAAGGAACAGGGTTATGATCCGCATATTTTTTACATCCGTATCGGTATGGAAGATGAACCGTCGTTTTCGGATTGTCCCGCGGAAGAAGATATAGAGATAACTACATGGATTGCAAAAAAATACGGCTGTAAATTTGATATTGTCGATTTGCAAAAAGAGTATTGGGACACAGTGGTGAGATATACCATCGACACGGTTAGAAAAGGGCTTACTCCCAATCCCGATATCATGTGTAACCTTTTAATAAAGTTTGGTGCATTTCGCGATAAATACGGCCATGAATTTGATAAAATTACCACCGGCCACTATGCCTCCACCTATCAAAATGAGGAGGGTGTATTTTTAAGTACTGCCCGCGACAAGGTTAAAGATCAAACCTATTTTTTGGGGCAGATTACCACAGAGCAATTAAACCACGTTATGTTTCCCATCGGACACCTTGAAAAAAAAGAGGTGCGCAATATGGCTCAAAAGATGAAACTCCCCAGTGCTAACCGGCCTGACAGCCAGGGAATTTGTTTTTTGGGAAAAATAAATTACAACGACTTTATCAGAAAATATGTTGGCGAAAAACCGGGCGATGTTGTTGAACTTGAAACCGGCAGGCTGCTGGGCGAGCACAAGGGATTTTGGTTTCATACCATAGGTCAGCGACGTGGGCTTGGCCTTGGCGGAGGTCCCTGGTTTGTGGTAAAAAAAGATATTGAAAAAAATATTATCTACGTTTCAAACGGCTACGATCCCATTGCGCAATACGGTGACGAGATATGGCTGGAGAGTTTGCATATATTAAATCCCCGGCATGATTATACCGGATTGTCGGAAATAAAGTTTAAGATTCGTCACCAGCCGGAGTTTACCAAAGGTACATTGCTTAAAACCGGTAACGGTATTTACATAAAATCGGACAAAAAAATATCGGGTATTGCCCCCGGGCAATTTGCCGTTATTTACGACAGCGACGAAAAAACCTGCATTGGCAGCGGCATGATTGCACAGGGGAAGGATGTTTGAGGTTTTGTTGTAACGCCATATTAATAATACACCCCTTTGGATAAATAATTCCGTACGTAGTCATCCACTCCGTTTTCCAGCGAGGTAAACGGTTTTTGATAACCTGCGGCAATAAGTTTCGACATATCTGCCTGTGTAAAATACTGATACTTACTGCGAATGTCAAGTGGTGTGTCGATAAATTCTATTTCAGGCTGCAAATCAAGCGCCTCAAAAGTAGCATTGGCCAAATCGATAAAAGTACGGGCATGGCCTGTCCCCAGGTTGTACAATCCCGAAGCCGGCTGCTTGTTCATTAAAAAAATGATGACATTTACAACATCTTTAACATAAACAAAATCACGCAGTTGCTCACCATCTTTAAAATCGGGGTTGTGCGATTTAAACAGCTTTACCCGGCCCGTATTTTTTATTTGATGAAAAGCATGAAATATTACAGACGCCATTCTGCTTTTATGATATTCGTTGGGACCATACACATTAAAAAATTTCAATCCTGCCCAAAAAGGAGGTGTCTTTTCCTGCTTCAATGCCCATTTGTCAAACTCGTTTTTCGATTCACCATAGGGATTCAGAGGCTTAAGCTTTTCAACCACGTCATGATTGTCAATATAGCCAAACTCACCCATTCCGTAAGTAGCAGCCGACGAAGCATAAATCAACGGAATATCATAATCGGTACACTGTTTCCAAACTTGTTTGGTATAATTGAGGTTTAGCTTGTCAAAAACAGTTTTGTCGAACTCGGTGGTGTCGGTTCGGGCGCCTATATGTAACACAAAATCAACCTGCCGGTGATGGGCATCAAGCCATGTAAAAAAATTGTCGCGTGAAACTTTTTCGGTGAAGATTTTGTTTTCCAGATTTTTTGCTTTTTCGGTTTTTGAAAAGTCATCCGTTAAAATCAAATCCGTTAACCCGTCGTTGTTTAACCTGCCTGTTAAAACACTGCCTATAAAACCTGCGGCTCCTGTTACAACTATCATAATAAAAATTTTGTCAAAAATAGTGAATAATACTTAACTTTGTCACCTTATTAAATTGGATTCGGCTTGTGAGAAACGTCAAAAACATCTTATGCTTTTTTCCGGGCATCATTCCAAAACAAACAAAAATAATTTTTATCACATGAAGAGATTTACTTTTTTTATTGCAGTAACATTAATGATTCTGCTCTCCTTTAGGGGCATGGCTCAAATTAGCAAAGGAGGCACTCCGCCCTCTGTTTTATACCAGATGGACGATGATTATCCTGTTTTGGAATTATCAAAACCCGATATGGATGCCATTGCTGATGAAGATAAAATTAATGATGCTACCTCAGGTGCCAGTCCGCGCAGGATGGGCGTTTCGGTTATTGTTAACAAAAATCTTTCCGACATTGGCCAATGGACGGTACTTCCCGACGGCAGCAAAATGTTAAGAGCTGAACTGCATGTTTCCGGTGCACTGGCTTTGGGTGTTTATTACGACAATTTTTACCTTCCCGAAGGTTCGGAACTTTTTTTATACAATGCAAACAAAAAGCAGGTTATAGGGGCATACACAAGCGATAACAATCCCAAAAGCCATCTTTTTTCTACCGAGTTTATACAGGGCGACAGGGTTGTTTTGGAGTATCATCAGCCTTTAGAGGTAACCGGCAAGCCCAACATCCATATTTCGGAACTTGCTTATGCTTACCGCTACATCGATTTTATGTTTACAAACAACCGTGCCGACAGAGACGGCTCCTGGTCGTGTATGATAAACGTGGCCTGTGAAGAGGGCGACAACTGGCAGGATCAGATAAGAGGTGTTGCCCGCATATCGCTTAAAATAGGATATAACTACTATTGGTGCTCGGGATCACTTATCAACAACACCTCAAACGACCGCACTCCCTATTTCCTGACTGCAGGGCACTGTGGCGAAAATGCAACGGCAAGCGACATGAACCAATGGGTGTTTTATTTTAATTATCAGGCTTCTACGTGTGCCGGAAACTCCTCGGGGTACAACAGCATTACAGGATGCGCGTTGAAAGCCAAAGACCCTACGGCAGCCAACAACGGCTCCGATTTTTATCTGGTGGAGTTTAACAATTCCATACCCAACAGCTACAATGTTTATTACAACGGATGGAACCGTACCAATTCAAATGTTGATGCCGACAGTGGTGTGGGTATTCATCATCCCGCAGGAGATATAAAAAAGATTTCCACGTATTTAACACCCATTCAATCGTCAACTTTTTGGAACGGTTTGCCCACACACTGGAAAATTATTTGGGGCGAAACCGTTAACGGGCGTTCCATTATGCAGGGCGGCTCGTCGGGTTCTCCTATCTTTGATGAAAACGGACGTATTATGGGTGACCTTACCGGAGGATACACTTCCAACAGCTGCTCGACTCCTTCGCCGGCTTATTATGGTAAGATATGGTATTCGTGGGATCAAAACGGCAACGGCTCAAGTTTGCGGTTAAAGGATTGGCTGGATCCAACCAATACGGGAATAGAAAAGTTGTCGGGTGTTTCGTGGCAGGTAATTCCACCCACCTGCGATTTTGTGGCTGACACCACCACCGTTATGCAAACCGATACCGTATTTTTTACCGATTTATCGGGCCCCGGAGTTTATATTTGGAGTTGGAATTTCCCCGGCGGCACACCGGACACCTCCAGTCAGCAAAATCCGTTTGTGGTGTATAGCGATACCGGTTATTTTGATGTAACGCTTACCGTAACCAACGGTGATGGAACTGATACACAGACAAAAACAGCTTATATTCATGTGGTACCCATGCCGGTTCCAACACCCGATTTCTCGTCGGATATTACGGTAGTAGCTCCCGGAAACAAGGTCCATTTTTACGATGAATCGGAAGGAAACCCCATTTCGTGGTACTGGGAATTTGATGGCGGCTCGCCCGGAACCTCCACCTTGCAAGACCCAATAGTTCGTTACAGTACCGAAGGGGTTTACAACGTTAAACTTGTGGCTACAAACAACGGGGGAAGCGATTCAATTACCAAAGCCGGATACATCACCTGTACCTCGGCACAAGCTCCTGTGGTTGACTTTACAGCCGACGACAACACCATTATGGAAGGCGAATCGGTTAATTTTAACGACTTGTCGGTCAACGATCCCGACAACTGGACATGGACTTTTACAGGGGGTACGCCCGAAACATCTACAGAACAAAATCCCCAAAACATTGTCTATAGCGAGGGCGGCAGCTACCCCGTTAAATTGGTAGCTTCCAACATTGCCGGTGCCGACAGTCTGGTTAAAGAGGAGTATATTCATGTTGACTGGGTTGGCATTGGTGAATTTAAAAGCCCTGAGGACTTTTATGTTTTTCCCAATCCCGGAAAAGGAAATTTTGTTGTTGAATTTGCCCGTGCCAACGGAAGCAGTGCCACTGTTAACGTTGTTGATGCTTACGGAAAAACAGTTAAAAATCTTACTGTTGTTAAAAACAAAAAACGGTTTACATTAAACCTGAATATGCTGAGTACAGGTATATATTTTGTCAACATTAAAGAGGGAAATAAAACCGTATCGAAACAAATTTCCATTGTTAAATAACCGGTTAAAAGTTTAACAGGTTGATGGTGTGACAGGCTGCAATGCCGGCTGTTTCGGTACGCAGGCGCGAGGGGCCCAGTTTAACGGGTAAAAACCCTTTTTGCTTAGCCATTTCCACTTCGCGGCGGCTAAAATCGCCTTCGGGGCCGATAAGCACAAAGGCATTGCTGCCGTGTTTGTAAGCTTTCGACAACTCAAGGGTAACTTCATCATCAATAAAAGCAATAAACTTTTGCCCGGAAAAAGGTAAATCAATCATATCCTTAAATTTCATCATTTTTTCCAGCTTAGGATGAAACGATTTTAACGACTGCTTTACAGCCGCCGTAATAACGCGGTTTAAACGGTCGGGTTTAATATCCTTTCGTTCCGAGTGGAATCCCACAAAAGGAATGATGGTGTCGATACCTATTTCGGTGGCTTTTTCAAGATACCATTCAAACCGGCTGATGTTTTTGGTGGGAGCCACGCCCATTTGTACAATAAAAGGCCTTTTGTCGTTTCCTTCGGCTTTTAAAAGTACTTCTACCTTGCAATGTTTGGGGTTGTCATCAATTATTTTGCAGGTATAAATAAATCCACGGCCATCGGTAAAAAAAACCTCATCGCCTGTGCCATACCTGAAAACACGGATAAGGTGTTTCGACTCTTCTTGCGAAAGCTGGTAAAAGGGCTGTGTAATGTCGGGTGCATAAAATAAATTCATGTTGTAAAAATAGATATTTATCCCGATGGCAGGAAAAAGAAAATTGATTAATTTAGAGGCCAGACAATTAACAAAAATTTACTGTCATGAACTTTACCGTCAACCAAAAACTTTGTATCAAATGCAGGCTTTGTATTGAAGTGTGTCCGGTTAACCTGATTGAAACCGATTTAAAAAACCGGATAAATTTTATTATGGAACGGACCTCTGTTTGTTTAAAATGCGGACAATGTATGGCTGTTTGCAGCACCAAAGCCATTAAAGCCGGCCGGCTGACCTACGAAACGGATTTTGTTGATTTTAAAACGTCTGATACCCTTGGTTATTACCAATTTATGGGTTTTCTGTCGAAAAGGCGTTCCGTACGAAATTTTATTAAAAAACCTGTCCCGAATGAGGTGATAACTAAAATCTTAAATTCGATAGCCTATGCCCCGTATGGTGCTTCTCCGCAAAAAATGCACATAACGGTGATAAACAATCGTAAAACCATTGAAAAAGCACTTCCCTTTATGGAGGAGTTTTTAAATAACATTGTAAAATGGATAGAAAACCCTGTGGTATCTTTTATTATCAAAAAGAAAACGGGCGTTGAAACATTCAACACCATAAAAAACCACCTTTATCCCATTGCAAAAGCCGACAATTATAAATTAAAATATGGCGACAGAATTACCCGTGATGCTCCGGCCATACTTATTTTTCATGCGCTTAAAAGTGCCGAAGAACATACCAACAACGCACTTATTTACGCAACCTACACCATGCTCGCCGCGCACGCACTTGGAATGGGTGCTACCCTGATTGGTATTGTACCGGCTGCCATTAACAAAGTAAAAGCGGTAAAAAATATTTTTAACATTCCAAAACAACACGAGGCTATTATGTCGGTTATTGTGGGGTATCCCAAAATACACTATCAAAGGGCGGTTAAACGCAGGCTGCCGGCCGTTAATTTTGGGTAAGAGCGCCCTTGCTAAAACCCGTATTATTTTATTATTTATCCAACACTTTTTTTTGTTTAAAAAATAAATTTATTTTTGCATTCTGAACGTATGTTCATATTAATTATCGATATTAAAAGCATAAAGGGATGCAAATAGCTATTGCCAGCGGAAAAGGAGGAACCGGAAAAACAACTTTGTCGGTTAATTTGGCCACCAGTCTTTCGGAACAGGTAGCAACGGATGCCCCCAAAATTTATTTGGCAGACATGGATGTGGAGGAACCCAATTCAGGACTTTTTTTGAAGGGGGAATTAATACGTGCCGAAACAAAATACAGATTGGTAGCCCAATGGGATGAAAAAAAATGTACTTTCTGCGAGCGGTGTGCCAACATTTGTGAATTTAACGCCATTGCTTATTTGGGAATAAGTGTGATGGTTTTTCCCGAATTATGTCACTCTTGTTACGCCTGCTCCGACTTATGCCCCGAAAACGCCCTTCCCATGATTCCGCACAGGATGGGCAAGATGAAAGAGTATAAGCTAAACGATCGGCTTTTTTTTATGGAAAGCCGACTTGATATTGGTGTTGAGCAGGCTACACCTCTTATTAAGCAAAGCAGAAAAGAGCTAAGAAAATATAATAATGGTAATTGGATTACCATCATTGATGCTCCGCCGGGAACTTCCTGTCCGGTTATGGAAGCCGTAAAGGATGCTGACATTGTATTGCTGGTAACCGAACCAACTCCCTTCGGACTTCACGATCTTAGACTGGCCGTTGAAACTATGCGGGAGTTGAAAAAGACTGTAGCAGTTGTGATAAATAAATACGGCATTGGAAATAGTGATGTTGAAGATTATTGTCACAAATTGCAAATACCTGTCGTTGGAAAAATACCAAATTTAAAAGAGGCTGCCATACTTTATTCAAAAGGAAAATTACTCATTGATGCCATTCCTGAGATAAAAACAGAAATACAAAATATTTACCGGAGTATTGTGGAATTAACGGGCGAAAAAAAATGAAAGAGATAGTTGTACTTTCGGGAAAAGGAGGAGCCGGAAAAACCTCGATTACGGCAAGTTTCGCAGCGCTTGGAGCTTTACAGACGGTAATAGCCGATTGCGATGTGGATGCAGCCGATATGCACTTATTAACAGCTCCTGAAATATTAAAAACAGAGAAATTTTATAGTGGAAAAGAGGCTCTTATCAATATACAAGGGTGTGTTCATTGTTTTAAGTGTATTAAAGCCTGCCACTTTGATGCTATTTCGGTAAAAAAGGGTGATTTTATAGTGGATTCAAACGAATGTGAAGGTTGCTCGTACTGTTATCACATATGCCCTACACGCACCATTGAAATGAATGACAGGCTCGCCGGCGAATTCTATATATCAAAAACACGTTTTGGAAATATGCTGGTACATGCGCGCCTTGGACCAGCTGCCGACAATTCGGGAAAACTGGTTACCAAAGTGCGCAGTGAGGCAAAAGCTATTGCCATGGAAAAGCAGTCCGACTACATTTTAGTAGATGCCTCTCCCGGCATTGGATGTCCGGTAGTAGCTTCATTAACAGGAGCTCATTTTGTAGTTTTGGTTACCGAACCCACAGTTTCCGGAATTCATGATTTAAAAAGAGTTTATGAACTGATTGAAAAGTTAAAATTAAAATCAGGCTGCATAATCAACAAAGCCGATCTTAATGCCGAAATGACACTAAAGA
Source organism: uncultured Lentimicrobiaceae bacterium (assembly GCA_964455635.1). GTDB lineage: Bacteria > Bacteroidota > Bacteroidia > Bacteroidales > F082 > B16-G9. The sequence goes on along the minus strand of CAYVWX010000060.1, from coordinate 6,131 downwards.
TTAAAAACTTTTTAAAGAAGAAAAACATTCCGTTAATTGTCGATTTGCCTTACGACATCCGGTTTACCGAAGCCATCACCATGGGTAAAACAGTAGTGGAATATGACGATGGAAAAATAAAAAAGTTAATGGAATCAGGTTGGCAAAAAATTAAAAGTCTTGTAAACGAAAAATAAAAACATAAAAATTTAAAAAAGTTATGAAAGTATTAATAGCTGCAACCAACGAAGGCATAAATGCCAAGGTAAGCGATCGTTTTGGCCGTGCTCCCGGGTTCTCGGTATTCGATACCGAAACCAATAAATTAAGTTGGCACTCCAATACCAACAACCTGAAAGCCGAACATGGTGTAGGCATTCAGGCTGCCCGTTTAGCGGCAAGCCATCATGCCGGTCTGGTAATAACCGGGGGGAATTTTGGCCCCAAAGCTGCTGAAGTGCTGCAGAAAACGGGTGCCAAATTGATTGATTATGCCGGTAACATTACTGTTAAGGAAGCCATTGAAAAGTATGTGAAATAATTTTAGCTTTCGCTGCTTTGCTGTTTGGCAACCAAGATGATAAACGGGCAACAGACCGGTTTACTCACCCAAAATATTGCTGCTGTCAACTTCAATTTTCAACGCTTTAACAAGCCGGTTAAGGTCGGTTGTAAAATTTTTGTAATCGGTTTGCTGCGAGGCACGAAAAGCACTGTCGATTTGCCTGCGTTCAATAATGGAAAGAGTATCTTTTACGGTATTAAAATAGCGGCTCATAAAAAGATTGCTGTGCCAAAGGGTATCCATTAAAGTAATGGGCTTGGGATGTGATGAAAAAACAATTTCTGCCGAATCGAGCCTCCTGTCGCCAACCATTTTAAAAAGCAGGGATGAGTAACTGTTTAAACGGATGTTAACATCATAAACAGAAGCGTGGTGCTTTTGCAAAAGGGCTATAAAACCGGCAATGGTTTTGCGCATATTTTTATGGTTGTAATGATGGTAATAGTAGCTTATGGCCGAATCAACGGTAAAAAGTTCCTCGTTGGCAACAACCGAATCGTGCAAAATAACATTGGCCATATAGGTGAGATAATTTGTATGAAAATACACGCCTTTAATATTGGTATTCAGTAGAATTGAAAAAAAGTCCTTTAGATTTTGTTCTGCATTTTTTTTGGCTTTCAGCAGTATCTGTTTTTCCATTGCCTGTTGTTGCAGCTTATCCAAACAACGTTGTTTAACGAGGTTGGTATATTCCGGTTTGAACCTTGCTCCCCGTTCGGCGATTAAAAACTCAAATCCTTCCACCCCTTTTTCGGGAATAAACCACGGATTGATGGTGGCGCTGAGAATTTCGGGTTCCAGGCCGATAAAATGAATGCGCTGATATTTTGAGTCGTAAACAAAATTGCGGTTTGAAAACTTCCGGAAGTCGAAGCCGGCTTTTACCCATCCCCGGCCAACCATTACGAGTCTGCTGTGGCGAAACTCCTTTTTTAGGTGTTTTTGAACCGTCTGCCGGCTAACCTGTTTAAACTCATCGGTTTTTAAAGCCATCAGCTTGTCGCGCCATTTCATGCTGTTTTTGTAAAGCCGTTTTATCAGCCGTTGTGCCCTGGCGCGGCTCAGCGTTTTGCCGCTATCGTTATGATTGTACTTTCTGCCCCTTATCTTTTCGTTGATAAAGTAAAGATATGGGCCAAACCGCCTATGGTTGACAATATCAGGATACTCATCGGCAAACGCCTGATAAATAGTGCCTGCATTTCCCCTGATCTTCTCTTGGGAGAAGTCAGTAACAGCATTTTTAAACTCCTCGTGCAGGTCGTTTACCACCGAATCGAATTGCTGTGCGGAATTAAAATCTTTTTCGTTTACAATTTCCTGTAACGACGAAATAACTTCACCGTAATATTCAGCCGAAATCAGTTGTCCAATTTCTTTAATACTTTCTACCTGAACAGGTGTGTCTTTCAGTTTTAATGTTGAAGGCGTAAAAATATCAAACGGATCGAACCAGGCAAACACCAATACCAGTGCCACCACAAAAATAATTTGCAGTATCAGCGAAGCACCTTTTGTATATATATTTCCCATTTGTTTATTTGTTGATGTTGACCTGCTGTATTAAATTGGCGGTATCGGCAAAGCTGATATAGATTTCTTTATACCCCAGGTTAACCAAAAGCCCCTGCAAAAGCTTACGTGTATTCTCCTGCGTTTGCTCCACAATGCCCATGTATTTAAGTTGTTGCCGTATATCGTTTTCTGCCATCCGGTAATAGTTTTCCTGGTCTATTACATCTATTTTGGTAAAGATATCGTTGTCGGAGAGTACCGTATCCATCACGTAGCTGTTAAAAGGATATGAAAAATCGAGCACCTCTACCGGAGGCAGCTTTAATTCAATTACATTCCCATCTATTTTAATGTCGTTGCGTTTTAGTTTTGTCAGGTCGATGCCTGTTTTTACCGTAGCTTGCGAATAGGCAACAAAATCGGCGCTCCCCAGTCGTACCAGTCCAAACAGACTTTTGTTTTTCTGCCCGATAATTACCTTATTGATAATGGTTTCGGTAGTAGCGAGTTTGGCTGTGCTTTTAATTTTACTTACAACAAGATAGCGTTTGTTTTTCCGGCAGGAGGCAAAAGTTAAAAGTATAAGAAACAATATGAAGATTAGTTTTTTCATTTTACATCACTGCTGAGGGATTGTCAAAATCGTTGGTCTCTTTCGTATCAGCATCTTCATTTTCGACATCTGTTTTACCATTTTTGAGTATCTCTTTAACCGTTGTAATGTCGTTTACTGCGGGGGGAGGAGCAGGCGTAGTCATGTTTTCTCTTTTTTCGCGGGCGGTATTTCCGGCACCATAAACATGTTTACTTTTATAACCGATAAGTTCCAGCGATTTATTGCCAAAATAAAAGGCAATCATCATTAAAAACGCTGTTTTAATAAAATCGAAGTTATCCACAATAAAAGTATTTTCTTTTACGGTGGTATCCATTCCCAGCGCGGCAATGGTCATGGCCATGGCTGCCACCATAAGGGTAAGTGCCAGCGAGCCGCGCACGGTACCGGTAGGCAGTCCGAGTGTTTCATTGATATTGGGGTTTTCGGCAGGTACATTGTCAACACCTTCGGGCGAATGGAGTCGCTTTTCGCGGATTTCAGCCCAATCTTCGTTGGTAAGCCCCAAATTGATGTTGTAAAAATATACCGCCCAGGCATAGTAGGCCACCAAAATGCCAAACCAAATTATCATAAGCCCCAACGCTGTGAGGTTGTAGAGCTGGTCGCCCGGATTTTTAACAAACTGCACAATAATATGTACGATGGCGCCCAACAGGATTAGTTCTACAAGACACATTAGTCCGATAAACAGCCTGTTTAAAAACTTTTTTTCTTTAATTGATTTTGATATTCTGTTTAGTTCCATAACGGGTTACTTTAAATTATTCATCCATTTTTCATCTTCAACAACAATGCGCACCGGAGTGTTGTTTTCTAATTTTTCGGAGAGGAAGAGATAAAGCCTTTTAAAGGTCTCTCGCGAGTGGGTTAAAACCGGTTTCTGCGGATTAATGGTGAGCCTGTCGGAAACCAAGATGCAGCCGTCCGTATCGCCGCTGTCGCCACCATTATGAATGTAAACCGAAGTAAAGCCGGAAACCTTTTGCAGCTCAAGATGCCAGGTAAACCAAGGGTAGTGCCTGCGCATGATTTTTGTAAACGGTGTCAACTCCTTTTTAAATAAAACAGCATAGGTTCCCGCAGGAATACGGGTTTTTCCCGCTATTTTTAGTTCGTGATAAGCATCTTCAAGCGTATAACAATAAAACCGTTTATTAATCAGCAGTAATCCCACGGTAGTATCACCGTCGTTGTAGTAGCGCAGCAGATGCAGATTGACACCGTTAAATGAAGACTCTTCGGAATGGTTTGTTTTTATTGCGGTATCTTGTTGTGACTCTCCTGCTTTTTCAGGCGGATTGACAAGTTTTTTAAAGTAAGCTGCCAGCCACTGAAAAGCCTTTACAACAACACCCGACAGCCCGATAAACCACAGCCACAAATTGCTGATAAGATCGGGCCTTACGGCGAACAAAATCAACAGAAATGTTGCTCCGGCAATAAGTATTAAAAGTAAAAAACGGTTCATTTATTTAACAGTTACATGAGATTTGCTTACCCACCCTTCAATGGTGGTTTCCACGCGGTACCATCCGTCGCGCTCTTCAAGAATTTTTACTTTGGTACCCGTCGCCAACGGCCTGGCAACCTTTTCAAAACCAACGCCTGCGCCGGCCCTGATGTTTAAAAGCGATGCTGTAACTTTACCTTTGGCATTCATCAAATCGGGCGTGTCGCTCTCATTATTAAGCAATAAATTATCTCTAAACTTGTCCAGCGGAAAGGCCGGTCCGGGATCCTGTTTTCTGCCGGGCGCAATTTCCTCGTGGCCCACAATGGTCTTAACAGAAAACTTATCAATCAACAACTCACAAACTTTGTTACACACCGCAATCTGTTTTTCGGTATAGGTATGCCAGTAACGGGGAGTGGTTTCGTTACGGTGGGTGGCAAAAATAACATCGGACGGTTGATATTTGGTGCCGAACCAGGCCTGATATTCGTCGCCTGCTTTTGTCAGTACCCCGGCATTGTCAAGTTCAATACCAATGGCATAATTATTAAGCCGGGAACGGCCTTCATAAGCACTTTTTCCGGCGTGCCAGGCAATAACATCAAAAGGTACCAACTGGTAAATTTCGCCTCCGCGTCCAATGACAATATGTGCCGAAGCACGCACGCTGTCTTTTGCAAGATAATAGGCCGAAGAGCGGGCACTGCCCCCTGCAGTATAATGAATTACAATGGTGTCGGGTAAGCCGTTTTTGAATTTTTCGGAGTTTTTCGGACAATCAATCCGTGTGATGTTGTCACCCGCAAGAAAGTAATTTCTGTTGATTTCCATAATCATAAGTCTGTTTAGTTAAAAGCAAAATCTTTTGTACCTTCTCCATTCAGGTATAAAAAGTAATCCATTGTAAAATGGTGCTTTCAAAGGTAATAACTTTTTTTGAGTCTTGCCCTGCAAATGGAAAAAACATTGTAATACCTCCCGGAAGACCGCAAACACTTTTGCGTTGCCGCTATTACTGCCAATTAGCGCAATATTTCTTCAGAGAGAAACCAAACAAGACTGTCCTGCTTTCCTCCCTCAGCAACTTATTACCGGGTAATGGTAAAGACCATATGAATAGAAATAATTTGTATAGTTGTAAGCAGCATCAGCCCTGCTATTAGGGGAGTAATGCCATTGAAAAGTATGTGAAATAATTATAGCTTTTGCTGCTTCGACAGTTTGCAGACGAGGTATTAACGGACCCCCTTTTTTGTAAACAGCTTTTCTATTTCTTTTTATTGATAAAGGCAATGGCATTAAGGGCAGCGATGGTTCCGTCGGCAACAGCGGTAGTAACTTGTCTGAACTGCTTGGCACGACAATCGCCTGCAGCAAACACCCCCTGAAGATTGGTTTCCATTTTATCGTTGGCAACAATCTCATTCCATTTATTAAGCTCAACACCGCTATCTTTTAAAGCTTCGGTATTGGCTTCGTATCCAATAAAAATAAAAACGCCATCGATGTTTTTTTCGGCCAACCGGCCTGTTTTAAGATTTTTATAAGTAACCTTTTTCAACTTTTCATCACCCGAAAAGCCAGTGATGTGCGATTCCATGATAAAATCTATTTTTTCATTGGCTTCAACCTCTTCAATTGCATGTTTAAAAGCCTGAAAATGGTCAAACTCATGAAGAATGGTTACCTTACTTGCATATTTGGTCAGGGCAACCGCTTCTTCCAATGCCGAGTTACCACCGCCAACCACAATGATTTCTTTGTCCTGAAAAAAGTCGCCGTCGCAGGTTGCACAATAGGAAATTCCGCGGCCTTTAAATTCTTTCTCTCCCGGTACATTAAGCATACGCGAACGCCCTCCGGTAGCCAGTATTATTGCCGGAGCCTTATATACGGTTTGATTGTTAACCGTTATTGTTTTTTCGTCACCCGATAACTGTAAACCGGTAATTTTAACATTGGCTTTAATATCACAACCAAACGATTTGGCTTGTTTT
>CAYVWX010000059.1:0-14591 GCA_964455635.1 uncultured Lentimicrobiaceae bacterium | reverse complement strand
CGTTCACACGGGGATCGGCAATCAAATCAACGGCAACAGCTTCGGGATAATTGGCCGATGCTTTTTTGTCGATAAGCACACCATATTGCCCTTTTAAATCCCATCCGTGACAGGATTTACATCTGAAAAAGTCGGGGTTGGCACGCATGGTATTGTCGGTAATGTTTTTGTAATCCAACACCATGTCGTACAAACGGGCACCGTTAACACCGTCAGCCGCATCGTAAGCAGCCTGATCGGGGTCATCAGGTGGAGGGTTATCTTTCTTACAAGAAGAAAAATAGATTCCGATACCAATAAATATTGATATCATTAATAAAATTTTAAGTGAATTTTTCATCATAACTGATTTTTAATTAATAAAGTGATTTAAAAAAACATATAAGGGTTTACTTCTCCTGAAAGGTTCTTATAAAATTGACAATTAACCAGATATCTTCATCATCTCTGATTTTCTTTTTAAAGCTTGGCATATCGTCTTTGCCGGCTTTTATTTTGTAAAAAAGTTCGCCGTCTTTTTGATCTGCCAAATCAGTTGAAAAGTCACCACAGGGTGTATCCAGTTCGTCGGCTTTTGTTCCATCGCCCAAACCTGTTTTGCCATGGCACGATTTGCAATGTTTCATATAAAGGCTTTTGCCAATGCTTAAATTTTCCTTGTCGTTTTTATCGGTTGGATTTTTCATGTTTTTATACTTTGCCGGCACATTCCAGTCGTCGAGATTGGGCATGTAGGAAAAAGAATAAATAAACATGCTTGACGCTACCATAACAAGCAGATAAACAATGGTTTTTAATTTGGTTTTTTTCATAATGATTTATTTTAATGATTTTATTTGATTTCAATTTTTGTTTTTTTAAGCCGTTTCGCTTTTGCCGATTTTTTTAATTTTATACAGTTTGTACCCTATTAAAAAATAGTGATAAAAAACGCCTAAAAGCAAAATGGCAAGGGTAATCACCATCCAGAGCGGGGCGCGCGGTTCCCACAAAGCACGCTTGCTTTCGTCGGCATATTTGTTATAAGCCGGAAGCGGTTTGCCCCATTTAACCGTTTTACCGGTTTGCACAGTGCCGTAACCGTCGGCATCGGGAATCATGGTGACAAGTTTTAAATTACCGGCTCTGTCGCCGGGAATGTCATTGGGTATTTCAACGGTTGCTTTGCCATCTGCCAGCCATCCTTCACCTATTTTGAGCAAACTGAAAATACGCTGAACGTAAACATAAACATCCACATCGGAAACGGGATTACCCTGCGTGCCGTTCGCCCATTCAAAAGCAGTTACATTTACAGTATAGGTTGAATCTACTACTGAATAGGTGGCGTTTAGTTTAACATCTTTAACTTCTATTTTTTTTGTAGCGGGTTTAAAGGTTTCGTTGCCTTCAAAATCTACTTTAAACGATAGTGTTCCATCTTGTCCTGCTTCAAAACCGGCGGGCAGGGTAAATGTAGCAACTCCTTTTTCGTCGGTAACTACGGTGCCCAATAATTGTAAAGTATCGGTGTTGGCATAAAACTTAATAGGAACCAACTTTAACTTTACGGGTTTACGGTTAATTCGCGAAGAGGCAGTGGCTTTTATTTGTCTTACATTGTTGTCTTTTTTAAAATACTCCGCTTTAATGCGGGTTCTGTTTTTTTTGGCTTTTGAAGCATTTGCAGCCAATATATTGCTTGACGGTAATATTATTAACACCATCATCAGCATAAAGAAGATGTGTTTAAAAATACCGGTATGTTGAATATTTTGATTCATGATTATTGCTTTAAACGGTTTCAACTTTTTCGACCACTTCAACGGGGGCTGTATCTTCGGTAGGTTTTGACACCAGTGAAACAGGAATTATTGGAACATACTTTGAGAGCAGCATAAAAGCAAATATAAAGGTTGCCACACCGCCTAAGGTTAGAGCCCATTCAACCCAGGTGGCCGAATATTTTACCCATTCAATACGGGTATCCTGAAGGGGGAACAGAGGGGTTTCCAACGTGGGAACAATAATTAAATAGCGTTTAACCCAAAGCGCTAATACCGAAATAAATGAAACCGCGGCAACGCTGTTAATGGTTCTCAGCTTTGGAATACCGATAACAATTATCGGCAACAAAATTCCGATGACAGCAGCAAACAGAAACCACCAGCCGTACTGGTTATAATCGAATAATTTTGTCAACACCCGGGCATTCCAGGTTTCGGAGGTGTACCAGTCGGTTAAATACTCACTAAAGGTAAAGTAGCCGTAGATGGCAGCTAAAATCAGCAGGATCATACCGAGGTAGTCGAAATGTTTTTTGGTGATGTATTTTTCCAGATGGAAAAATTTACGATAAGCCCACATGGCAACAATTAAAACGCCGGTACCTGACAGTACTGCGGCAATAACAAAATAGGGTGCAAAAATGGTGCTGTGCCATCCGGGACGTAAAGTCATGCCAAATATCCAGGCCAAAACACTGTGTACAATAACAGCAATGGGAATGATGATAGCCGACATAATGGTTATGGATTCTTCAAGCTGTTTATCTTGTTCTTTGGTGCCGTTGTAACCGATGGCAAGAAATTTATAGGACCATTTGCGAAACTTACCGACTTTTAACCCGGGTGTGTCTCTTAACAGTGCCAGGTCGCGTATCATGGCCAGATAAAGGAAAAGAAAGCTACCTATAATATAGGTGGTGATGGCGATTACATCCCAAATAATGGGCGATTGTATTCTTCCGTAAAGAACCAAATTAAATAATCTGTCGAGCCTGCCCATACACAATAAAATATACAGCGGCCCTATTACGGTGGCAATAACAGTAATAAACTCGGCAATACGGATAATAGGTTTTCGCCATTCCACTTTAAGCAGGTGTAAAATACCTGATATTAAAGCTCCTGCATAGCTGATACCTATAAAAAAAACGAAATTGGCAATATAAAGTCCCCATACCACATTGTCGCGCATTCCGGTAACAATATGTCCCTTTGTTTCCTGCATGTAAAATGCATAAAGGGCAAACAGCATGATGGCTATCAGTATTGCCGATAAAATTTTAAACCTGCGATTAAAGTTTTCTATTTGCGGTGAAAACTCCTGTATTATTTCTTTGGTTTTATTATCTATTTTCATGGTTTATTTTTCTTATTATTCCGGATTTGATTTATACCTGGCCTTTTGTTCATCTGACAGGTTTTTAAAACCGCTTTCAACGGGGAAATTCCTGTCAACGGGAGGCAGATAATAAACACTGGGTTGTGTGCCCAGCTCTTCCATGTAGCGGTATCCGGCTTTATCTTTTATCAACTCGCTAAACCTGAGCGTTTCGTCGCCGTTGGTAACGGTGTCTTCGTTAATGTCGCCAAAAAAGTACACACCATTGGGGCAGGCGGTAACACAATCGGGTAATTTACCCTGCCGGATCATATCGGGACAGAAATCGCATTTACCCACTGTTCCAAACACCTGTGGCGCACCGCTTTCGATGCTGTAAGGACGGTCTAAAACCTCTTGTGGAATATTTTTCGGTTTTTCCCAGTTGAATATACGGGCTGAATAGGGACAGGCGTTCATACAAAATTTACATCCGATGCATCGCTCGTTATCAATTAAAACAATGCCGTCGTTTCGTTTAAAGGTAGCTCCCACGGGACAAACTTTGGTACAGGGTGGCTCGTCGCAATGGAAACAGGTTTTAGGCATCCAGTAAGGGGCCGTTGTTTCGGTTTCCTGCATTAATTTTACCTGTATCCACTCCTTGTCGGGAGGAAGAAAGTGCATGTTTTGGCATGCCGAAACACATTTGCGGGCATTTTTACAACGCGAGAGGTCAACAACCATTACAAATTTTCTGTCGGGAATTCCAATTCTTGCTTCTTCGTTGCTTACATACTTTGTGCTGCTGCACGAGTTACAATGATGAAGCATGCCGCTGTCAACTTCTGCCAGCTTGCCGTCGGTTGTCATTACTTTTACTTTTTCACCGGTAGAACCGGAGTTTCCTGCTATGGCACTAAGTCCTACGCCGGAAACCACTGCTCCGCCGGCTAACATGCCAAGCTTGAGAAAATCTCTTCTTCCCGAATCTTTTTTTGCCTTTTTTTTCTTCTCTTTCATTTGCCTTTATTTTAAAATCCCCAGAGCCTTGTAATGTTAAACCCTAATAAAATATCCCCTTTATAAAATTCGTTGGTGTTGTAACTCAAATTCTCCTGTGGCATAATTCCGCTGTAGGTGGTAACAAAAATTTGGAAGGCGTGTGAGCTGGTTGCTATTTCAACGCCCAGCGATAAATTTGGTTTGATGTTATCAGGTGTGGTTAGCGGCTGATTATACTCAAGGGTAATGGATGTTTGCGGGCTGATTTTAACTCTTCCGGCAAAGCCCAATCCGAAATTATCATGTTTCATGCCCGAAAAAGCGGTAGTGTCAACCATATTGTAGTGGGAATAATCTATGGAAAGCTGAACACTTACAGTCCTTGAAAATTTACGGCCGACAATTAATTGATTGAAATAGGAAATTCGGTGTGCGAATTTGTAATTTTTACCAAAATAGCTTGCTTCGCGGGCATCGAGGGCTATATTACCATAGTAGGTTAACGACAACGGCATGCTGCCGGAACGGGTTTGGGTAAGAATTTTATATTTCCAGTTTAAATCCTGATATTTTTTGTTTTTGGTGGTTCCCAGTCCCAACTGAAAGTTTTTAAACAGGCCGTAATTCAGCCCTATCCTGATGTTGGAAGCTCCATAAATTCCGGCGAGGTCGAAAGTTTCGCTGTTGATGTTTCCAAAGCGATGCTGAATGATAAATTCCAATGTTTTAGCGGGAAGCACCAGTCCGGTTTGATTTTCAATTAAATAGCCCGATTCCCAAGGCGATCTTACAGGCTTTTGTACTTTTTTGGTTTGAGAGGCGCTTTCCTCTTGTGCCTGTATTCCTATGTGTGAAAAGACAAAAAGAACCGTGATAATAAACAGATGAATCGTCTTTTTTTGATTTGTAAATTTTATCATAATAATAAAGGTCTAATTATTCAATGCGCCTTGTTCAATCCAGGCTTTAATTTTATCGGTGTTTGTTGGAGCCATCATACCTCCGGGAGGCATCATGCCACCCATCCCCGTAACGCGGTGGTACAATTCGCTTTCGTTTGGTTTACCGGGTACCACATACTCGTTGTTGGTGGTAAGTTCGGAGTAAGCATGATTTTCGGTTAAGTCGGGTTTGGTCATCCCTGTTTGATGGCAACTAATACAGTTAGATTTAAAAACAGGAATAATTTCGTTTTTAAAACTTACATCCTGAGCTCCGGTATCGGGCGGCTGATAATAATCCTTTGTGCAGGAAAACAAAAAGGTAAGCATCACCAACCCCAACATTTTAAACGCAATTTTCATCTTTTTTCGGTTTTAATTCAATAATTAATTGATAACCTCCAAGGCAATTGATATGCCATGGAAAAAACAAGATTATAAAATAGCGGGTGTGATTTATAGCTACCTGATAGTTAGGGATAAAAAAATTAATAAAATTTTAAAAAAAATTTTTACCCTCATTCGGCAAACTTAAAAACAGACGTAATATGGATGAATTACGACGAAATTTCGTCGCATGGAAAAATGCTGTGAAGCCAAAAACTTACTGCGAATATTTGGCAATTTTCGATTTTAAGGTAGATGCGGGAATACCCAGTATTTCGGCAGCTTTTGCTTTGTTGTCGTGGGTTTTGTTAAGGGTGGTAAACAACAAGTTCTTTTCAACCTCTTCCATAATTTCGGTAAGCGTTTTGTTTTCAAAATCGGAAAATGCCAGTGGGTTTCCGGGATATTTTATTTCGGCGGGCAGCGTGTCTTTCGTTATTTTATGGTCTAAGGCCATAAGTACAAGCCTCTCCGTGAGGTTTTTAAGCTCGCGAGTGTTGCCTGGGAAAGGATATGATTTTAAAATATCATACACGGATGGTTCGATGGTTATGGGTTCATTATCGCCAAAACGGTTGACAAAATAATCAACCAATAAGGGAATGTCGGAAGTTCTTTCGCGCAAAGGCGGGATATTTATGGGAAACACATTGAGCCGGTAAAAAAGGTCTTCGCGGAATTTTCCTTCCTTTACCAGTTGCTTAAGGTCTTTTTTTGTGGATGCTATAATTCTGATGTCAATCTTGATGGGTTCCTTACCTCCAACCCGCTCAATTTCACGTTCTTCGATGGCCCGAAGCAGTTTAACCTGCATCTCTAAAGGTACGTCATCAATGTCATCGAGATAGAGTGTTCCGGTATGAGCCAGTTCGAAGCGGCCTGTTTTTTCTTTTTCGGCACCGGTAAAAGCTCCTTTAACATGGCCAAACATCTCGCTTTCAAAAATATCGCGACTTAAGGTAGCGCAACTTACTTTTATAAGCGGCCTTCCGTTGCGGTTGCTGTTAAAATGTATTACCTTGGTTAGCAATTCTTTTCCCGTACCGGTTTCGCCTGTTATTAAAATGCCGGTATTTTTGTTGGCTACAATTTTAACCAGTTTAAATACCTCCTGAATGGGTTTGCTTTGCCCGATAAACGATGATAATTTAAACTTTTTTTCTATCTGCCTGCGCAAATATTTGTTTTCGGCTCTTATACTTCGCAACTCCTCCACCCGTTTTACAACAATCAAAAGTTCTTCGTTATCAAAGGGTTTTGTTATGTAATCGTAAGCACCGTTGCGCATGGCCTCAATGGCCGTTGAAACCGTTGAATAGGCTGTCATTAAAATAAAGCAGGTGTCGGGAAATTGTTTTTTGGTTTTTTTTAGCAACTCCAGCCCGTCCATTCCGGGCATCTTTAAATCGGAAATTACAATGTCGGGCACAACCTCTTTCATTTCCAGTAAAGCCGACCGGGCACTTGCAAATTCTTTAACATTGTATCCTGCATCCCGCAGTTCATCAACCAGGGCAACTCTTATAATCCTTTCGTCATCAACTACAAAAATTTTCATAGACTTTAATTTTTTTCCTCTTTAAACTCAATAAAGAAAACAGTTCCCTTTCCCTCTTTACTTTTAAAATAAATTTCGCCGTTGTGCTCTTTTATAATATTAAACGAAACATACAATCCTAATCCTGTTCCTTTTCCGGCTTCTTTTGAAGTAAAAAACGGTTCAAATATTTTTCGTTCATTTTTTTTGCCAATACCTATCCCGTTATCTTCAATTTTAACACCTAAATTGTTGTTGTTTTTATAAAGCGAAATGGTTATAATTCCTTTATAGTCAGGATTTTTTTCTTTCACCTCCTGAATGGCATCGATGCTGTTTAGCAACAGATTTAAAAACACCTGCTCCAAATGGTTTTGACTTCCAATAACTTTAGCATTGTTTTTAAAATTATGAATAACGGTAATTTGAGCTTTTTGAGCTTTGTAACGAATGAGCGATATTGAGTTGTTGAGGGTTTCCGAAATATCGATTAGTGAAAAATTTGTTTCCTGTTTGCGGCTAAAATCAAGCAAATGTTGGGTTACATTTTCTATTTTATCGGTGGCTTCCTGAATCAGCTGTATATATTTTTCTGTTTGTTTAAGGTTTTCAGGTTGTTTCGATATCCGGATAAGGCAATTTTTAATGCCTGAAATGGGGTTGTTAACTTCGTGGCCTATGCCGGCAGCCAGGGTTCCGATGGCAGCCATTTTTTCGGCGTGGACAAAGGCGTTACGTGTTTGTTGTAATTCGGTGTAGTTTTGTTTTAACCGCATCAACATCTCTTTGAATTTTGCTACCAAAAGGTCAAGTTCATCGCTAAAATAAAAGTTAAGTAACTTTTTGTATTTCGGATATTGCGGTTCTTTAATTTCAATGTCAAGGGTTTCAAAGTTTACTTTTTGTGCCTGATTGCTAATGTAATGGATGGGAGATGTTATCAGGTACGAAAACCCGAAAGCACCAATCAGTCCTATAAATAAAAATAGCAAAATCATCAGCAGCAACGATTTTGTAGCACTTCTTATTTCTGCCCGTACACTGTCTTCAATAAGTCCCAAACGGACGGTTCCCACATGGCCGCCTAAAATCGGAAAAGCAATATCTCTGATGGTGCTGTAGCGGTAGTTTTTGGCCTCTAACAACTCAATGTTATAGTTCCCGTTATTAATGGTGTTGGCTGTTAACAGGCTGGGTGGTACTTCGGTATCAAAAGTTTTTGCAATTACTTCCCCTTTTTCGTTGGTTAAAAATATATAGGCTATGCTTTTGTCGCTGTGCATCATGCTGTTAAGAATGTTGTAAAGACTAACCACATCTTCATAAACTATCGGGGTTACTGCTTTTTCCGAAATAATGGTTGATAACACTACCGAGCGTTTATCTATTTCATTTTCAAAGGATTTGTAAACCGATTTCCACAAAATGAACATATTAATCATGCCAAAAACAAAAACCAAAAGGATGATGGTAATGGCAAATTTCCAGAATAACGGAAGGTTAACAGACTTCATTAATAAACTACTTTTTTAATTTTCGAACGTTATTATAAATCGAATCATCAACCATAACAAACTTTTCAATTCCCAGGTTATTTAAAATCACCCTTCCGGCACTATCGCGGTCGATGGTTAAAAATATATTTTTAAGCTTGTTATAACATTTATTTTTAAGTTTTAACGGAGTTACTACCGGTGGCATTCCAAATAGTTCCGATTTTTTAATGATTTTAATGTTTTCAACCCGCTTGGGATATTTTCGGGCAATATATTGATAAATAAGACTATGAACCGAAGCCGCATCGATAATGCCTTTGTTAACCATTTGAATGGAAATATCGTGGCCATACGTGTATATTGTTTTACTAAAAAATGTATCAACATCCAGTCCCAATTTACGAATTTGCTTTTCGGGATACATAAAACCTGTATTTGAAATGGGGTCGGTAAAAGCGAAACTATGTCCTTTTAACTCGCCAAATGTGTTGATGCCTGAATTTTTTTGGGTTATAATATAGGCCTGATAATAGGTTTGACGGTTAATAACGGGTGCCACCAATAATTTGGCTTCATTTTTTTGTTTTGCATTTATGTAGGCTCCCGAACAAATAAAAGCAAACGATACTTCACCTGTTGCCAACATATTGTTTACCTCTTCATAGGTTTTCTTTTCTTTAATATAGACAGGGTGGCCTATTTTTTTGGAAATAAAATTTATTAAATCGTGATAATAAATAAATGTTTCGCGGGGTGACGTCATGGATGCAATGGCCACATAAATAGGTGTTATACTATCGCTTACACTTTTTGAAACCTGCATGGTTGAGTCGGAAAAATCAACTTTCACCTGATGTTTTTCGTAATGGGCACACGAGGTTAAAAATAAAAAAAAGATTAATGTTGATGCCATTGTGTAAAAAACCCGTTTTTTCATCTGAATTATTTTTAAAATTAAGCTTCAGCGGCCAAAAGGCAACTATTATACCAAAAACAAACTTTTGGGTTTTTATAAAGTAAACCATTGCTCAATATTACTAATATTTTTAACATGCAGGTTTTAATATACGTTTAATAATAAACCATTATGTACCTGAAATGCCTAGTAACTTATTTAAACGTGCATTAGTTTTTATCAAATCGGGCTTATTTCAGGGAAACGTTTATGTATTCACCGGAAATTCGCATCACAGGTAAGGTTATAAAAAAAGGCTTTCTCGCAAAAGAAAGCCTTTTTTAAAACAAACGGCATCCCGGGTTTATAAAATACCTTTCGGGATGAGTCTGACAGGTTTATTTCAGGTCGCTAAAATAGCGCATAAACTGCATACGTTCAAAAACATTGCTGTTGTCGTTGGCATTGTGGGCAAGTTTGCCGCGGAATTGGTCAACATAACGAAAACCTTTTTTATCCATCCAGTTGTGTATATCGTTCAGCATGGTTGACAGATAGCCTACACCGTTTTTGTAGAGTGTTGAAGAAACCTGAACGGTTGTAGCACCTGCCAGCAGCATTTTAATAACTGAATCGCCATCGTGAATGCCGGTAGTAGCAGCCATGTCGGCATTAAGCTTGTTGGCCATAATACCTATCCAGCGTAAAACATTATACATTTCGTTGGGATGACTGAAGATTTCGGCATGGGTTGTTTTTATACTGTCAATGTCGATATCGGGAGCCGAAAAGCGGTTGAACAATACCAATCCGCTTGCGCCCTGTTTTTCCAGGTTCAGCAACACTTTACCGAGGTTTGAAAAGTAGGGGCTCAGTTTAACGGCAACCGGAATGGTAACCGCATCTTTTACTTTTTTCAGGATTTTGTAATAAACCGCTTCATTTTCGTTACAGTCCTTTTGGGTATCAAAAGGCATCACAAAAATATTCAGTTCGATGGCATCGGCGCCGGCGGTTTCAATTTGTTTGGCAAAACTGGTCCACTCCAACGGAGTTACAGCATTAATGCTTGCAATAACGGGAATGGAAATTTTGCTTTTTACTTCGTGAATAAGGTTGATGTAACTGCTCAACTCTTTTTCTTTGATGTGTACGTCAATGTAATCCATGGTTTCTGAATACTCATCGTATGTAAAACCGTCGGCTTGCATTTTTCTGATGTTGTGATCGGCTTCCAGGTGAATCTGTTCTTCAAAAATAGATTTAAGAACAACAGCTCCTGCTCCGTTTTTATCCAGTTCCACAATGTCTTTAACTGAGCCGGTAAGCCCTGAACTGGCCACAATAATAGGGTTTCGTAAGTCTAAGCCTAGATATTTTGTGCTAAGATCTGCCATGATATTTTTAATTTTTATTTTTCAAAAATAATGATAAAAAGAGGCCGAACCGGAATCCGGCATCTTTTAAAATATTAATTTGCTTTTGCTTTTTCCTGAATATATTGGTGGATTCCCACAGCAGCTTTACGTCCGTCGCCCATAGCAAGGATAACAGTGGCACCGCCACGTACAATATCGCCTCCGGCAAAAATATCGGGAATAGAGCTTTGCATGCTGTCTTTGTCAACAACGATGGTTCCCCAGTCGGTCATTTTCAAATCTTTTAAGCTGGCGGGTACAATGGGGTTTGGCGAAACGCCAACGGCAACCACTACCAGGTCAACATCAATATCAAATTCCGAACCTTCGATGGGAATCGGACGACGACGTCCGGAAGCATCAGGCTCACCCAGTTCCATTTTTTGTACGCGCATTTTATTTACACGGCCGCTTTCGTCGGCAAAATATTCAATGGGGTTGTGCAGGTTCATAAATTCTATCTCCTCGGCCTGAGCGTGATGAACCTCTTCAACACGGGCGGGCATCTCTTCGATGGAGCGGCGATAGATAATCATGGAGCGCTTGGCACCGAGGCGTTTAGAAGTACGAACCGAGTCCATAGCCGTGTTTCCTCCACCTACAACAGCTACATTTTTTCCTTCCAGTACGGGAGTGTCAAAATCATCGTGAGCGGCTTTCATCAGATTAATACGGGTGAGGTATTCGTTGGATGAAAAAATACCGTTATAATTTTCGCCGGGGATGTTCATAAATTTAGGCAATCCGGCGCCGCTGCCTACAAAGAAAGCCTGAAATCCCTGAGCCCGCAGGTCTTCGAATGAAGCAGTTTTTCCAACAATAAAGTCGGTACGGAATTTAACACCCATTTTACGCATGTTTTCTATTTCCACATCTACAATATCGTTGGGCAGACGAAACTCGGGGATACCGTATTTTAATACGCCGCCAATTTCGTGAAGGGCTTCGAATACGGTAACGTCGTAACCAAATTTGGCAAGGTCGCCGGCAGCCGCAAGGCCTGCAGGGCCTGAGCCTACAACAGCTACTTTAATGCCGTTGGATTCTGCAATATCGGGAATCGACATTTTACCGCTGTTTCTTTCGTAGTCGGCAGCAAAACGTTCCAGGTTACCGATGGCAATGGCCGGTTTGTGCAACTTTTGAGTGTAAAAACATTGCAATTCGCACTGTTTTTCCTGTGGGCAAACTCGACCGCAAACGGCAGGCAAAGCATTGGTTTTTTTAATAACTGCTGCTGCACCCAAAAAATCTTTCGATTCAATTTTTTTTATAAAATGAGGGATGTCGATACCAACCGGGCAACCAATGGTACAGGTTGGCTCGGGGCAGTCGAGGCAACGGTGTGCTTCAACAACGGCCATCTCTTCGGTAATGCCGAAGTTTACCTCTTCAATATTTTTGTTTCTGACGTCAGGCTCCTGTTCGGGCATTTTAACTCGCTCAAGGCTTGTACGTTCTTTGGCTTTCATGGATTTTCTGAGCTCGGCACGCCAGGCATCAGGTCTTCCTTTTTTTATATATTCTGCTATTGTTTCCATTATGCTTCAGTTTCAACAGTTTCTAAATATTTTTGATAGGCTTCGTGTTCCTGTGTTTTATAGGCTCCCATACGCATCATCATCTGATCCCAGTCAACCTGAAAAGCATCAAACTCGGGGCCGTCAACACAAACAAATTTTGTTTTACCGCCAACCGAAATACGGCATGCGCCACACATACCGGTTCCGTCAACCATGATGGTATTTAAACTTACCTCGGTGGGAATATTGTATTTTTTGGTGGTAAAACTACCAAACTTCATCATAATGGCAGGGCCAATAACAACGGCTTTATCTACTTTTTCGCGTTTGATAACATCCTCCATACCGGCCGTTACCAGTCCTTGTTTACCATACGACCCGTCATCGGTCATAATAACAACCTCATCGGAATATTTACGCATTTGATCTTCCATAATGATGAGATCTTTGTTTCTTCCCGCCAATACGGTAATAACCCTGTTGCCGGCTTCGTGAAGAGCCTTAACAATGGGCAACAACGGAGCAACACCCACACCGCCGCCGGCACAAAGTACCGTACCGAATTTTTCGATGTGCGTGGCCTTACCTAATGGGCCGACAAGGTCAAGAATTTCGTCGCCTTCATTCATGGCAAGCAATTTAGCTGAGGTAACACCTACCTTTTGTACAACAAGGGTAATGGTTCCTTTTTCCGGATCGCCGTCGGCGATGGTTAACGGTATTCTCTCTCCTTTTTCGTCAAGCCTGATGATTACAAAATGCCCTGCCTTGCGCGATTTGGCAATATCAGGAGCCTCGATAACCAGCCTGGCTACATTTTCCGAGAAAAATTCCTTTTCAATTATTTTGTTCATTTCTGTTTAATATCAGTTAATTACAATGAATAATTCTGTTTATTTAAGCAGCAAAATTATATTTTTATTGTTGTGAAAATTACACAATATTAAACATCGTTAGTTTCTGGCAGACTATCAATTATTTACCAAATTAATTTATATTGAATCTAACACCATATAACTAATTTTCATAATTTTAAAGTAGGTGTTTTACGTATCCCGACATAAAAAGATACAACAAACCCTTTAAACAGATTTACAACACTGATATCTGTTTTGTCAGATTTTTCTTCTTGATATTTGTTTACTTTTGACCTCATAAAAAAATACTTATGGATTTCTTTTCAAAAACATTTTACAACAACACCGTCGGACATTGGCTTATAGCTTTACTGATTATGGTGGCAACGGTTGTTGTTGCCAAGCTGCTTTATTTGGTAATCGGTAAATTTGTTTTAACACTTACCAAACGCACCAAAAGTAAACTGGACGATATTATTGTGGATAAAATGAAAGACCCTGTGGTTTTTCTGTTGGTACTTAGTGGCATTTATTATGCCCTGAATTTTTTAACACTGCCTGCCTGGGCCGATGGTGTTACCCGTAAAGCATATTATTTTTTATTGCTAATTGATTTTGCCTGGGCATTAACCCGTTTTGTAGATGCGCTGGTAATTGAGTACCTGGTTCCTGTGGTTGAAAAGTCGGAAAGCGATTTGGACGACCAATTGTTGCCCATTGCCCGTAAAAGTATAAAAATCTTAATTTGGGTGTTGTCTGTTATCATTGGGCTTGATAATATGGGCTACGATGTAGGTGCCGTAATTGCGGGGCTCGGTCTTGGCGGACTGGCTTTTGCTTTGGCGGCCAAAGATTCGGTGTCGAATTTGTTTGCCGGATTTACCATTTTTACCGACAAACCTTTTAAGATTAAAGATCGTATTATTGTTGACGGTTTTGATGGGAAAGTTGAAGAAATTGGCATCAGAAGTACCCGTATCAGGTTGCTGAACGGCCGCGTGGTTACCATGCCCAACTCGTCGTTGGTTAACGATGCAGTAACCAATGTTACTTCGGAGCCTAACAGAAAAATAACACTGGATTTGGGATTGGTTTACAATACTACCTACAAACAAATGAAAAGGGCACAACAAATACTGGCTGACATTGCCCTGAAGAACCCTGATATCAGCGATGATTGTGTAACGGCTTTTACTGCTTTCGGCGATTTCGCCCTGAATATCCGTTTTATTTATTACATCAACGGAGGTGCCGATATTTTTGGCGCTATGGATGCGGTTAACATGGAAATCCTTCGCCGGTTTGAAGAAGAAAAACTGGAGTTTGCTTACCCGACGCAGGTGGTTTATACCAAACCGTTGTGATGGTTTACGATTGGAGATTGATGATTGGAGATTGGGGATTGGGGATTGGGGATTGGGGATTGGAGATTGATGATTGATGATTGG
>CAYVWX010000058.1:0-14670 GCA_964455635.1 uncultured Lentimicrobiaceae bacterium | reverse complement strand
TTATATTACTTCAGCCACTACAAACGTACTGCCACCTACAAATATTAAATCGCGTGGCCGTGCATTGTTAAAAGCCGAACTAAAGGCTTTGTTGACAGAGCTGTATGAAAGGCCTGTAAGTCCATGCTCTTCGGCTTTTTTTTGCAACTCTTCGGCATCCAGACCCCGTGGAATATCGGGTTTGCAAAAGTAGTAAGTGGCATTTGGTGGCAAAAGTGACAAAATTGTTTCAGGATTTTTATCGTTTACCATCCCGAAAACAAAATGCAGATGGTCGAAATTTGTTGACATAATTTGTTGTATAACGGCTTTAATTCCTTCTTCGTTGTGGCCTGTATCGCAAATGGTTAGCGGGTTTGTGTCCAGTATATGCCACCGGCCGATAAATCCCGTGTTTTTGTGCAGGTATTCAATACCTTCTTTAATGTTAACGGGTTCAATGTTAAAGCCGTATGTTGTTTTTAATATGTCCAGAGCCATCAGGGCGGTTGCTATATTTTCCTGTTGATAAAATCCCAATAGTGATGAGTTTACCGTTTCTAAAAATATTTCGTTATTTTTCCAGATGTCAATAAATTGTTCAGCGGGTTTTAAGTTGTTTAAAAATTTTATGTCGTAGTGGTCTTCGGCATAAAACAACGGGGCATTTTTTTCGGTAGCGGTATTTTCGAACAGTAAGTTGGTTTCGGCTTGTTTCCGGCCGATAACTACCGGAACATTATTTTTAATGATACCGGCCTTTTCAAAAGCTATTTTTTCAAGCGAATCACCCAAAAACTGTGTATGGTCGAATCCGATATTGGTAATGATGCTTACCAGCGGGTTTACCACATTGGTTGAATCGAGCCGGCCTCCAAGCCCTACTTCTACAAGGGCAATATCCACGTTGTTGTTGGCAAAAAAGTCAAAAGCCATGCCCACGGTCATTTCAAAAAACGAGGGTTTTATTTTGTCAAAATCGGTTTTGTGCGACTCAACAAAATCAATTACATCATTTTCCGGTATCATTTCGCCGTTAATTCTGATACGCTCTCTAAAATCTTTCAGGTGTGGCGATGTGTAAAGGCCTGTTTTAAGACCTGCATCCTGTAACACCGAAGCAATAATGTTTGCAACGCTTCCTTTGCCGTTGGTGCCGGCCACATGCACTACTTTAAATTTATGTTGCGGGTTATCAAGCAAATTAAGCAGCTCAACGGTATTACCCAGGTCGGCTTTATAGGCTGCCTTGCCCATTCGCTGAAACATGGGTAGTTTTTGAAAAAGCCATTGAATGGTTTCTTTGTAATTCATAAGGCAAATGTAGTTAAATAGCGCATCCGATATTAACAGGCAACAGTCTTTGCAAGGTAAATATCTTTTGCGCCATTTTATTCCAATATTTTAAGTTCTAAAATTAAATCTGCTCCGAAAAGTCATCCGATGAATATATTTGCAAAATATTTACAAATATCGCAACTGACAATCAGTTAAATAAGAATTCATCGGATGATTAAACATTTACTTTTGGGCTTTTCGGAGCGGGCTCAAAATTAGCTTTTGCTTAAGATATTGTAATGGTTGATAAATCCGTGTGTTGTGGTTTTGTAGCGTTAATGTGCTTCAAGCCAGTTTTCTCCCGTATTCATATCAACTACTACGGGAACATCCAGTTTAACGGCATTAACCATTTTGTCTTTCACAATATTTTGTAATGTTTTTACTTCGTCGCGATGGGCATCAAACACCAGTTCGTCATGCACCTGAAGTATCATTTTGCTGCGCATATTCTGTTTTCTCATCTCGTTGAAAACATTAATCATAGCCACTTTTATCATATCGGCCGACGAGCCCTGTATGGGTGCGTTAATGGCATTTCGCTCGGCATAGCCCCGAACCACGCTGTTGGCTGAGTTAATATCAGGCAGATAACGGCGGCGGCCCAAAATGGTTTCTACATAACCATGCTCGCGGGCAAATTGTATCGACTTTTCCATGTAAGCTTTTACACTCGGATATTGCTTGAAATAATTGTTGATAATTCCGGCAGCTTCTTTACGCGGAATGCCCAGCCGCTCCGACAGGCCAAAAGCCGAGATGCCGTAAATTATGCCGAAATTCACCATTTTGGCGTTGCGGCGCATCTCTTTGGTAACCATCTCGGGCTGTACGCCGTAAACTTTTGATGCCGTGGCCGTATGGATGTCCATCCCGTGGCGGAAAGCATTTACAAGACCTTCGTCTTTGCTCAGATGTGCAATAATGCGCAACTCAATTTGCGAATAGTCGGCAGCCAGTAAAACATACTCTTTATTACGGGGAATAAACGCTTTGCGGATTTCGCGGCCCCGCTCGGTACGGATGGGGATATTTTGCAAATTGGGATTGTTGGAACTAAGGCGGCCCGTAGCGGCAACGGCCTGGTTATAGGAGGTGTGCAGCCTCCCGTCGCGCGGGTTAACCAGGTTTGGCAGCGCATCAACATAAGTGTTTTTAAGCTTGGTTAACGAGCGGTACTCCAAAATCAGTTCGATAACAGGATGGCGATGCTTGAGTTTTACCAAAACATCTTCGCCGGTGCTGTACTGTCCGGTTTTGGTTTTTTTTGGTTTGCTCGAAATTTTAAGATTGTCAAACAAAACTTCGCCCAGTTGTTTGGGTGAACCGATGTTAAATTCAACACCGGCCATGTCGTAAATCTGTTGCCGGATTTTTTCTATCTCTTTGGTTAGTTCAAGGCTGAACTCGTTAAGGGTTTTGGTGTTGAGTTTAACACCTTCGGCTTCCATATTAGCTAAAACGGGAACCAGCGGCATCTCTATCTCATAAAACAGTTTGTCGGTTCCCGTCTCTTTTAATTTTGGTTCAAAAACCTCTTTTAACTGCAAGGTAACATCGGCATCCTCGGCAGCATATTCGGCAATAACATCAGGTTCAACACTGCGCATCGACTTTTGATTTTTACCTTTCTTGCCGATGAGCTCCTCAATGGAAACAGGTTTGTAATTTAAAAAAACTTCCGCCAGATAATCCATGCTGTGCTTCATGTCGGGTTGCAACAGGTAGTGGGCAATCATGGTGTCGAATAAAGGGCCTTTTACATCCACCTCATACCATTTTAAAATAGCCATGTCGAATTTAATGTTTTGTCCGATTTTCTGAATTTTTTCATCTTCCAGAGCTTTTTTAAAAATGGCAGCTGTTTTTTCGGCTTCGTGATAATTATCGGAAACAGGGATATACCACGCTTCATGGGGTTGTAATGCAAACGACATACCCACCAGCTCGGCGGTTGCCGTATCAACACCGGTGGTTTCGGTGTCAAAGGCAAAAGCTTTCGATTTTTCAAGCATTGCTGCCAGTTTCCGGGCCTCTTCAGCGGATGTTACCAAATGGTAATTGTGGTCAGTCTCTTTCAGGGTTTTTATGCCTGGTTCGGCGGATGTTTCATTATTATTATCGGATGCCGAAAACAGATCTCCCTGTAAAGCCTGTTGTTCTCTTCCTTTTTGTAATGACAGGTCGGTAAACAGCCGTTTGGCAAAGGTTCTGAATTCCAGCTCGTCAAAAAGCTCTTTAAGATAAGCTTCATCGGGTTCGGTATATTTTAACGCTTCTTCCCGGAACTCAATGGGCACATTGAGGATGATGGTTGCCAGGTGTTTGCTCTCCATGGCCTGATCGGCAAATTTTTCCAGATTTTCTTTGAGCTTGCCTTTGAGCTTATCGGTATTTTTTAAAAGATTTTCAATGCTGCCAAACTCCTTTATCAGTTTGGAAGCGGTTTTTTCGCCGATGCCGGGTACCCCGGGAATATTATCGGAAACATCACCCCAAAGACCCAGTATATCAATCATTTGCTCAGGGTTGTCGATGCCATATCTGTTTTTTACCTCTTCAACACCCCACACCTGGGCTTTATTGCCCATGCGGGCAGGTTTGTACATTTTAATATTTTCCGAAACAAGTTGGGCAAAGTCTTTGTCGGGGGTCATCATAAATACTTCAAAGCCTTTTTTCTCAGCTTCTTTGGCGAGGGTGCCAATCACATCATCGGCTTCGTAACCGTCAACATACAGCATGGGAATGTTAAACCCTTTGATGATGTTTTTAATCCATGGAATGGAAGTGGCCAAATCTTCGGGCATCTTTTCGCGGTTGGCTTTATAATCGGCAAAACCTTCCTGCCGCAGGGTTGGGGCCATGGTGTCGAAAGCTACGCCGATGTGGGTAGGTTTTTCGTTTTTTAAAATATCGTACAGGGTGTTCACAAAACCCAGCATAGCCGAGGTGTTCAGCCCTTTTGAGTTGATGCGCGGATTACGACTCATGGCAAAATAGGCGCGGTAAATCAGTGCCATGGCATCCAACAGGAAAAGTTTCTTTTTTTGCTCGCTCATTGATTTGTTGTTTTGAGCAAAGATAAGCAATCGCGAATTAGCGACTGATATTTTTAGCAGCGAATGCGCAAACGAAGTTCCGCTTTTTTTTATTACTTTTACAAAAATGTCAAATACAGGTTGTTTAAGGCAAATCATATCGAATGATAACAAACCCATAATACTTAAAGTCATGAAAAATTTTACATTGTTTTTAATCATCATTTTTTCTGCAACCACACAACTTTTTGCGCAGTATTCTGAGTGGTCGGATGCTGCTATTTTAACGGATACCGTTTCATTAAACAGCAACCCCACGGTAATGAATATCTATCCGAAAGATACTACCTATATGTTTTATGAAAAGAGAACAGATTCGGCTGCTCCTTCGGCAATTTATTTTCGTGACATCCAAAATATGACGGAAGAGCATCCTCTTTTACAGTCGCCCGAAATCAATTATAAAAATCCGTATGCTTTATCCATTTTTAATCAGGGATTAGAGAGCCAAAAGGTATTGGTCTATCTCTCCGATGAAAGCGGCTTTTATGGAATATATTATCTTTATTTAAATGATGATGCAGAAATTGTGGGAGATGAACACTTTTTATATAATTCAGATGGCAACATATCATCTTTTAAAATATTTCAAAGTAAGATTATAACATGGGAACAAAACAGTTCGGTTTATGTTGCCGGACTTCAGGTTTCGCAAGACTCGGCCTATTTAGTTCAAACAACTATGATTGACTCGGGAAACTGTTCTAATCCGAATTATACCGATGCACGGATTTATTATCAAAAGACCGAAAACGATTCTTCGCATATCTGGTATTCAAAATCATTATACAGCAGTAGCAGGCCCTTGTCCTGGTCAGATCCTGTTCCGTTGGACACGGTGGAAAACTGTAACGGATTAACTACTACACAAATTTCTCCCGGTGGCTGGATAAGTAATCTTGATGCCGGTTGGGAAAGCAATGGCAAAATACGTCTTTATGGAGATGATATGGATTCTGTTATTACAATAACCACTCCTTTGGGTGCCAATGCAAAAGTGTCGCAAATTGCAATGCTGGGATATGTTTTTCCCAGGAGCTTTAATATGATTAGTGCCTATTTTTCTTTTGTATCCAACGAGGACGGCAACAACGATATTTATTCCTATTATACATTTGAAGGATACAATACTGTTGCTACCAACCTCTCTTCAAACAATTTACTCAATTCTAATCCCCGTTATTTATTAGGTTGGTCATACCACGACGACCAGACTTGCTCTATGGCTCTGCTTGATATTTGGGAAACACATACCACCACCGGAAAGAAATATCTGTCTATGGCAAACACTGTAATATATTTGTGTGGAGATGTTGAAGAACATACGGCGGAATCCAATATGATAAAAACCATACCCAATCCTTTTGATGCTCGTACCGCCATCAGTTTTTACCATTCGTCGGCTCAAAAGGCAGTTATAACAGTTTATTCCGTTACCGGAGAAAAGGTCAGGCAGTTTACACCCCGGAATCTCTCTTTTGGCTGGAACAGTATTGAGTGGGCGCCCGGACAGTTTCTGCCTGCCGGAATCTATCTGATTGAACTAAAAGATGGTGAGAACATATATTTTACCAAGACTATTAAAAAGTAATTATCTGATTGCCGGTGTGGTTATTGGGGAGTATGCCGTGAAAAAAAACTATTTTACAATAATTTTCCGGTGACCCGTATAACTGTTGGTTGTTATCGTTAAAATGTAAATCACGCTGCGTAAATTATTTACATTAATATTTAAGGTGTTGCCTGAAGAGGATTTTTGTATCAATCGGTTTCCATGCATATTTTCGAGTTGGACCTTATTGATGCCTGCACCCGCTTCAATATGCAAAATATTACGCACGGGATTGGGATAAACTTTTAATGGAGATGTTGGGTTTTTATCCGTTCCGGCGGCATTGTATTGAATTAAAAAGTTTTTTTCATGATGTAAAGATTTGATTGTCAATAATCCTTTGTCACCACAAATATACGGAAAACCTTTTTAAAAACGGTGAATAACCCGGTTCAGGCTTATTTACTTCACCTGTTGTTAAACAGTCTGTCCCAAAGTGATCGCCGGTGTATGCGGTTATTTTTGCGCTGCTGTTTTTTGTCTGCTTTCATCATTTTTTTTGTCGCCTCCGATTGGTTTTCCCGGTGAGCCTTAACAGCAGCTTTGTATTCTGCCATCTGCTTTTTCTTTTCTTTGCTTTCCAGTTTGTTTACCATTTTTTCCTCTTTGGTAAGTTTTGTTTTGTTTTCCAAAGGCTTCTGCGTATGGCATGCCGGCAGCAAAGTGACGGTTAAACAGGTTAGCACTGTAAACAGAAAATATTTATTAAAGCGGTGATGCTTCATTTTAAATGTATATTTATCATCGACAAACTTAAGAAATTATGCTGTTCCAAATAAAACCTGTAATATTGCGTTTGAAATATGATTATGAAGAAAATATTGATTTTGTTTGTTTCGGTTGTTTTATTGGGTGCAGTGTCGTGTAACAAAGGCGTGGTTAATCCCAATGTACCTGTTGTAAGCATCGATATTACCATCGATCCTAATTCAACACTGTTTTTTGACCTAAACGTGGCAGGCGGATGGACTTATCTTAACGGAAAACCGGGGGTGTATATTCCTCCGGGAAGCCGGGGAATAATTGTTTACCGGATGGATATGAACACTTTTTTAGCGTACGAACGGACGCCGCCCAACGAGCCCGATAAATGTTGTAACAGCGAGACAAATATTTGTACCGCACTAATTGTTGGCGACAACTACCCTTTTGTTGTTGATACTTGTAACGACAATAAATATAACATTCTTGACGGTTCCCTGTTTGAAGGGGAGGGCTCGTTTCCGCTAATACGTTATCGGGCTGATTACGATGGTGTAACGTTGCATATTTATAATTAGTGCCTATAAAAAAACGCCAATAACTTTGCTTATGCTGAAATCAAACATTTACAAGAGTAAACTTTTTGATATTCAGCATTTCGCAAGCTTCGTTTTTGACGTTTTTTATAAGCCACTACTAAAATTGAAATTTTTCTGAGAAGTATTAATTAAAAGTGTTGGCTTTTAAACCTTTCAGATATCTTAAGATACCTGCCGGATTTATCTGGCCCCTGATGTTTTAGTTTAGCGCAAATTTAATTGGAATATTAAAGCTTACCCTTACCGGTACGCCTTTTTGTTTGCCCGGTATCCATTTGGGCATCGATTTTATCACTCTTACAGCTTCCTCATCACAACCGCCGCCAATACCCCTAAGTACTTTAACATGGGTTATGCTGCCGTCTTTTTCAACAACAAAATTAACAAAAACCCTCCCTTCAATCGATTTGTTTTTAGCCTGTTCGGGATATTTAATATTTTCTTTCATATATTTCATAAGTCCACTTCTGCCTTGGGGAAACTCGGGCATTACTTCTACAACATTAAAAACCGAATCTTTGCTCATAACCGTGGGAACCTTAATTTGATTTGGCATTTGTTCGGGATGTGTTGTTGCTGTTTTGGATTCTGTTTGAGCCGTTTTTTGTTTTGATGCGGCCGGCTCTGTTCGATTGTTGGTACACGAAAACATTACCAGTGTTATTGCCGTAATAAAGCTTAAAAGCGATACGGTTAACCTTACTTTTGATTTTGATTTTTCCATCATTTTAAATCGTTTTTTAATTAATAAATTACTAAAATTATTGGCGAGGTAACAGGCGCTGCCGGCTACGGTATTGTTTAGCAGCAATAAGCGGTACGACCTCATGTTGTTTGAGCCGGCTATTACTTTGCTGTCGGCTAAAAATTCATGGTTTTCCACGATGGCTTTACGCAACAAATAGGCAAAAGGGTTGAACCATTGTAATATAATTACCAACTCTGTTAAAATAATATCCAACGAATGCCATTGAGCAATGTGCACCTTTTCGTGTTCGATGATATCTTTTGTTTGAGATGAGGTTTTATACACTTCCCCGTTGATAAAAACCAGATTGAAAAATGAAAATACAGCAATTTTTTCCTTTAACAAAACAAGCGTTATTTTATCCTGATGATGAACCTTTTCGGCATGGCTGTAAAGGTTGTAGATTTTACTAAGATTATACAGCAGCCTGAAAAAGAAAAATATACATCCCAAAAGATATAAAACAAGAAGGATGTGCGTAAGTGAGTGGTGTTGTACCAATAGGGTGGATGGTGAAATAATCACCTCTTCAAGATTAATTGTTGCAAGGGTGTTGGCAACAGTTTGATTGGTTGTGCCGGTAAAAAAATTGAGTTGCGACAAAATTACCGGTGAGACAATGGTGCCCAAAAGCGCAAAAACCGTTATAAACAACAATGCCGCCCGGCGTACGTAAAACCAGGTTTGATTGTAAAACAACAGCCGGTATGCGGTGTAAAGTATTGCCAGTGCTATTGCCGATTTTATGAGGTATACTATGAAAATATTCATGGCACAATTATTTTTCTGATTGTTTTTTGTTCATTTCCGCTTCAATAAGTTGTTTAATTTCTTCCAACTCTTCCAAACTTAAATCTTCCTCTTTGGTAAAAAAGGATGCCAGCGACTTATAGGAGTTCTCAAAATAGTTTTTAATAAATCCTGAAAAATATTTTTTTCGATACTCCTTTTTGTCTGTTAATACATAGTATTCATATTTTTTGCCAAAGGCCTTGTGGCCGACAAATCCTTTTTTTTCAAGTATCCTTACGATGGTTGAAACAGTATTGTAAGCCGGCTTAGGCAGGGGCAACTCCTTAATGATGTCCTTTACATAAGCTTTTTCAAGCCGCCAAAGTATTTGCATTATTTGCTCCTCGGCATTGGTTAATCGTTGCATAATTATTATCTTGTTCTTATTGTATAACTAAAAATATAGTTAATTATTGCAAAGATAATGAAGATTATATAAAAGTCAAGTTTTTAAACTAAAAATTTAGTTGATTGTTATGGCAGGATGCGAAAGGGATGGTAAAATCAGGTTGTGGGGTAAAAAAAAAGACCATCCCGTAAGGATAGTCTTTTTTTTAAAATTATTTATTTTTACTCAAAAGTCGCCAGCGATTTTTTAATAATCTCAACAGCTTCCATCAACTCCTCTTCGGAAATAACCAATGGAGGGGCAAAACGGATAATGTGATCGTGGGTGGGTTTGGCAAGCAAACCGTTTTCGGCCATTTTAACGCAAACATCCCAGGCGGTTTTTCCGTTTTTGGGTTTAATAACTACAGCGTTCAGCAGGCCTTTGCCACGGACAAGTTCAATCATTTTAGAGTCGATTTTTTTCATTTCGGCCCTGAATATTTTTCCCAGTTTTTCGGCCCGTTCGGCGAGTTTTTCCTCTTTTACTACTTCAAGGGCAGCTACGGCAACACGTGCTGCAACCGGATTTCCTCCAAAGGTTGAGCCGTGCTCACCGGGTTTAATGGTCAGCATAATGTCGTCGTCAGCCAATACGGCCGAAACAGGATAAGCGCCGCCGGAAAGGGCTTTTCCGAGTATTAACACATCGGGGCGAACATTTTCGTGATCGCAGGCCAAAAGTTTTCCGGTACGGGCAATGCCTGTTTGTACTTCATCGGCAATAAACAGTACATTTTTTTGTTTACACATGGCATAAGCTTTGCTCAGATATCCTTCATCGGGAACCATCACGCCGGCTTCGCCCTGAATGGGTTCAACCAAAAATCCTGCTACGTTTGGGTCTTCCAAAGCCTTGGCCAATGCATCCAAATCGTTGTAAGGGATAACCACAAAACCGGGTGTGTAAGGGCCAAACCCTTTTTTTGCATCGGGGTCGGTTGACATGGAAACAATGGTAATGGTACGACCGTGAAAGTTGTTGGCACAAACAATAATTTTTGCTTCACCTTCGGGAACGCCTTTTTTTTCATAAGCCCATTTGCGGGTTAGTTTAAGGGCTGTTTCATCGCCTTCGGCACCTGAGTTCATGGGCAGTACTTTGTCGTAGCCAAAATATTCGGTGATGTATTTTTCGTAAACACCCAGTACATCGCTGTAAAATGCTCTTGATGTTAGTGTGAGTGTTTGCGCCTGATCAACCATGGCTCCCACAATTTTAGGATGACAATGACCCTGATTAACAGCCGAATATGCTGATAAGAAATCGAAATACTCTTTACCTTCGGCATCCCATACCTTGGGGCCTTTTCCTTTTGACAATACAACCGGCAAAGGGTGGTAGTTGTGAGCACCGTATTTGTCCTCAAGTTCCATTGCCAACTTTGATGTAATCTGTTCTGACATATTTATCTTACATTAAGAATGTTAATAATATATTTTATACAAACTTCGTTTTGAAGTCCCGCAAAATTAATGATTTTACAATGGTAAAACTGTTTTTAGGTAAATTTAGTATATTCATTTGCATGTTACAAATAGTGCCGGAAAGGGAGCAGCAGCCATTCAAAAATTTTGTTTATGAAAGGACGGTTAGCCCATCTTTCAAAATTAAAGGGTGCCGAATTGCTGATGGTTTTATGAACATGGTTTTTTATCTGCTTAATGATTGAGGTTTCATGGCCGATGAGGACAATCTCAAACATATATCTGAAGCTTCTAAAGTCGAAATTTGACGATCCGATGGCAAAAGTGGCATCGTCAACCAGCATTAATTTGGCATGAAGATTATCTTTGGTGTAAAATAAAAACTGGATTCCCGATTTTGCCAATGGGCCCAGGTATTTGTTTCTCAGGATATCTACAATATTTACATCCGATTGGCGGGGCATAACAACCTGTACTTCAACCCCTCGTTTTACTGCGTTAATCATTGCCTTTCGCAGCAAAAATCCCGGTAAAAAATAGGGTGTTTCAATAATTACTCTTCTCTTGGCTTCGTTAATAAGTTTTACAAAACGGTAGTTAATTTTTTTAACGGCAATGTTGGGTACGTCGCGTAAAATCTCGAAATTTTTAAATGTCTCTTTTTGTGAGTAATATACTACATTTAAAACATATTTTTTGTAAATTTTGAAGTCTTGTAAAAATATTTTTTTAAAAATTTTAGTAAGGCCGTCTTCCATGCGCAACACCGATTCTCTCCAGTTAATGTTGTAGCCTGTAAGATTTGATGAGCCGATGTAAGTAATGTTGTCATCAATTAAAAGCAGTTTGCGGTGGTTTCTGCGGTGGCCGCGGGTAAAAATATCGGTATTAAATTTAATTTTTTCAAAAAACCTCACTTCGCCGCCTGCATCGGTTAACTTTTTAAAAAAGCTGTCATCCAATGCTTTGCCACCCCAATAATCAATAAGAAGCTTTACCTCGATACCCTGTCCGGCTTTTTTTGCGAGGGCACTAATAAACTGTTCGCCAATATGATCTCTACCCAACCTGAAAGTTTCTATATAAACATAATTGTTAGCGTTTTTAATGCTTTCAAGCATAGCGGGATAGTACAGCTTAGGATCGGAAAAAAGATGATATGGCTGAATAATTGAACTCACTGAATAACAGGTTGCTGATGGTTACTAAATTTTTAAGGTGAAAGTAGCAATTATTTGGCGAACCGGCATCAAAGAAAAATTAAAAAAAGTGTGGTAACCGGTTTAATGTTTTTTCAGTTTTAAAATTTTGTAGCGAAAATAGAAAATAATGATGACAAGTAAAAGAAACATTACTCCCCCAATTCCGGCTAACATCAGTCGGTATTTATGAATGGCTTTTAACGACTGTTCGTTTTTTTCTTTTAATTTAATGGTTTTGTTAAGTTGTTCTTCGGCTTTATAGCGGGCTTCTATTTCGGCCATTTTTGCTTGGTTAAGCTGGTTTAGCAGCGTGTCTTTTCCTGCTATAAACCGGGTGTAATAGTTTGTAAACTCGTTATAGTTTCCGGTTGCAGCAGCAATTTTAAACAGGTATTCCTGATTAGATGAAATGTAATCGGGCAAATGTATTTTAACGGCGTTGTTAAGGCTTTTGAGAAAAAACTTTTTTGCTGTTTTATAGTGTTTTTGCGACATGGCAATTTTGCCTCTGTTTTGATCAACCATAATCAGTCCCGATTCGGAGTTGATGTCGGTAAATATTTTATGGCTCTTATTAAAGTAGGAAGTAGCTTTGCTGTAATCTTCCATGTTGCCGTATAATGAGCCCATATTGTTGTAAACCATGCCGATACCTTGTAAGTCGCCCAACTTCTTTTTGAGTACAAGCGATTTTTCGTAGTATTGTATTCCTTGTTTGTAGTTTTTGTATTGTTCGCAGTAAATATCGGCCATGTTTGAATAAACTTTTGAAAGCTCATATTCGTTTTTGTTTTGTGTATAAAACTTTTCAGCTTCTTTTAAATATTTCATTGCCTGTGAAGTATTTCCCCAGGCTTTATAAATAATGGCTATATTGTTCAGGCACTGGCCGATGCCCTGTTTGTTGTTTGCCTCTTCAAACAAAAGTTTTGCGCGGTAATAATAATCCAGCGACCCCTGATAGTTGTAATTGTAATAGTAGATGTTGCCTAAATTAATTAATGTTGTAGCCATACTTGACTTGTCGCCGGCTTTGGTTTTTAATTCAAGGGCCTGTTTAAAGTATTTTTCCGCTTTAGGATAGTTAGACCATTCGTCGTAAATTAAACCGATATTGCTTAAACAGTTTCCCTGTTGTAATATGTTTCCTGACTTTTTAAACGAATTGTATGCTTTTAAAAAGAAATCCAATGCCATTTTGTAATTACTGAGCATATAGCAGCTTACCCCCATCGATTTATTGGCTTGGCCTTCATAATCGGGCAGGTTCATTTTTTGCGCCAGAATAACAGCTTTTTGGCCGTTAACAATGCATTCGTCGAACATAATGTTTCTATACGCTTCAGATAATTTAATAAGGAGTTTGATTCTTTCAACTCCGGTGGTTTTTGAAATACTTGTTTTAAGACTGTCGATTCCGGAAATGTTTTCTGCAATTGAAATCAGTGAAAAGCAAGTAAACAATAGTATTGTTATAGTTTTTTTCATGATTTCACAAAGGTAAAAAATCCTGTGAAACAATTTGTGTGGAGGGCAAAAAAAAAGCTGCCCGGAAGAGGCAGCTTTTTTTTAAACATTGAAATGTTGTTTTATTGTAGTGTAAATTTAACGGGAAGGTTAAACGAAACCCTCACGGGTTTTCCACGTTGCATTCCCGGTTTCCATTTAGGCATTGCTTTTACCACACGAACGGCTTCTTCGTCGCAGCCGCCGCCAATACCACGGAGTACTTTAACAGCAGTAATGGAGCCGTCGCGTTCAACCACAAAATTAATAAATACACGTCCCTGAATACCGGCTTCTTTGGCATACGGCGGGTATTTAATGTTGGTGGCAAGGTATTTCATCAGTGCTGCTCTGCCACCCGGAAATTCAGGCATGTTTTCAACAACCTGAAAAATTTGTTGTTCTTCAACATCTTCGTCGTCGGTTTCAGGTGGTACATATTCCTGAAATTCGGTGTTGTCGTCAGCTTCCACATCTATATCAAGATCGTCTTCAACCTGAACGTCATCTTCAACAATTTTAATTTGAGTTACCTGGCGGGGAGGTGGGGGTGGGGGTGGTTTTACCTTTTGCTCGGTGATGGGAATTATCTCCTCGGGGGCATCATCAACAGCAACCTGCAACTGGTTTACAGTTTGTTTGTTGTAGCTTTTCATTGAGAAAGCTGCAAAGACAATCAAAAGGGCTATAATCAAACCTATTTCCATAAAATAGCCTTTTTTGTTTTCCAAATCAGCTTTCGGTGTTTTTCTAATTTCCATTTTGTTTTGTTTTTGAAGTTAAAAACCGGGCTAAATTAAGAATTATCTTAATAGTAACCCTTTTTTGATTTTAATTTTTTGAAAACCGGAATAAATAACCACCATCCTATCAATGCTCCGGCGGCATCGGCAAGGGCATCGAAAACATTACCGCTTCTGCCTATAAAAACGTACCGTTGAAGCAATTCGGTAAGTATGCCGTATAAAATAGTGATTATTACAGCTGTAAAAACCAGTTTTTTCCGGTTGTTTCCCGAGTATTTGTCGCGGTATCCCCATAAAATTAAAAAGGATAAGGCGCCAAAAATAATCAGGTGAACAACCTTGTCAGGGCTTAGCCAGTCCCAAAAAGTTTTTATTTCGGGAAAAACATCTCCGGGCAGTCCTGTCAACAGTAAAATTATCAAGGACCATGCCAAAGATGGCCAATACCCCTTTAGTGCCATAAATTACCCGATTAAATTGCCAGAGGCTTCTGCATCAAGCAGGCTATCTGTTTCGGCAGTGTTGGAAAT